>JBAUYE010000111.1:0-16564 GCA_049584615.1 Candidatus Sulfotelmatobacter sp.
GGGATACAAATCCCATAGTCCCCGGGAGCGGGTTCCTTCAAGTCGCTGTATCTGAAGCGCCCCCTACACAGCGTCTCAACTCCCAGCTCTTCGCTCGGGGGCGCTCCAGATACAGCACTAAGACTTGTGAGGACCAATCTCGCCGTGGAAACCGGATAGCTTCTGGTTAGCCGACCAACCGCTCCTTATCCGCTGTCGGTGAGTAGCCTTGATTGCACCCGCGAAGCGATTCGATTTCATCTCTGATCAAACGCTCGGGAGGCGACAACGCCGGCGAGATGGCATCACGAGGCGACGAGAGTTCGGATGTCTCGGTTCTCGAACACGACGGCGTTACGTTCGCTCCCGATGTCGTGCACAGAGACATCTACCATGGCCCGTGCCAAGTCGTCAGCGCGAATCACCAGGTTGGGGAACAGCACTCGAAATACCGGATACATCGTGCGCAGCAGGCGGTAGCTGAAATTGGGTTCCTTCCGCGGCTCCACGGGATAGATATATGCGGGGCGGAAGATGTAAACGCGAGGAAAGCCAGCAGCGAGCAGTGTCTTCTCGGCCTCACCCTTGTAGCGAGCGTAGGGAATGCGACTCCGTCCCGTTGGGTCTGCGCCGTTCCCGCTCAAAAATGAGAACGCCACGTCGGGGCTGCTCCCGTGTAGAACTCGCGCGAACTCGATCGTGTAATCCACGGTTATGGTGCGAAGCTCCGCATCCGATACAGCTCCGGTATACGTGCCCAGGCAAAACACCGCTGCATCCTGACCCGAGAGCGTCTCCGCGAGTGCGGAGCAGTCCCTGAAGTCCTCATGCAGAACCTCTTTCAGCTTGGGGTGCGAGATGCCGAGCGTCTTACGCCCAATAGACGTCACACTTCTGACAGCGGAGTTCCCGAGCGCGTAGCGAAGGGCGTATCCGCCGACCATTCCCGATGCGCCCATAATTACAAGGCGTTTCTGGCCCACAGATCTTGCCTGATCGTTGGCTGTCATGAGAGTACGCGCTCTTCGATCCAGTCTACGTACAGCTGGCGTTCGGCAAATAGCCACACGCCGCTCATCTTCACGAAGGTGTCCGTATAGCGGAGAGCGGCGATCATCAGACGTCGCTTTTCGCCAGCGATCGTGAGGTGGTGCGGCATGCAATACGTTTCCCCTGTGCCTCGGTCGCGGGTCAGCGTAAGGATCGTGGTCTGTCCGAGGAAGTGCATGGTCGCGGCGTACTGGTTCAGATCTGCGAAGACAGGAGAGAGTGCCTCGCGCGAGTGCAGTTCCTGTGTTGGCGCTGCGTCTGTGGCTTTCATGTACACCACGAAGTGGGTATCTGGGGTGAAGAGCGCCATCTGACCTTTTGCATCACGACGATCGGCGCAGTGCGCATAGGCCTCGACGAGCTCACGGATGGCGACGCGGTCCGCAGCTTCTTCAGGCGAGACAGTGACGTGTTTGCTCATGGGTTGGTCTTCTTAGGACTCGATGATGGCTCGGGTCTCGACAAACGCCTCGATCCCGTACCGGCCATACTCACGGCCGACACCGGAGAACTTAAATCCTCCCCAGGGGGCCTGCGGATCATCGGTCATGCCATTGATCACGACACGACCGGCGCGTATTTGTGAGGCCACGCGACGCGCTCGCTGGAGGTCGGTCCCCAGCACGGCGGCGTGCAACCCATATCTTGAGTCGTTGGCGATCCGGATCGCCTCATCCTCGGAGTCATAGGCGATGACACAAAGCACAGGGCCGAAAATCTCCTCCTGAGCAATGGCCATATCGTTTTTCACGTTAACGAAGACCGTGGGCTTAACGAAGTAACCAGATTCGAAACCTTCCGGATGACCCTCCCCACCGGCGAGAACCTCTGCGCCCTCCTCGATGCCCTTGGAGATATAGGACTGCACCCGTTCGTACTGCTTCTGCGACACCATCGGACCGACGCCGGTCTTTGGATCGGTCGGAGCGCCGACTGCAAAGGCGGGCATGGCGTCCACGATCGCTCGCTTAACGGCGTCGAGTCGACTCCTAGGAACGAGGAGCCGAGTCCCTGCGGCGCAAGCTTGTCCACTATTCATAAAGGCCATTACGAGAGCCGCCGGAATCGCCTTGTCGAGAACCGCATCATCGAGCAGGATGGTGGGCGATTTGCCGCCCAATTCCAGTGTGACGCGCTTCATTGTCGCCGCACCGTCGCGCATGATCGACTGGCCAACGGCAACCGAGCCGGTAAAAGATATCTTGGCAACGTCAGGATTGCGTACCAGCTCCGCCCCGACCACATCCCCCCGGCCGATCACGATGTTGCAAACCCCTTTCGGGAGCTTGGCCGCTTCCAGACACTCGATCATCACCCCCGTCTGTAGCGAACTCAGCTCGCTAGGCTTAATGACGACCGTACAACCGGCAGCCACGGCGGAAGCCAGCTTGAGGCAAATGAATAGCGCGTTGGCATTCCATGCGGTAATCAGGCCAGCCACGCCGACCGGTTCCAAAGTGACGTTCGTTTTACCCCAACTCTGAGTCAAAGGCAGTTCATAGAGCCCCTTCTCAGCGGCCGGAAAGGCATTGACTCCGGATTCAACGATAAGCCTAGCGAACTGCACAACACCTCCGTACTCCTCCACCATGGCGGCAGTTAGATCATCGATGCGTGCTGTGACGGCCTGATGCAGCCGGCGTAAGATGCTGGCCCGCTCTTCCTTCGTCGTGTGGCCAAAAGTGGCAAAGGCGCGCCTGGCCGCGCCGATGGCGCGTCGCGTGTCCTCTTCGTCGCCCAGCGTCACGCGGGCGATGACCTTGCCGTCGGTCGGACGGATGATGTCCATGACTTCCTGGCCATGGGATTCGACGAACCCACCATCGATGTAGTGAGCAGTGATTGTCTTGATCGTGTCTCTTTCTACGAGTGTTTGCATCGCGCCCTCCTTGTATAGGTAACTACTATCCGAACGATGTGACGACGACTCGGTTGAGCGAGCCGTCCTTCAGCGCCGCGTAACCGTCATTTACCTCGCGCAGCGAGATCTTTCTCGAAACCAGGTCGTCCAGGTTCATCCGGCCTTGCAAGTAAAGTTGTGCGTACATCGGGATGTCACGCTTCGCGTTGGTCGAGCCGAAATTCACACCCACGACGCTTCTGGCCACCGATTGCGCCAAAGATGTTCAGATCAATGTCGACTTCGGGTTTTTCCACTCCGACCAGGTAGAGCCCACCCCCAACGCTAAGCATGGCGAGCCCCTCTTCGGCCACCGACTTCAGTCCCACGAAATCAAAGACGTGGTCAGCACCTCCTGGCAGAAGGTGGCCCACGGCTTCAACCGGGTTACTCTTCGTGGAGTCGATGACGTCGGTCGCCCCGAATCGCCGGGCTGCATCGAGTCGCTTCTCTTGGATGTCGATCACCACGATCCTTGAAGCGCCGGCGATGCGCGCTCCGCTTACAGCATTGAGACCGACCCCTCCAGCGCCGAAGATTACGACCGAGTCACCGGCGGTCACGTTCGCGGTGTTCAAGACGGAGCCAGCGCCCGTTACGACCCCGCAACCGAGCAATGCAGCCTGGGCGAAAGGAATCTCCTTCGGAACGACAGCGAGCTGGTTTTCATGAATGAGTGCCTGCTCGGCAAAGCCACCCAGCCCGAAACCCTGGAACAAGCCAACTCCGTTGCGGCTCAAGCGCGGGACATCGCCTGGTCGGCGCAATGTGGACTCCGGATGTTGGCACTGGAAGGAGCGGCCTGAGAGACATCGTGCGCACGCTCCGCACGACTGCGCTAGAGATCCTACGACGTGATCTCCGGCACGGAATCGAGTGACATCAGGACCGACCTGCCACGACCCCCGCCACCTCGTGACCCAGCACAGATGGTGTCGGCGCGATATCGTGAGTGGCAAACAGGAGGTCCGTATGACAGAGGCCTGACGCTTGCACGTCGACAAGAACCTCGCGACCTATTGGCGAGGCGATCTCCACGTCTTCGAAATCAAACCCGTGACCCAATGTGTTCAGGACAAGTGCTTTCATATCTGGACACCAATTTGCGATAATCATGATCGATACGTCCAAGATTTCGTTTCTATCGATCCAATACCTAGAGGGCATCAAATGGAACTTCGGCATTTGCGGTATTTCGTGGGCGTTGGAGAAGAGCAACATTTCGGACGAGCAGCCGCGCGCCTCCATGTCGCTCAGCCCGCCCTGTCGCGGCAGATCCAGGATCTAGAGAGGGAGATGGGATTCCTCCTGTTCGACCGATTGCCCCGGGGGGTGCGATTGAGCGCGGCGGGAAAACTGTTTCTGAACGATGCGCGACGTATCTTGCAAGACGTCGACGAGGCGAAGCGGCGCGCCGAGCGGATAGCCCTTGGCAAAGCCGGTACGCTTCGGGTCGGGATTGCCACGGCGCTATCCTGGCATGGGATGGTTGTGGACTCCTTTCGCGAATTCCGGCGCTGCCAGCCAGATGCGGAGCTAGTGTTGCATCATCAGCTTTCTGTTCATCAGGTCGAAGCCGTCTTAGCCGGCCGACTGGATGGTGGGTTTGCCGCCACGATCACACCGTGGCACAAGGATTTGGCGCATTGGCCGTTCGCGCAGGAAAGAATGTTACTTGCCGTGCCCAAAGGTCATCCACTAACAAAGCGAGAAAGAATTCGATTGCGGGATCTGCGGGACATGCCGTTCATCTTGATCCAGCGTTGGGCCAATCCAACCTTCTATGATCAAATGATGCAGGCCTGTGCTCGCGGTGGCCTAAGCGCGCCGCGCATTGTTCAAGAGGCAAACGAGCGCGATACACAATTAGGTC
Source organism: Candidatus Sulfotelmatobacter sp. (assembly GCA_049584615.1). GTDB lineage: Bacteria > Acidobacteriota > Terriglobia > Terriglobales > Acidobacteriaceae > Sulfotelmatobacter. The sequence continues at coordinate 4,803 of JBAUYE010000111.1, forward strand.
TTGTCCAATGCCGGATTGGAATCGCTTGGCTGACCGAATCCACACGTTGGCACTGCCCCCGAGGCATTGTTTTGCTCCCCGTTGTTGATATGAATGTCCGACTCCCGTTTAACCTAATCTGGAAGAAGGACAATTCGTCGCCTTTGCTACAGAAATTTGTGGCTCAGGTACAAGCGACAAAAATAACCCCAGGGAATTGAACATGGTAACGCGAGATAAGAAACAGCGCGCCTTCTGCGCGGGCTTTTTATCGCAGCAGAGGACAACCGCTCTCGCCCCAGCACTCAAACCTCAAATTGCTGGGGGAACCACCCCTAAAGGTATTTGTCGCAGAAGAGGTTAAGAGCAGTATCCGTCAAAATGCGCGCTGAAGTCGGGGTATGAGTGACGCTACCCGGAAGTAACGCCTTCGGATTGGTCCCGATAAACGGACAAACCGGTAGTAAGCGCGGATTTGCGTTCTGATGGGCCACCGGTCCACGCCTGGGGACTGGCGGAGATCAACGGGTTGCCGGCAAGCAGCACGGCTGAGATTGGGGCCGACGCTTAGGGGAACATCGGCGCTGGTCACAGAGTGGTCACAAAACTGGGGCCACTCTGCAAAGTTAAGTTGTTGAAGGACCTGAAAATGCTGGCGTCGGCGGTTCAACTCCGTCCGTTGGCCTGCAACAGAGCCCGTTCGACGATGTGCTCGAGCTCACGCACGTTTCCAGGGTACGAATATTGCTGCAGCGCGATCAGAGCCTCTTCTGGGCCGCTCATCCTCAGCTAATCGGCGCATTTGCGGACCGCCAAAATCGCCTCCTAGGTGAAAATCCGTCGGCTCTCAGGGGATTCCCAGTATTGGAAGGTGCTGCTGGATCCTGCAGAATCAACCTGAAGGAGCAGAGAGAGGGGCGGGACATGGGTTCTTGCGCCAGGAATCTCTACTAAACAGAGGGCGAAGCGAGAGCCGGGGGACGATCGCAGCTCACCAGGTAAGGATGAGGATTCCGCTTCGAGTGCAGTATTCTGGCCGCCTTTCCCTGCTTCTTCGCCATAGCGGGGGGGAGCCGTTCGGGAAACTAAGGGCGCTGCAAATCAATGGCTATACGGGTGGAGTTACAACAACCAGCCTAAGGCCGGAAAAGAATATGCTGCGTGTCCATTTTGAGAACATCGGAGAAATGGCAGTCATTGAGTGCGAAGGACGAATTGTACGGAGCGAAGCCGCTTTCGAATTACGCAAAGCGGTCAACTTACAAAGCGATTCCCGAATCATCGTCCTCGATCTCTCGGAAGTCACGGCCATCGAAGGCGGAGGTCTGGGCATGCTCGTCTTCCTGCAGCGATGGGCTCGCGACCACGACATTCGACTTAAGTTGTTCAATCCCCATCCATCTGTGAGGGAAAGGCTGGAGCGCGCCACTTCGATGCGAGAGTTCGACATCGCCACGCTAGACGAAATGATGGCTCTCCTGGCTTGCGCGGATAGCCGATACCCCCAAGTTGCATGACTCTGTTGCCTCACAATGGCCCATTTCTCGGCTCGTCCGAACGAATCCTTCCGGTTCAAATTCTCCGAAAGACGACAATTCCAGGCTCTGCATGTATTTTGACGGCCATCGAAGGATGCAGTTGGGAAATAGGACCAACTGCGATTGGTGCAGAGTCAAGAACTGGGATTGTTGGTGATAACATCGCCATATCAACTCACTTGGTTGAGAGCGATATAAGTAACCGTTCACTGTAGGGTCTCGGGTTCGAGGTGAATCAAGAGGCGGCCGCTGAAACTTCCTGCGGGCTATGTCCCTGCGTCGATGGATGTGACAGTGATCGTGGCGCCGTTAAGGGCGCCCACAATTTGCACGCGCTGTCCAGCCACTCGTTTCAGCTTCGCTGGATCTGCTTTGAGAAGATACGTCCGATCCCCATTGACGAAGGTAAAATTAGCTCCGTCACGGATGCAGACGCGCGCGCAGTCGGTGGCGTTAGCGCCGATCTTGGCAGAGTGTTTGGCGAAACAGCGCGAACAGGTCACCATGCCAACACAGGTCACCATGCCAACATAGGTTTGCTGGCGGTGGGCTTGGGCTGGTGACTGGGGTGGTTCGGTTTGTCCGAACGCCACGACGACGGCGCCTACGAACGCAAGCGCGAGCGCGAGGCCAAAGGCAGCCCCCGCGCAAAGCGTGATGACCTCGATCCAAAAGCGGTTTTTCCTCATCACAAGCCTCCAGACAGCGACGCCCGTATCAGTTCAGTCGCAATCGAAATGCCAGACAGGAGGCGCACCGAAGCTGTTCAGAAGGCTGACTTTGTGGAATGGGCGAATGGTCTCGCACGGCTTCCTTAGCCTGAACGTGGAAAAAAGTTCTCGGACGCGACTGTGGAAACCCTTGAACTTGCGACAGATTGCTACGGACCAAAACAGCGGTAGTACGGGATGTAGGGTATTGAATCGAACACGCTATGCTTGCCAGACTGGGATTAAAGCCCAAGGTGCCGCTTCGCCGCAAAACGGAGGCATCATGGACCTTAGTCAAGCTGAAGCCCTCCGCAAGGAACTCGGCCAACTCCTACGGAAACAAACCGAAGTGTTGGAATCACGAACGTTCGGCGTAGCAACCGACGCCGACATTCTGGAGTACGAGATCAGACAAGAGATCATTCACGAAATGTGCAATCAACTCGCCAATTCGGACGCGACAACGTGAAGGATCCGGAAGCCCAATGCACCCGGCCCGGAAGAAGAGCCGACTAAGTGCGAATGGAAGCGCGGCGAATCAGTTCGGGACGGAAATATCCTCCAAGCCAAAACCCTGGAAACCCCAGAAGCCACGAATATTTCGGCGCGTGAAGCGCAAAACAGCAGACAACACTCTCGTGTATTCCGCCGTGGAGACATCGTGCCAAGACGATGAGTGCGCATTAACCCGATTCGTTCCCCACCGAGTATCTCAGGTCAGCGCGACTTGTCACTGACCTCTTGGACTGCAGGCGCAGCCGTAGCACGTACAACGGGAAGAATGGCGGTCACCCGTGTTCCGAGGCCATTTGACTGGACTTGCAGAGTGCCACCTGACTGCCGCAGGCGCTCTCGCATTCCGCGAAGCCCGACGCCGGCGTGAGCCGACGACCCGGACGTGGACTGCTCTTCAGGCGGAATCCCTTTCCCCGTATCTTCGATCTCAACCCTTAAACATGCGTCGTCTTGAACCATGCGAATTCTGGCTGTGGGACTCCCGGCATGACGATGAATATTGGTCAGGCACTCCTGCACAACCCGGAAGATGGAGAGCTCCATTTCTTTGGACAAACCAGCAAAACTCTGCGGGATGTCGAGCTCCGCGTTGATTTGACTCCGTTCGGAGAATCCCTCAACGTACCAACGGAGAGCAGATGCAAGACCCGCTTCATCCAGTAAGGGAGGATGCAGCAGATAGGAAATGGTACGAATCTGTTTACTGGCTTCGGCGACCATGGCGGCGTTTTCAGCGAGGCGCTTGGCCCCATCAGGGCTTAGCTTATGAGCTTCCGCCTCCACCGAAACACTGTTCATACCAATGGCGGCAAGTAGCTGCCCAACGCTGTCATGTAACTCGCGGGCGATGTGTCTCCGCTCTTCGTCCCGCAATGTAGTGATGCGGGCGTTAAGCATTTCCAATTGGCGCGTCTTGCGATGCAACTCGGCGAACACTCTCACTTTTGCCCGAAGCAACTCTGGAACAACAGGAACGGAAAGGTAATCGACAGCTCCGTGTTGATATCCCTTCAGCCGGTCGAAATCCGTCATGTGAATCCCGGAGATGAAGACAATAGGCGTGTTTTGAAAGCGCGGATGATCGTGAATCATTTGCGCAGTTTCGAAACCATCCATTCCAGGCATGCTCACGTCCATGAGCACGACGGCAACATCGATTTTCAGCAGGTGCTCCAAGGCTTCCATTCCCGAATGAGCCTTGATCAGGTTCTCGCCCAGTTCACCGAGCATGGCCTCATAGGTGAGCAACTTGCCCGGCTGGTCGTCGACCATTAGGATGTTGATCTTTTCATCCATGCCCGTTGACTGACTGTGCGTGCCTGCTGCTCCAGAACTCCGCGCGGGGAAGCCCAATGCGGCGGGACCACAGCCTACGGAGAAACCTTACACTAGCTACGGCCTAGGGTGCGATGGAATACGGGGAACCCTGTATGCGGTGGCCCAGAACGTTGAGAGCCCCGCAAGGCCTGGGCAGCAAACTTTACCCTGTGGGCTCTCCCATACCAATCGAAATGGCGGAGCCAAGTACGTGCGGTAGGACGACTTTCGGGTCGGGAAGGGATTTGGCGGAACAATTGCTTCCAATATACGTCCACCTTTCCTGTTTTCTAGTCAAGCGGTCGGAGGTACTACTGACATCGGTCGTCGGTGAGAATTGTGAACCGCAGGCAAATCCGAGTCTGGAGGTGACACCTTGCAAGGCGAAACCAAAGAGCGTTGGAGAGAACTTTGCGAACAGGCCATTTTTGAGCAAGATCCAGACAGGTTTATAGCTACAATCCAAGAACTAATTCAGGTATTGGACGACAACGAAGAACGGCGGCGCAAGGCGACAGGGCTGCCAGTGCCACCCATCGAAAAAGCCTCCCCGGTTGAGTTGTCCGGTAGCTTAAGTACCCAGGTCTGTGATGTTGGTCTCTTTCGCCGCCGCGGCTTGTTGGTCCTCTTTCCTGTTCCACGTCGAAATGTCGGTTCGGGCGCGCCGTTCCACGAGGAATGGATACGCGCCAAAGCGCTCGCGCAGGCGTTCGATGTGCTGGTGCAATGCCTCCCGCAGTTCGATGAGTATCGGCCGTAATTCCTCATCGCCTTCCGCGGCGAGAAGTTGAGAGCACAGTCTCCGAATTCTATCTTCCATACGAAGCATTACGCGCCTGCATCAGACGTTGCAGCGGCGCCATGCAAACTTAATCGGCTTTCCCTGTCTGCGCAATACAGCATACCCGGTAGGCGAAGCTTCCGAATCCCCAAGCAATTGCGAGTCTGCGCCGGATAAGCTGTGCAATGTCCTGACACTCGCTTGCACCTTGGGCCTGGCCTGGGGGACAATGTCGCTGTCCCTTGCTCATCGCCCTCGCGCGTCCGAGTGCCAACAGAAAGGAACTGGCGCATATGAAACTCCGATTCGTCTTCGTGGGTATTTTGCTGCTTGCGCCCCTCGCCACCGCGGCCGACAAAACGAGCGAGCCGCCACAGCTCATTGATCGCGATGTAATCTTTGGCAATCCAGAAATCGCGGCGGCGCAGCTTTCTCCCGATGGCAAGTACATCGCCTTTCTGAAACCATGGAAAGACACTCGTAATGTTTATGTGAAGGCGGTAGACGAACCGTTCAGCGCCGCGCGTTTGCTTACAACGGAGACCACCCGGCCGGTCGCCGGATATTTCTGGACGCGAGACAGCAAGTTCATCCTTTATGCGAAGGATAACGACGGAGATGAGAACTTCAATGTTTATGCGGTTGATCCTTCCGCGAAACCTGCGGCAGGAAAGGATGCGCCGCCCTCGCGTGATCTGACCGGACTAAAAGGTGTGCGCGTGGAGATATTCGAGGTGCCGAAGAGCGACCCGGATATGGTCTACATCGGACTCAATGACCGAGATAAGGCTTGGCACGACCTCTATCGGCTGAAGATTTCCACCGGAGAGAATACGCTGATCCGCAAGAACACCGAGCGTATTACCGGCTGGGTGTTCGACCTCAAGGGACGGTTGCGCATGGCGACGCGCAGCGCAGAAAACGGTGACACTGAGCTGCTGCGGGTCGATGCCGATTCCTTCACCAAGGTTTATTCCTGCTCGGTGTTTGAGGCGTGTAGCCCTTTGCAATTTCAGCCGGGAGACCAGCGGCTCTACATGGAAACCAACAAGGACGCCGATCTCACCTCGCTGGAATTGTTGGACCCGCAGACCGGTGAGACGGAGATGGTGGAATCAGACCCATTGGGTAAGGTCGACTTCGGCGGAGCTCTTTTCTCCGAAGCGACGGATGAACTCGTGGAAACTTGGTACATTGCTGCCCGCGTCAAGACCTACTACAAGAACAAGGCATTCGGCGACGACGTTCACTGGGTCGAACACAAGTTCCCGGACCACGAAATCATGGTGGTTTCGCGCACTAAGGACGAGCAAGTCTGGCTGGTCAGGCAGTCAGCGACACGGAGCCCGGCGAGACGATGCTCTTCGACCGCAAGACACATGTTCTGACGCCGCAATACAAGGTCCGCGAGAAACTCCCGCGGGCAGACCTGGCTCAGATGAAGCCGGTCAGCTATAACTCATCCGACGGGTTGGAGATTCCGGCGTACCTCACTCTTCCGAAGGGAGTTCCGGCAAAGAATCTGCCAACTCTGATGCTTCCACACGGCGGTCCGTGGGGACGCGACCAGTGGGGGTACAACCCGCTGGTACAGTTCTTCGCCAATCGAGGCTATGCCGTATTGCAGCCCAACTTCCGCGGCTCAGCCGGATACGGCAGGAAGTTTTTGGACGCCGGCAACCTGGAGTGGGGCCGGAAGATGCAGGACGATGTGACTTGGGGTATGAAATACCTGATCACACAAGGCATCGCTGATCCCAAACGTGTTGGGATTATCGGCGCTTCGTATGGCGGGTACGCCACCTTGGCCGGCGTTGCCTACACTCCTGATCTATATGCGGCGGCGGTCGACATCGTGGGACCCTCGAATCTAATCACATTGCTGGGTTCGATTCCGCCGTATTGGGAGTCCGTCCGCAAGATGTTCTACAAACGGATCGGCGACCCGAACACCCCGGAGGGCAGAACACAATTGATGGAAGAGTCTCCCTTGAATTCAGCTGACAACATCAAGACGCCCCTGCTTGTGGCCCAGGGAGCCAATGATCCGCGAGTGAATCGGCGTGAGGCTGAACAGATCGTGATTGCGTTACGCGACCGGAGTTTCCCGGTGGAATACATCCTCGCACCGGACGAAGGGCACGGTTTTGCTCGGCCGATCAATAATCTGGCGCTGTTCATGGCGGCGGAGAAATTCTTTGCATTGCACTTGGGTGGAAAGTATCAAGAGGGTGGCACGGCTGAGGAGGTCGCGCGCCTCAAGGAAATTACTGTAGATCCGAAGACGGTCGTCCTTGTCAAGAAGGTCGATGCAGGGAGCAGATAGTGAAGTCCCGTGGTTTTTAGCTTCCATGGGCGGAGCCGTGATGACTCAGGAACGTACGCAAAAGAGAAATCCAAAGCATCCGCACCATATTGCTCTCCAATTTGGGTCTTTGTCCGCTCGGTTTTAGCACCGGATGGTTGATACCTCCCCTTGTTGGCGAAGAGTTCGGTTCCAACGGTGATATCTTCGGAGTCAGTGGTGGCTTATGTCTAGTGGACAAGCTCTCCGGCTTCTAGCGCGTTTGGGCTTCACGGTGGGGCTGCTGGCAGCGGCTCTGCCGGCGCTCGCAGCGAAGGGCGCGAAGCCGGATTTCGGAGCCAACGTACTGATCTTCGATCCGTCGATGCCATCGCAGATGATTCAGAAACAGATCGATGCGGTGTATGCGATACAGCAACACAACGAGTTTGGGCCACAGCGAAATGCGATTTTGTTCCTGCCCGGAAGCTACGCGGTGGACGTGCCGGTGGGTTTCTACACACAGGTGATAGGGTTGGGCGCGTCCCCCGATGCCACGCGGATTGAGGGCAGCGTGCATGTGGATGCAAACCTGGTGCACAACAACGCGACGACAACCTTCTGGAGAGCTACGGAAGGGCTCTCGATCGGGCCGACGGGTGGCACGATGCAGTGGGCAGTCTCGCAGGCAGTGTCGCTGCGGCGCATGCATGTGCGCGGTGACCTGGTGCTGCACCAGAATCACGGGTGGGCGAGCGGTGGTTGGATGTCGGATTCACTTGTGGACGGGAATGTCGATTCCGGAAGCCAGCAGCAGTGGATCTCGCGCAACTGCGATTGGAAGAGCTGGACCGGCGCGAACTGGAACATGGTGTTCGTCGGTGTAGTGCATCCGCCGGAAGGCGCATGGCCTTCGCCGCCGTACACGAAAGTAGCGAGGACGCCTGTGGTGCGGGAGAAACCGTTCCTGCAAGTGAATGCTGCGGGCGAGTTCAGCGTGCGGGTTCCGGAGTTGTACAGCGACAGCGTCGGGATAACGTGGCGCGGCGGAGAAACGGCGGGAGAAACGATTCCCATTGAGCGGTTTTACATTGCGCGCCCGGATGTGGATACGGCGGAGACGATCAACGCGCAGCTTGCCCTGGGCAAGGACCTGATTCTGACGCCGGGGATCTATGACCTGACCGCTCCGATTCGCGTGACGCGGCCGCGTACCGTGGTGCTGGGACTCGGCTTCGCTACGCTGCGTCCGGTGAAAGGCACGGCGGCGATGACGACAGCCGACGCTGACGGCATCGAGATTGCCGGGCTGCTCTTCGATGCGGGGCCGATCGAGTCTCCCGTGCTGCTTGAGGTGGGATCGGAGGAAAGTCGGACACGCCATAAGAAAGACCCTATCACGCTTCACGATGTTTTCTTTCGTGTGGGCGGCGCGGGCGTGGGCCGGGCCAAGGTGAATTTGAGGATTAACAGCAACGACACACTGGTGGACCACACCTGGATATGGAGAGCGGACCATGGCGCCGGAGTTGGTTGGGATCTGAATACCAGCGAGAACGGGCTAGTAGTGAATGGAAACGACGTTACAATCTACGGCCTGTTTGTGGAGCATCATCAGAAATTCCAGGTTCTTTGGAATGGGAATGGCGGGCGAACTTACTTTTATCAGTCCGAGATTCCATACGATCCTCCGAACCAGGCGAGCTATACGAGTGCGCCGGGAGTGAACGGCTGGGCCTCGTACAAGGTGGCGGATGGAGTAACGAGTCATGAGGCGTGGGGGCTGGGTGTGTACAGCGTCTTCCGGTATCCGGATATAGTGCTGACGCGGGCAATCGAGACGCCGATGAGCCCGGAGATACGATTTCACGACATGATCACAGTGGCGCTGGGCGATCACGGGGGGATCAGCCATGTGATCGACGACACAGGCGAGGCAACCGCGATGCATCCTCGGGTGACGCCGAAGGTGACGAACTTTCCCTGAGCGGCTGCGCTCAATCCGCGCCAGGGGTGGGTGTGGGGCGAGCGGATATTCCGCCAAGCAGTACCGATAAGTCGGCCTGTGACCAGCGAATCGGTCCGTGACGAGAAGCGCGTTTGAACTAAGCCGCTAGCGCGGCGGACGCTACCGCGTGGTCGTCGCCAGCATTGTTGGCCGTGTAAGGTTTTGGGTCACAAGGAGGTTTACTGTGACCCGACTCAGGAAGCTGATGCTGGACGAGCTCCAGCGTCGCAACTACGCCCAGAACACCGTCCGTGCCTATATCCACGCCATAGAGGATTTCGCGAAGTACTTCCACCGTTCGCCAGATCGCCTCGGCCCAGAGCATATCCGCGAGTACCAGGTTCACCTGTTTCGCGACTGCAAGCTTTCGCCAGCCACGATCGAAGGCCGCACCGCTGCTCTGCGTTTTCTTTTCGTCAAGACACTCCGACGCCCCTATCTTCCCGATCACATTCCGTTTCCCAAGCGTCAGAGGCGAATGCCCACAGTACTGAGTCAGGAAGAGGTGACGCGACTCATTGCGTCCGCTAGAAACCTGACGCACCGCACCATGCTGATGATGCTGTATGCGACCGGCCTGCGCCGAGCTGAACTATGCCACCTCAAGGTCTGCGATATCGACAGCGAACGGATGGTCATTCATGTTCGCCAGGGCAAGGGCGGTCGTGACCGCGACGTCCTGTTGACCCCGAAGCTGCTGGAGACCCTGCGCGAGTACTGGCGCTGGATGAAACCAAAAACATATCTATTCCCCGGCACGGTCAACAACTGGCGGGCCGATGTACCCATCACGGAGAAGATTGTCTGGACTGCCGTGGCCGAGGCCGCGAAGCATGCTGGGGTGAACAAGCATGTGTCTCCGCACACGCTCAGGCACAGTTTCGCTACTCACATGCTCGAAGCCGGCGCCGATCTGCGCACGATCCAGATTCTGCTGGGTCATGCCAAGCTTGCCGACACCACTGTCTACCTGCACTTGTCCCGGCGTCATCTGCAGGCAGTTCCCAGTCCGCTGGAAACCATCGAGGTATCTAGTCCCGACCAGGTGAAGCGTTCCAGGAGGCTGATCAAGCGATGAGTCGGCCCACCCTTGAGGTGGCCGATATCGTCCGAGCAGCAGGAAACAGATTCTGGGAGCATCACGGATCACATCTTGCATGGCAGCATCGCAAGGTGCTCGATGCCATCGTCCGATGTCGAACTGCGGCGTTGGGCGGTCATCGTGATCAGTGTGTGCGCTGCGGCCATCAGGCTATCTCGTACAACTCATGCCGAAACAGGCATTGTCCCCGATGCCAGGGAAACGCACGCTCCCGGTGGCTAGCCGAGCGCAGAGCGGAGCTGTTGCCCGTCTCGTGCTTTCACATCGTCTTCACGCTGCCGCACCAACTCTCCGCTCTAGCCCTGCAGAACAAGCGACTGCTTTACGATCTGCTGTTCCGAGCTAGTGCAGCGACGCTGCTCGAACTCGCCGGCGACCCGAAACATCTGGGTGCGGACATCGGGTTTCTTGGCGTGCTCCACACTTGGGGACAGAACCTTCACCATCATCCGCACATACACTACATTGTTCCTGCTGGCGGTCTCGCACCCGACGGTTCCCGATGGATCCCCTCCTCGAGACGATTCTTTCTGCCCGTCGCCGCGCTGAGTCGCGTCTTCCGGGGAAAGTTCGCAGCCGGACTGAAGCAACTCTTTCTTCAGCACAAGCTCCAGTTCCATGGCTCACTCCAGAGTCTTGCTGAGCCCCGCCGATTCCACGCGTTCCTGCGACTCCTCTTCCGCGAAAACTGGGTGGTCTACGCCAAGCCACCCTTCGGAGGTCCTGAACATGTTCTGAACTATCTCGCCCGTTATACTCACCGCGTCGCCATCTCCAACCATCGACTGGTGGCTTTCCAGAATGATCGAGTTTCGTTTCGCTGGAAAGACTACGCACGGGGCGGTAAGCAGAAGATCATGGCGGTTTCCGCAGATGAGTTTCTGCGACGATTCTTGATCCACGTTCTCCCGAAAGGGTTGGTCCGCATCCGCCACTTCGGACTTTTCGCTAATCGCAGACGTGGCGATATGCTGTCACGCTGCCGCAATCTGCTCAGCGCGCACTGCTCAAAAGAGGCTGACACAACAGCCCATCTGCGCTGTCCGGTTTGCGCCGGTCCCATGTTCACCATTGAACGGCTGACCAATACCCAGCTTTATTTCCAATCGGCCCAGACCAGGCCTGATTCCCAGAGGTGCAGCCTTGACTCCTCTTGAGATACCGATGGCGCAACTTGTTTCGATCAACGTCTGTTGTAGGTGTGTTCCAGCACGCCATGCCCTCGTCTGCTCACGCAGCGACGGATTCCCCCAAACACCACCCTTTCTGTCACAGGTCAAGACTCCAATGCGATGTTCAAGAACAACGCCGTCTCTCCCTTCGTCTCGGTTGCTTGCTTTAGACACGCCCTGCACCCGGTACGGACGGATTGAAATCCCATAGTCCACCGCGTCCGCCGCAAACGCCAGCGGCTCAGTTCAAACGACCCTATCGAAACTGCCCCGACCACACGACCGCGCACCCCCCCACGACCGCGCACCCCCCCACTTCTTCTTTCGGGGCAGTCCCGATAGGGCCCTAACGTTT
>JBAUYE010000112.1:0-1730 GCA_049584615.1 Candidatus Sulfotelmatobacter sp.
CGCCTCGGCTGTCCCGCCAGGGCGAAGCCCGGCGGCATCCGTCTGCGACCCCGCGGGAGGCATGTCACCGCTCAGCAGCTTGCGAAATAAGCGGTCCACGTGCACATCCCGCTTGCCCCGACCGCCAGCGCCAAGGTCAAACTCCAAATTGGAATAACTCGCAGCCGTCTCGCGGATATGCTCGATGGCTCCATCGCTCAGCGGAGCGCGGCCCAGGTTGGTGTGGAGGATCACGCCGGTGGCGTTGATCACCGGCCGCAGAGAATAACCGAGTGCCTGGCGAAGTTGGTTTTCCACCGCTCCTGCCAGGCCGGAAAGCGCAAGCTCCAGCGCATTCGCATCCAGCAATCCCGAAGTAATTTCCTGCCGCAGCCGGGACAGCACCGTGCGCGCCGCGTCCGCAGCAGAGTCATGGCCGTAACTCGCCACCAGTGTGCGAACTGCAGAAACGCGCATCACGTCGTCGACCGAAGGCAGCTTGCGAAAAAGTTCGGATGGCGCGGCGGTTTTCACCCGGAGATTATCCCACGAAGAGAATGAACTAAACACGGTTGATTCGACGACGCAATTACAACGTGTGCAGGTAGGCGAGCAGGTCCTGCATGTCTTGCGCGCTCAGCACCTGACTGTAGCCCGGCATGTCGGGGCGGCCGTTGCGAATAATGTCAGTGACGCGGTCGTCATTTGCCGGCAGGCCGGTCTGGGAAAGATATTGATGCTGGAACATGCCCTTCAAGCCGGGTCCCTTTTTCCCCTTCGTGGAATCGGGCCGATGACAGCGGTCGCAGTAGTTGTCATAGAGCTTGCGTCCGGCCGCTTGCTGCGGGTTGAGGCCGAGTTCGGCGTCTGACTTGCGACGCTCCACATCGCAAGCGGCAAGCGCGGCCAGCGCAAGCATCGCCGCCATCGCCGCTGCAATCCAATGCCGTCGATCCATCGTGCGCCTCTGCTCCCGCTGGTCAGCAATTTTCATTGTTTGCATCCTTAATCATTCGCATCCCAGTCGCGATCTCACTGCTGACATTTATGCCCAGTTTCCCACAGCCGCCGCAATCGCACTCGACTTACAATAATAGGGGAAAGCTGCAAAGCCATGCCAGTTACGGTGAAGCGGGTGTATGAATCGGTGTCGCGCTCCGATGGAGCGCGTGTTCTTGTCGACCGGCTGTGGCCTCGTGGCATTTCAAAAAATGAGATTGCGATGCATGAGTGGCTGCGCGATCTTGCTCCCTCCGACGAACTGCGAAAGTGGTTTCACGCCCAGCCGGAACAATGGCCGGTCTTTCGCAAGCGTTACCTGAAGGAATTGACCCGTCCCGAAGCCGAGAAGGATTTGCAGAAACTTTACTCTCTGGCCCACAAGAGGAAGCGGCTGACGCTCCTCTACGCCTCAAAAAACGAGACGCGAAACAACGCAATCGTACTCAAAGACCTGCTCGACGGCATGCGCAAACCGCCGACCGGCACCGGGCCCGGCGCGCTTCGCGCCATGGGCAAGCGGGATGCGGCCGTCCGGCGCCGGTAGCGCGATTCGTTTACGCTCCTCTGCTTTCTTCTTTCATTTAGAATCTGCCGCATGCGAGCTGTCTTTCAATGGAGCCTCGGGACCCGCACGCTGGAACTGGGCAAACGCACGCTGATCATGGGCATCGTAAACGTGACACCTGATTCTTTTTCCGACGGCGGCCTTCATCTCGATCTAGAAAAGGCAACGGCGCACGCCATGCAGT
>JBAUYE010000113.1:0-1566 GCA_049584615.1 Candidatus Sulfotelmatobacter sp.
CCACCGCCACGTACAACGCCAGCAGAATCGATCCCGTGGCATTGATGGTCATCGATGTAGAAATCTTGGTCAGATCGATGCCGGCGAACAGGCGCTCCATATCCTCGACCGAATCAATCGCTACGCCCACCTTGCCCACTTCACCCGCGGCCAGCGCGTGATCCGAATCCATTCCAATCTGCGTCGGCAAATCGAACGCTACAGAAAGCCCAGTGGTCCCATTCGCCAGCAAATACTTGTAGCGCTTGTTCGACTCCTCGGCGTCGCCCATGCCGGCATATTGCCGCATCGTCCACAGCCGCCCGCGATACATCGTGGCCTGCACGCCCCGCGTGAACGGATACTCTCCCGGATACCCAACCTCACCCTCGTAATCAGACCCCCTCAGATCGGCCGGTGTGTAGAGAGGCTTAACCGGGATGTGAGACGACGTCTCAAGTTCCGTTGCCGGACCCCGAGCCGCAGCCTTGACTGTGTTTGCCATCATTACCGCCCTTTTCAAACGATACTTGTCATTCCGAAGCGCGCAGCGCAGAGAGCCTGCCCTGAGCGAAGCCGAAGGGAATCCGCTGTCGCCTGCAGCGCCCCTAACCCAGCCCCATCACCGCGCCCCACCCCGACCCTTCTGCCGAACCCTCCAGAACGAACTCACCCCAAACCACGCAAACGTCACCGTGAAACAAATCGCCACCACCACCCGACCCAACCCCGCCCGCCCGGCCTCGTATTTCGCATACTCTTTCGCCGCAGCAAACCCGCCACTCGCGGCCATCACCAGGAAAATCAGCCCGGTAACCTCCAGCCACAACTGATGCAGCACCCGCCCAAAGGCCCGTGCCGTAGCCGACAGGGCGCGAGTCGCGGCCTGCACCGTCCGGCTGCGCTTGGCCTGCTGGGAGGCAACCCGCGCCACCGCTCCCAACTTTCGTGCCGTGGAAACCTTGCTCACGGCCTCGATTTTAACAGCCTCCGGCGCTACAATGACGCAAGCCTATGCTCGCAACACCGGCTGGGATGTTTAGCCAGGCAACCGGCGATCGGGGGACCAAGTGGACCAGCAACTCAAACAACTCATGAAGGAACTCGGCGAAGCCATCAACGAGTCTCTTTCCGATTCCGAACAGATCGCCGAAGTCGTCTCCCGCATCAAGGAAGGCGGGTACGACATTTTCCTGGTCCTCGAAGCCACCATCGGCTTCAGCAAGCAGGGCGAAAAATCCTCCTACAAGACTTCCCTGGTTACCACTCTGTCGACCAATCCCGAATTCAAAATCAGCGATCAGGATATGAAGTTCCTGAAATCCCTCCGCATCCGAATCGAAGAAGAAAAATAAAGATAGAGCACTGATACTACTGATACTACTGATGTAGAGACAGCCGCCTCGGCTGTCCCGGCAGGAGCGAAAGCTCCGCCGCATCTTCCCAAATCCGGACCGCTTCCCCTGATCCGTCTAGTATCCGATCCAAACTGCACCGCGAACAATTCCGCCCCGCGCAGCAACTTTCTCTCCTGTGCTACCATCTACTGTTTTTCTGGGTCGCTCCATGTCCATGAAAGACACTCTC
>JBAUYE010000114.1:0-19687 GCA_049584615.1 Candidatus Sulfotelmatobacter sp.
AGGCTCATTGCGCGGATGGTACCGTCCTCGATGGGGACGGTATACGTCTGACCGGTGCGGTTGTCGGTGATGGTGAGTGTGTTCTCCCGCATGAAGGGCCTGCTCCTTTGCACCTAGACTAGCGTAGTTTAGCTTATTTCGTCTCCGCAACAATCCGCTGTGACGAAGGTCACAAAGGCCGCTCGCTGTGCCATGCTTTGGTGCCAGGCTGGCTCGGTTGCCCAGATTGCTCCGCTTACGCACAAAAAACCGGCGGCCGCAGCCGCCGGTTCGATGCTCCCTGTCTGGTTTCTGCAGTTAGTTCGACGAATCATCCCGCCGCTTCAAGGTTGGACGATCATCATCGGTCTGTCCATTCCCATTGTTGCCGTCGCTGCTCGAAGTTCGCCGCAGGCTTGGCTTGTTGGCATCCTTCGGATCGAGCACTTTGTGGCGATTCTCGATCGATGCCAGCCTTCCTTTAACCTCGTCGAATTCCGAAGTGGTCACAATGTACTCTGCCTTGGAGGGTAAGATCTTGCGAATTTCTTCCTGGGTCTTCTCAATGCGATCCGGCGTCTGCGGGTGCGTGTCGAATGCCTTGGAGAGAGTCCCAGGCTTCTTCTTCTCCATCGCCTGAATCTTTTCAAAGAAAGAAACAAATGCTGATGGGTCATACCCTGCCCGGTACATGTACTGCACTCCGAGGTAGTCGGCCTGGGCCTCAAAGGTACGGGAGAACTTTAGGAAGGTCATAGGAATAGCAAGCCCCGACGCCTCATACGCCCCGTACCCGATTGCACCGCCAATGAAGATCAAGGGAATCGACGCCATCTGCAATAGCTGCGCGCGCGTCATTTCCCGCCCGTAGTGGCACGCCGAGACGTGCGCGATTTCATGTGCCATCACGCCCGCCATTTCGGCTTCTTCGTCGGCGGCCAGGATCAGTCCCGAATTCACGTAAAAGAATCCGCCGGGAAGCGCCATGGCATTCACCACGTCGGAGTCGATCACCTTGATGGTGAACGGCACCTGCGCGTCCGAATTGCGCACGATGTTCTGGCCGATCCGGTTCACATACTCGGTGACCACAGGGTCATTCACCAACTTGACCTGGGATTCGATCATCTGCGAGTACCTGCGACCATCAGCGACCTGGCGCTCTATCGAGTACCAGTTACCCACGCCGCGCCCGCAGCCCACGTTGCGGTTCCCCACTGCATCCACGTCGGCCTCGCCGCCATCGTGCTTAATCTGGCTGTCATCCTGCGTGGGAAGCGCGGCCGGCGCCTGTGCCGGTGCGTTCTGTACATCCCCCGCCTTGGGCTGGCCGTGGTCAGGATCTGAAGCTGGAGGTTGGGTCTGAGTCTGACCGGGATTCTGTGTCTGCGCTAACGTCCAGGGCCCTGCGCTGAACGCCGCCAATGCCACCGAGATTGCTAACCAACGCAGTTTCATGGGGAACTCCTTTTGCGGGCAGCGTACTCTTGCCGACATTATACGCCCGGCCCGAGGCTCACCAATCGTGAAATTTCTCCTGCAGTTAGAGGCGCCCCTGACTGGTCGGGTTATCCGGAATGCGGCCTGGAGAAAGTGTCGGGGACGTAGAGCGGAGTTGGCACCCCCTTGAGGATTGCTCTGCCGAGTCGTAACATAGCGCCTTCTCGAATTGCGTTCACCAGGAGGTGCCCTTGCTCGACCGCCGCCGCTTCCTCACAACCGCCGCCACCGGAGTCGCTGCAAGCCTGGCTTTCCGCGGGAATCTCATCGCCCAGCTCGAGAAGGCTCCCTCCACCCTGCCCGACCCGGCTCTCTTCGACAAGAACGAAGACGCCTATTGGGCCGAAATTCGCCGCCAGTTCCTCATCCCCGAAGACGAAATCTACCTGAACAACGGCACCGTCGGCTCCAGCCCGGCACCTGTGCTGCGCGCTGTTTTCGATGGCTACGCCACCACCGAGCGAATGGACCAGCAGGATCCAGAGGATTACCCCATCTGGGGATACGCCCCGTGGAACGAATTTCGCGACCCTCTGGCCGCCTTCGTCGGTTGCCATCGCGACGAGATTGCCCTGCTTCGCAATGCGACTGAGGCAAATAGCTACATCGCCAACGGCATCGATCTGAAACCAGGCGACGAAGTCCTGATGACCGACCAGGAGCATCCCGGCGGCATGCACCCCTGGGACCTTAAGGCCAAGCGTTATGGGATAGTGGTGAAGAAGGTCACCCTGCCCCTACCTGTGAAAGATGCGGCCCAGGTTCTCAATCTGTTCAACGACGCCATTACGCCTCGCACGCGCGTAATCTTCTTCAGCCATATCACCACAGTCTCCGGAGTAGTCCTGCCAGCGAAGGAACTCTGCGCGCTTGCCCGGTCGAAAGGCATCCTGTCGGCCGTCGACGGCGCCCACGTCCCCGGCATGATGCGCCTTGACATCCACGACCTCGGCTGCGACATGTACTCTTCGAGCCCGCACAAATGGTTACAAGCGCCCAAAGGCTCTGGCTTCCTCTACGTTCGCGATGAGATCATCGACCGCCTCTGGAACACGATCGTCACCGAGGGCTGGGACGATCCCAAGCTTCGCGCGGAACGCTTCCAGCGCATTGGCAGTTCCAACGTGCCGGCTCTGTGGGGGCTTCGCGCCTCCATCAAGCTGGCCAACGATATCGGCTTAGACCGAATTGAGAGTCGCCACCGCAAGCTTGCCGATTACACGCTGGATGAAATGAAAAAGCGACGTGCCGAATCCTGGACCTCGCCAGATCCGGCTTTGCGCTGCGCCATCGTCACGGTCAACGTCCCACCGGTTCCGCGTATGGACCTGGAAACCTGGATGTGGAAGTACAAGATCCGGATCCGCGGCGGTGACCCAAACAAGCTGCGCTTGTCGACTCCTTACTATCTGCAGAAGAAAGACATCGACCGGTTTCTCGAGAAGTTTGATGAATACAAGCGGGAAAAGAAGCTGGTTTGATCCGTAACCCGCGGCCGGCGGACCGTTTTGACGACGACTGTTCCGAGTGGTATGATAGTAGCATGAAGGAGAAGACCTCTATCACACTCTCGCGAGACCTCCTAGCCGGGATCGATCAGCTAGCCGGACCCCAGGGGTCGCGATCCGCGTTCATTGAGCGTGTCCTGCGACGCTACTTGCGAGAGCGAGTTCGCTCTCAGGCCCATGCACGTGACTTGGAGCGGATTAACCAAGCAGCCGACCAACTGAACTCCGAGGCGGCTGACGTCCTCGACTATCAGGCGGCGGAAGACTAACCCGGGGAGCATGTGAAACGCGGGGATCTGTACCGGGTGTATAAACCCCACGGCGACCCCAAGTCTCACCGGGTCTTCGTCGTTGTGAGCCGACAGGTGCTCATCGAATCCCGATTCTCTACTGTGATCTGCGCCCCAGTCTTCACAGCTGGGGAGGGCCTCTCGACCCAAGTCCCCGTGGAGCAGGCCGAAGGACTCAAGCATCCCAGCTTGATCATGTGCGACAATCTGGTGAGTCTGAAGAAGACTGATCTGACGCAATACGTGGGCTCGCTATCGAGAACGAAAATTGCGGAACTTAATGCCGCCCTCAAGATGGCGTTGGACTTGCCGTAGCCGCCGAGCGCTAGTCGTAATACTCCAACCCCAAATGCGTGATCAGTTCCTCGCCTTTTAAATGCCGCAGCGTATTCTTCAATTTCATCAACTGAATAAAAAGGTCATGCTCTGGATACAGCCCCGGCGCCGTCATTGGCGACTTAAAGTAAAAGCTTAGCCATTCCTGGATTCCAATTCCTTTCAGCGCCGAGCAGCGTTTCGCCAGATCGACCAGCAGTACGAGATCGAGCACAATCGGCGCCGCCAGAATCGAGTCGCGGCACAGGAAGTCGACCTTGATCTGCATGGGATAGCCCAGCCATCCGAAGATATCGATGTTGTCCCACCCTTCTTTATTGTCACCACGTGGAGGGTAATAGTTAATGCGAACCTTGTGGAAGATATTTCCATACAGCTCGGGATAAAGCGCGGGCTGCAGAATATGCTCCAGCACGCCCAGCTTCGATTCCTCCTTGGTCTTAAAAGACCCTGGATCGTCGAGCACTTCCCCGTCGCGATTGCCTAGGATGTTGGTCGAGTACCATCCGCTCAGGCCGAGCAGCCGGGCTTTGAACGCCGGCGCAAGAACTGTCTTCATCAAGGTCTGCCCGGTCTTGAAGTCTTTTCCGCAGATCGGCGCTTCGTTCTGCCGCGAAAGTTCGAGCATGACGGGCAAATCCACGGTCAGATTCGGTGCACCGTTGGCGAACGGCACGCCCTCCATCAACGATGCGTAGGCGTAGATCATCGAGGGCGCAATCATCTCGTCGTTCTCGCGCAGCGCCCTCTCGAACGACTTGAGAGACTGATGGGCCGCGGTCGCCTCGATGTAGGACTCCGTGGAACCGCACCACATCGTAATCAGCCGGCTCGCTCCGCTGGTTTTCTTGAAGTCGCGGATGTCGTCGCGCAACTGCTCGGCCAGGTCCATTTTCGTCTTCCCCTTCTTCACGTTTGGCCCGTCGATCTTTTTCACGTAGTTGTGATCGAACACCGCCGCACGCGGCGTCACCGTCGATAGAAACGGCTTCAACTGGTCGAGCAGCCTCTGGTCGAGCACGCCCGCATTCGACGCTGCTTCGTACATGTTGTCTTCGAAGATGTCCCAGCCGGTGAAGACCAGGTCGTCGAGCCCCGCCAGTGGCACGAACTCCTTGATCTTCGGCGAGCGTCCGTCGGTGCGCTTGCCCAGCCGCACCGTGCCCATCTGCGTAAGCGACCCAATCGGTTTCGCCAGCCCCTTGCGAATCGCCTCCACGCCCGCGACAAACGTCGTCGCCACCGCCCCCATGCCGGGGATCATCACCCCCAGCTTCCCTTTCGCCGGCTGGATCGTACCGTTATGCCGGGAACTGCTGCGCGCCTTCGCTTCGGACTTCAGGTCGCTTTTTACTTCTACGCGGGGTGTCTTAGTTGCCGTCCTCGCGGACTTATTCCGTGTCGCCATGTTGTGGACGCTTCCTCAGTAAGAATCTGTATGGATGTGCAAACCTTGTATGTTCTCGCATCGGGTGGGGTTTTGCAAACCGCCGCAGCCAAACGCGCAGAAAATCGATTTAACAGCGTAGCAGCAGCATCAAGCGGTGAGCGCGGATTCGATCAGCGAAATGAATATTTTGCGTTGGACTCCAGCGTGAACTTCCTGCATAGTGAAATTACTTCGCCCACCATCTCTGTAGCCGGTCCGCGAAGCTGATGTTTGCATGCCAGCCTTGCTGCGGCATTGCAATTCTCCTGACCCTGTTGCTCTCCACTTCAATCTGAGCCCACGCCATTCGGCCTCGCGCCGGTAGTGTGCTCTTCAGACTACGAATAAAACAGGAGATCCCATGAACTCGATTCGCAGATTCGCCTATGCCGCTGTTTTGGTCTTGAGTGCCCTGAACTTCACACCCAGCCTCGCCTCCGCTCAAGACGCAGTAGGAACTTTTACCTTGACCCACGAAGTACGCTGGCAGAACGCCGTCGTGCCCGCGGGAAAGTATCGATTCACGGTCGGAGGCAGCGGCCCCGCGGAGATGCTCACCCTGCGCAAGGTTGATGGCCGTGCCGCAGGCTTCATGCTGTTGGTGACTGATGCCGAAAATTCGCGGTCTTCGGACGCTAGTCGGCTGGTTGTAGTCTCCAGGCCGACTGGAAAGTTCGTCAGCACGATGCAGCTTCCCGAGTTCGGGCTAACACTGCACTTCGCGGTGCCGCCTGAACCTCGAGAAGTGGCGCAATCAGTCGCAACCTCGACTGCATTCGCCGCCGCCCGCTAGCTCAACTGCTGCCCAGCCCGGGGGTGGATAAAACCTATCTACTCCCCGGGCATTCTTTGTCAGCGTTATCTCAGGCAGGCGCGCTTCGCGACTCTATAATCGCGTGCTTAACTCTCGCTCAGATCAGCCTCTTCGGTGAGGACGAGTTCCCTCTTACCTCATCACTCAGCACAATCGCTTCGGCAATCTCCTTCATCGCCTTGCGCTTCTGCCGGCTCTGCCGTTGCAAGGTCAGGTAGGCTTGTTCCTCGCTCAGCGCAAGATCGCGCTGCAGGATTCCCTTGGCGCGTTCCACCACTTTTCGCGTCTGCAATTGCTCCGACAGATTGGAGTTCGCATCCTCGAGCCGCGCCATCTCAATCTCCGCACCCACCAGAAACCCGATGGTCGAGATCAAACGGATTTCCCGCCGCCGGTAAACATGATGCTGGCGATGCTGCAGGTTGATCACGCCCATGACCCGCCCGCGGCACATCAAAGGCACTGAAAGGAATGCTTCGTAGGTATCTTCGGGGAGTTCATGGAAAAACTGGAAGCGCGGATCGTGTGCCGCCTTCTCCGCAACCGCGACCGGCTCCTGATGTTCCGCCACCCATCCCGTAATGCCCTGCCCCACGCGCAGTTTCAGGCGATCGACAACTTCGGGATGAGAGTTCTTCGATGCGCGCAGAACGAGTTCGTCGCCCTCCAGCACATAAATCAGACAGGAGTCGCACTTCACCAGAGCCGAAGCAAAATCGACCACATGACTCATTACTTCGTGGAAGCCGTCCGCCGTCGCCAGCCAGACACCAATCTCGTGCAGCAAATCAACGTGTGAGTCCTCAACTGATAGTAAGGGGTCCATAAATAAGAGTATGGTCTCTTCTGATGCAGTGTCTAATTCTAAATTTCAATGACTCTCATAAAGGATTTCCCGCTCGATTGTTACACTCATTTAACATCTTCTGAGGAAGCCGGGCATCATCTCAGCGCATGGGAGACAGCCGTATGGATCTCTTCGTATGGATCTCTTCGTCCATCCCGGTGCGCTCAGCTGCCTCTGCGGTGAAGATTCTATTTTGTGTCCAGCTCAACGGTCTTCACCGGCAAATCCCAGTGCCCGTCGAGAATCTCAAATCGTCGCTGCTCTTCGCGCTGGAAGGTCTCCTGATCGGGATACATCTGCTTCTGGAGCGCCGCTTCGTCGAACGGTTCGTTGGCCACGGTCGCATTCTTGAAGACAATGGTCACGCGGAAGTCCCAGCGCCCGTCTTCGGTCGTGTGGTAGCGCGGCTGATCCATCCAGACCTTCGCGATCCGCCCCATCTCCATTTCCTTCTTTAGCAGCGGGTAATGATTTTTCTTGAATAGCTTCAGAAACTCGTCCGCATGCCCCCACTTGGCTTTGTAGTAGTACTCGACCACAAAGGGCCTGTCGGGGTTTGCGAAGACAGATTGACCCTGCAAGGCAACAGGCAACACGATAGTGACGAACAGCAGCAACGCGAGAGTGCGGGACATGCGAATCATAGAGTCCTCCTTGAAATACCAGCTTGTACACTAACAGGGCGCGGAAGAAAAGCAGTCTGGAGGAGGAAGATGCTGATGGAGAGCGACGAGCAGCAGATCGTTAAGTTGTTCGAAGACGGAGACCGTGCCCTGATTGCGGCCGACCTTCGTGAACTCTCGCGCATCTTCGCCGACGACTACGTTCAATACGACGAAACCGGCAGGGCGTCCACTAAGCAAGACGTGCTGAACAATTTGAAGTCCGGCGCGATTCGATACGTTTCGATGATCTCGACCGGTCGCCGGATTCGTCTGCTCAGCAGAGAAGCAGCCGTCGTCCACGGCTCCGAAGAAGATGAAGTCGAGCAGGCCGGCAAGCGGTGCTCCATCCGTTACATCTACATGGACGCGGTCGTGAAGCGCAACGGCAAGTGGCAGATTGTGGCGTCCCAGCTGGCGAGGCCCGTTGAAATTCAGTGACCTCCTACCGGTCGGAAGACGCGAGCCGACAAACACAACGCTAGACAGCGGCTGTGTTTCTGTTGAGAATGAGTGGCTGTCAGTTTATCGGCTACAAAGTTTCGGGAGGAACGAACCCTTGCGTACGACTATTCTCGCCCTTTTGGTTACCTGTCTTATCATCCCAGTATTTGGGCAGAAACACCCAGCCAAGCAAGACGCCGAATCCACCCAGAAGCAGGCGGCTCAACAGAGTGCGACTCCGGCCGCACCGGCCCGGGAAGACGAGGGCGAGGACAAGAACCCGTGGAAAGGTCTGCAGTATCGCCTGGTCGGCCCATTCAGGGGCGGCCGCGTGGTCGCGGTAGCAGGCGTGGTCGGCCAGGACAACGTCTATTATTTCGGCGCGACTGCCGGAGGCGTGTGGAAGACGACCGACGGCGGCCTCAACTGGAAGCCGATCTTCGACAAAATGAAGGATGCGTCGCCGGCGATCGGAGCAATCGCGGTCTCCGAGTCTGACCCGAATGTGATTTATGTGGGAACCGGAGAGGCGTGTATTCGCGGCAACATTGTGGGCGGCAACGGAGTTTACAAATCGATCGACGCCGGTAAGACCTGGAAGTTTGTTGGCCTTGCCGACACGCACGCTATCGGGCGTCTCGCCGTGAATCCCAAGAATCCTGACGTAGCCTTTGTAGCTGCCTTGGGGCATCCCTTTGCAGACAACGAAGAGCGCGGCATTTTCCGCACCCAGGATGGCGGCAAGACCTGGCAGAAGGTGCTCTATAAAGACGCCAAGTCCGGGGGCATCGACGTGGTGTTTGATCCCAGCAATTCCAACATCCTGTTCGCGGCGCTGTGGCAAGCCAGGCGCACTCCGTGGAGTCTCGACAGCGGCGGACCGGGAAGCGGCCTTTATCGCTCCATCGACGGCGGCACAACCTGGAAAGAACTGAAAGGCCACGGACTGCCGGAAGGCATTCTTGGCCGCATCGGAGTCACGGTCTCCGGCGCAAATCCCAACCGGGTGTGGGCAGTCGTCGAGGCAGAGAAGGGCGGAATCTATCGTTCCGATGACGGCGGCGATACCTGGCACATCACCACCGACGACCATCGTTTCCGCCAGCGTGCATGGTACTACTCGCATATCTTCGCTGATCCTAGGTCGGAAGATACGGTGTACATCTTGAACACCGCGGCGTACCGATCCAATGACGGAGGTAAAACTTTCACCTCGATCCACGCGCCCCACGGGGATAATCACGCCCTGTGGATCGATCCCACAAATCCCAAGCGCCTTATAAATGGCAACGATGGAGGCGCGACGGTTTCCACCGACTTGGGCGCCACTTGGACTAGCCAATATAACCAGCCCACGGCGCAGTTCTACCATGTCACTACCGACGGCCGCTTTCCCTATTACATCTACGGCGCCCAACAGGACAACTCCACCGTGGCCATCGCGAGCGCGAGTGCCGAAGGCGCGATTGATCGGCCGGATTGGTATGCCGTAGGTGGCGGCGAAAGCGGCTACATCGCACCCGACCCAACCGATCCCGAAATCGTTTACGCCGGCTCTTACGGCGGAGAGATCACGCGCTACGATCACCGAACCGGCGAGGAGCAGTCCATCAACCCGTGGCCGGTGAACCCTATTGGATGGGCTGCAGCTGACGTCAAACACCGCTTCCAGTGGACTGAGCCCATCGTTTTCTCACCGCACGATCCAAAGACGATGTACTTCGCCGGGGAAGTATTGTTCAAGACCACCGACGGCGGCATGAGTTGGACGATCATCAGTCCCGACCTGACGCGCAACGACAAGTCAAAACAGGCATCTTCCGGCGGCCCGATTACCAAGGACAACACCGGGGTCGAGGTTTACGACACGATCTTCTCGGTTGTGGAATCGCCGCTGCAGAAGGATCTGATCTGGGCAGGAACCGACGATGGATTGGTTCAACTCACTCGCGACGGTGGCCAGCACTGGGAGAACATAACGCCCAAGGCCATGCCGGACTGGGGTACGGTGAGTATGATCGAGGCCTCTTCACGCGACGCCGGCACAGCATATCTCGCGGTCGAACGCCACAAGTCGGACGACTTCGCACCTTATGTCTTCAAGACCACAGATTTCGGCAAGACCTGGACCAAGTTAGTAGCGGGACTTCCGGCGAACGATTATGTCCACGCGGTAAGGGTCGACCCGCGGCGTCCCAATTTGCTTTTCGCCGGAACCGAGCAGGGCGTCTACGTTTCCTTCGATGACGGTGCGCGCTGGCAGCCCTTGCAACTGAATCTGCCGTCAGCTCCGGTGAACGACCTCGTGATCAAGAACACTGACTTGGTCGTGGCAACCCACGGACGCAGCTTTTGGGTGCTCGACGACATCACTCCGCTCGAGCAGTACGAAGATTCGATTCTGCAGCAGGAAGCTCACCTGTTCACGCCCGCCGTGGCGAGTCATACCGTTTTTCGAGGTTCGTTTTTTGCCCCCAGCGGCAATGTTGGAAAGAATCCGCCGGCAGGAGCTGTAATTGATTACTGGTTGAAAACTTCGCTAAAGAAGCCCGATGAGGCGAAAGCCAAGTCTGCGGGCGATGGTGGCGACTCTGCGAAAGCCGAAGCTACGCCTTCGACTTCTTCCTCCGGAACCGAAAAAACTGATAAAGAAGAAGCTCCCAAGATCACGCTTGAGATTCTCGATTCCTCAGGAAAGGTCATCCGCAAGTATCCCAAGAAAGAAGAACCCGGCGACGAAGGAGAGGAAGATTTCTTCAGCCGCGGCGGCAACGCAGGCAGCCTCTCCGGCGATGCCGGCCTGAACCGCTTCGTGTGGGATCTGCGCTATGAGGGAGCAACCAAGGTGCCGCATGCGCCGCTCTGGGGAGGCAGCACCGACGGCCCTGAAGCGTTGCCCGGAACCTATCAGGCGCGGTTGACGGTGCTGGGAAAGACCTACATTGCGCCGCTGGAGATCAAAGCTGATCCGCGGCTGAAGATCGGTCCCGAGGACCTGGTTAAGCAATTCGATCTGCTGCTCAAGATCCGCGACAAGGTTACGGAAACGGACGATGCCATCATTCAGATCCGCGATGTGCGCGAGCAGATCAATGCAATCAACAAGCGCCTGAAGGACGATCCCCGCGCCAAGGCCATTGCCGAAGCCGGCAAAGCGCTCGACACAAGAATGACCGTCGTGGAAGAAGCGCTAATCCAGACCAAGGCCAAGAGCGGCCAGGATGTGCTTAATTTCCCGGTACGGCTGAACAATGATCTGGTGGCGTTGAGTGGCGTCGTGGGCAGTGCTGACTCGGCTCCCACAAAGCAATCCTACGAAGTTTTCGATACGGTCAGCAAGGCAGTCGATGAACAATTGGCGAAATGGAAGGCGATCGTCTCCACCGAAGCAGCGGCTTACAACAGCCTGATGAAACAGCAGGACGTTCCCGCACTCATGGTGAAGCAATCAGAAACAGAAAAGTAGTCCCGCACGCGATTGCGTGAGTTGGCGGATGTTCTCACCCGCAATTTCAAGCCCCTGTGCCGATTTCCGGTCAGACTGATCGGGAGTCCAGCTTCGGACAATTCCTGGCAAGCTTTCATCATCATCCAAACAATTCATTAGATGAATTTCGAGAAGTCAGATACGCTCGCGCCGCTTAATAACGCCGCTCAATGGAAGACGGGGAGTAATTCGGCCTTCGTGTCCGCGACGGCGGGTTCCTGCCTTACGGGGTTGCGGACTGAGCACGCTTTTGATCTGTTGGCGCAGCCAGCGATTTGCGGAATCGTTCTCCACGCTCTCATGCCAGTACATCTGCGCCTCGAGTTGAGCTGTTTTCACAGGGAACGGATAAACGCGGTTACCGAGTCCAGCATTCAATATCTGCGCATGCCCCCGGGACAACGTCAGCAGAAGATCGGTATCACGGACTACTCGGCAGGCCGCGAAATTGTGCTGGCAGCGCAGAGCAACCCTCCGGCGGAAGCCAAGCCGGCTCAGTTCTATGTCGATCAGACTGGGGCCGTAGCGGCGGGAGGAAACCAGGACATGGGGCTGCGCAAGGTAGGTCTCGAGATCAAGGGTCCGCGAGATTCCGGGATGCCCGGTACGCGCCATCACCACGAACGGTTCCCCAAGCAACCGTTCTTGATGAATGGGTTCACTGGTCGTCATCGGAACGTCGATGGCGAGATCGAGGGAGCCGCTCGCGAGTTCCGCTTCCAGATCTCTGCGCTTTACCCGCGATGTGGTAATCGACATCTGTGGAGCGTCGCGCTCCAGACGCTGCAGCAAGGTAGGAAGGATCAGGGTTCCGACGTATTCCCAGAGCGAGATGTGGAAATTGCGGCGGGTATGCGTGGGATCGAATCTGTGACTTTCGCGGAGATTTACTTCCAGGATCTGGAGCGCTTGCCGTACCTGGTCGATCATGTTGCGGGTAAAGGGAGTGGGAATCATGTGCGCCCCGCGGCGCACGAACAGAGGATCTTTTAGGAGATCACGCAAGCGCTTTAAAGCGTGGCTGATTGCGGGCTGAGTGAGATTCAACTGATGGCCGGCGCGGGTGATGTTGCCCTCGCGGTAGATGGCTTCCAGCACGACGAAAAGGTTGAGATCGACCTGGCTTAAATGCACGAAACATATATTACTGGATTCGTAAGATTCATTTGATGAATTTTGCCGGGCTGTGTAGCTTGTTCGGGACACAATGTAACTTCCACTATGCATTTTGCTGCCTCACCCCGCTCCCAGGAATATCTGCACCGCCTGGGCACTTTCATGCAGCAGCATGTGCTGCCTGCAGAGGCCAAATACTCGGGTGGGGTCCGGAACGTCGCAGACTGGCGCACCTGGAAACAGCCGCCGATTATGGAAGAACTGAAAGCCAAAGCCCGGGATGCAGGTCTGTGGAATCTCTTTCTTCCCGAAAAACGGTACGGCGCGGGACTGTCGAATGTGGAGTACGCCCCATTGGCTGAAATGATGGGGCAGTGTTCGATTGCACCGGAAGTTTTCAACTGTAACCCGCCCGATACCGGAAATATGGAGGTGCTGGTCAAATACGGCTCCGAGGATCAGAAACAATCCTGGCTGAAGCCGCTTCTGGCCGGCGAAATTCGGTCCGCGTTTTGCATGACTGAGCCCGGCGTAGCGTCCTCGGACGCAACCAACATGCAGGCGACGGCCGCCATTGAGGGCGAGCACGTGGTATTGAACGGACGCAAGTGGTGGAGTTCGGGCGTCGGGCATCCTCACAGCCGCTTGCTGATCTTCATGGGGCTTACCGATTGCGCAGCGCCGAAATATAAACGGCACACGATGGTCCTGGTGCCGCTAGCTACGCCGGGAGTCGAGATCGTGCGCATGGTGCCGGTTTTTGGCGGCTACGACGCTCCCTTTGGTCACGGAGAAGTGAACTTCCATAACGTGCGCCTGCCTGTAGACAACATCATCGCCGGAACCGGACGCGGATTTGAGATTGCGCAAGGCCGCCTCGGGCCGGGGCGCATTCATCACTGCATGAGAACCCTTGGAGCGGCGGAACGTGCTCTGGAACTCCTTTGCCGGCGATCACTGTCGCGGGTGGCGTTCGGCAAACCGTTGGCGGAGTTGGGAGGAAATGCGGATGTGATCGCCAATGCCCGCATCCTGATCGAGCAGGCGCGGCTGCTCACTCTCAAAGCCGCCTGGATGATTGACCAACACGGCGCCAAAGGGGCGAAAAGCGAAATCTCACAAATCAAAGTAGTCGTGCCCAACGTCGCGCTGGCCATTATTGATCAGGCGATCCAGATGCATGGAGCGGCAGGCCTCTCAGAGGATTTTCCGCTGGCAGAGATGTTCGCTTCAATACGGACCTTGCGCATTGCCGATGGCCCCGACGAAGTACATCGCGCGTTGATCGCCAAGCTGGAGTTGAGCAAATATAAGACGACAAAATCTGAAGCAGCCTGAAGCCTGTCCGAGGATCACTTACCTTTAAAAGCAGGGGCGCGCTTCTCCAGGAAGTGGGCCACGCCCTCTTTGAAATCTTCGCTGCGCAAACTTGCTACCATTTCCTCCACCGCAAGATCGAAAGACTCGGCTAAGGTCTGGAACATGGCCCCATAAACCTGGCGCTTAATTACTCGCAAGGAGCGCGGACTGACTCGCGATGCGAGATCGACAGCATATTCGTTGACCTTGGCGAGAAAGTTCTCCTGAGCAAAGACTTGATTCACCAAACCCATTCGCAAAGCTTCCGCGGCGTTGATCTGCCGGGCGGAAAATAGCAGGTCGAGAGCGTTAGGGAGCCCGACGATACGCGGCAGCATCCAGGCCATGCCGTACTCGGCGATGAGCCCGCGCTGGGCGAACGTGGTCGAGAAGCGGGCGGCGTCGGAAGCCAGGCGCAGATCGCAATAGAGCGCAATCACCAAACCAAGGCCGACTGCCGGACCATTGATGGCGGCCAGAATGGGTTTCTCGATTCCAAGGAGATAAGAATACTTCTTCTGGAAGTCTGGCAAGCTGCCCTCGCGCTGAAGAGAGCCACCCAGCTGCGAGACAGCCTCCCGATCTCCGCCCGGCAAGCCCTGCGTAGCGACGGAGTTCAGCAGCGACATGTCGGCGCCGGCGCAGAACCCGCGTCCGGCACCGGTCAGCACGATAATACCGACGTTGTCATCGCGCTCGGCCTGCTCCAGGCTCGCGCGCACTTCCTTTTCCATCGTGGACGTCCAGGCATTGAGCTTGTCTGGACGGTTCAATGTGATGGTAGCGACTCGGTTCGCGACTTCGTAGATCGTTTCCTGCGTCGGCATTTTCAGAAAGACAAGCGCACACCAAGTTGGATCTGGCGTTTGGGAAAAGCGGAAGTGAAAGCCAGCGGTGTGCTGGGCGTAGCTGCTTGTCCATCTACAATAGCGCCCGGTCGAATCCCATGCACGTTAAATGAGGTATTACCCTCCCCAAAATACGGGGCGGCTGTGGGGAGGGCAAAAAGCGGACTCACCTCGTTGTTCACGCTGGCAAAATTCGTCCGGTTTGCGATATTGAATCCTTCCGCTGTGAACTGCAGGTTGGCTCTCTCGCCTAGTTTGTGCCCCCAGGTCAACCGGGCGTCGAAGTCGATGTAATTGGGGCCCAGACCTGTGTCGCGCGGGGCTCCAATCGGACGCTCATTCGTGGTGTGGTTGTCGCCGTTCACCTCTCCTCCGGCCAGCAAGTTGAAAGGATGCCCGCTGTGGTAGGAGAAAATTGGGGCCAGCTGGAAACCCGACAAAACACTCCGTTTCCAGGGACTATCGATCACACCCGCCACCACTACTTTGTGCCGTTCGTCAAACTCGGAAAGACTGCGATCTAGATTCAGGTTCGTGGGGTCCTGCGGTCCGTAGTCCGTGTTGTAATCCGTGGACGTGTCGATGCCCTTACTCCAGGTGTAATTCGCGAACACCGAGAAGTGATCGCTGAAGCGTTTCGTAAGTTCCGCGATGCCGCCTTCGTAAAGAGCATATGACTGCGAGCTATATTGGTTGTTTTGCACAATCAACGGATTTACGAAGCATTGTTGGGTATTGCAGGGCAGGCCCTCAGGGCTGCCCGGTATTGGGTCGGCCGCAGACGCCGTAGTATTCCAGTTACGATAGGAAATCGTCTGTCCGTTGGCTAGAGGCACCGATGTAAATGGCGCCGGCAGTAGATTGGTGTCGAGCGCAATCGGGAGGTGCTGAGTGTGCGAATAGATGCCGCTGAGAGAAAATGACAACCCAGGCGCAAGTTGGCGTTCAATAGCGAAGGAAGCCTGCTGGGCGATGGGGGGACGATAATTTGGCTGGTTCACGAACAGCACCTGCAGGGGCGAAAGGGGGCCGTTGTTAGTGACGTTGACGCCCGTGAAGCCCGTGCCCACCAGAGAAGCAGCAGCCGGTGTGATGCAGGCGTTATTTCCGGGGGCCGGAGTTGTGCACTGGATTAGTCCTTGTGCAAAGAGTGCCTGGAAAATAGTTGCCGACCCTGCAATACCCAGCGCCGGAATCCCACCGATCGGGTCTGCATAAATGGAAATTTCCCGGTTGCAGGGGCTAGCGCCTGTTCCGGGAATTATCGTTGTCCCGAAATAGGAGACACCGCAGATCGCGCTTACGTTGGCGACCTGGCTGGCGCCGGCAGTGTTCTCGAGCGCAGACTTGTTCTGGTTCACCACCCCCAGGCTCAGGTCGACATCCGGGATCTGCACGTCCACCGGTCCGTAGAAGATTCCATATCCACCCCGGATGACCGTCTTGTGGTCCTTGAACGGATCCCACGCGAAGGAAACCCTCGGCCCAAAATCCTTCTTGTACGTGGTCAAAGGAAGAAATTGCGTGTCCAGGTCGTAGCGCAGGCCGTAGTTCAGAACAAAGTTTGGGGTTATCTTCCAGGAATCTTGCCCGTAGAACGAGGTCAGCGGCCGATCATAGTACGGGTAGGTCGGATTTCCGAAACCCTGCTGGTAAACCTCAGGCAGCCCGAACGACGCTGACTGTAACGGGTTGATGCCCGTGGTGGCCAGATCTGGGCTGATCAAACCTCCGGGGAGCGTCCCAAACACAAAGCGGCCAGGGAAAAAGGTGTGCGATTCAGTGTGATTGCCCCGGAGCAACTCGTAGGCTCCGAATTTAAATGTGTGATTGCCGTGAATCTTGGTGAAGTTGTCGGCGAATTCGTAGCGCCGCAGGATGGTAAGGTTCGGTAGGAAGATATTGGTCCCAACATTATTGATAAAACTGGGGATCTGCAGCCCGACCTCTGCCGGCTCGTTGGGAATCACATTAAAGCCGTAGTAGTTCCACTGTACCCGGGCTTCATTCTGCGTGGTCGGGTTGAGTTGGCGATACCAGGTGGCTTGCAGGGTATTGTCGTAGTCGTGGGTCGAACTTCCCGCCGAGTAAGCGGTAAGCGAATTCACGTCCGGCGATTCCTCCAAGTCGTGCCCATATCGGTAGGTCAGGGAAAGCTCGTTGTTCGCATCAATGCGGTGATCCAGGCGGGTCTCCGCCAGGTATTCCCGCGTATCGTATGGAAACAATCCACCCTCGGTTTCAAACTGGTCTAGCAGGAAACCATTCAGCGCGGATTGACCCGGCGAGATGAACGGGTTCGAACCACCGGGATTGGGATTCAGCGTCAAAACGCTCTGGAGGGCAAGCCCGCATTCAGCCGGCGGTGCTGAGAAGCCCGGCAAGCAGGGGGCTGGCGTCGTCGAGGGGTTCGCCTCCAGCTGGGCAATAATGGCGTTCTGTATCGCCGTCGGACGGAAGATATCGGTATCCGTCAGAAGAGGAACTGCGTTTTGCGCATTTTGTCGCAAGCCTTCAAACGCAAAAAACAGAAATGTTTTATCTTTCTTGATCGGGAAACCCAGGGTCCCGCCGAATTGCTGACGAGTCAAAGTATCCTTCACCGGGGTACCGAGAGAGTCCGGATTGGCAGGATCGAAGGTCTGGCCGGCCTGCAATGCCTGGGTGAACGAAAACGGGTTTTGGGCGTCCATCGGATCGTCACGGAAAAAACCATAGAGACCACCGTGAACATTATTGGTGCCCGACTTGGTCACAATATTGATGGAGGCCCCGGTGGCTCCGCCCAGGTCGGCGCCGTAGTTGCTGCGATTGATCTGGAATTCCTGCACATCGTCCTGGCTTACCGTCAGCCGCACGCCACCGCTATCGCCCGAGGTCTCGCCCCCGTCGATGGTTATGCTATTTCCCCGACCATTACTGCCATAGAAGGACAGCCCGCTTTGTGGCGTTTGCTTAACCCTGAAATCCTGGTCCCCCGCCAGTCTGGTGGAATCAGAGACGCCGGGCGCGAGCAACGTGAACGTAAGGTAATCACGGCGGTCGATCGGAAGGTCGGCGATGTACTGTTGTGAGATTTGGTCCGCCTGGCTTCCTCGTTCGGTTTCTACCACCGGCGGCTGGTCCGTTACCTCAACCACGGTTGCTACCTGCGACGGTTTCATCCTGAAATCGGAGGTGACCGTCTGCCCGATGGCGACAGTCACGCTTCTTCGTATCTCGGTCGCGAACCCAGACATTTGCGCACTAACGTCATATGTGGCCGGCGAGAGCCCCACCACACGGAACTGACCGGTACCATTCGTAGTTGCCGTGCGCTTCAAGCCGGTCTGAGTGTCAACCACATTGATCGTGGCTTTCGGCAAAACCCCGCCGGAAGCGTCGGTTACCGTCCCGGTGATCTCCCCCGATGAGCCGACACCCTGTGTGTGAACCAAACGGGGTGCAAATAGGAAGCACAGAAGAACGCATGCGGTTGACGCCACAGTGGAATTGACAAGAAACCGCCTCCACGAAGATGCCCCGCAGCGTAAGGCCACGCGACCATCCGAGCTGCTCTGTGCAAAACCCATATTTCCCCCTTGCTTAGGCTTTGTCTGAATTATGCAAAAGGCACACTCATCCCACCTCAGCGCGCCGCATCGGGCACGAGCGTAGCTGCGTTTTTCAGATTCATCAAATGAATTTTATGGATGACCATGTATGCTTCCAAGGAATTAAGCTAGCCAATCCACATATGGACCGCAGGCAGGCTGGAATATGCCTTTCCCTAGAGCTACCCTCTTCTTTCGCCTGCCTTTGCGCCGACCAGTTGCGCGGCCAGGAATTCTAAAATGGTTCTTTCCGCGGCCTCGGGCTGATCGGTCGAAAACAGATGGCTGGCCCGTTCGATCAAGACGAGTTTTGCGCCGCGAATACGCGACGCGATCAATTCCCCGTTGCCGACCGGGACCAAGCGATCGACCTTTCCGTGAACTACAAGCGTTGGGGCCGTGATCTGGGCCAGGCGGCTGAACGATTCCCACGCAAGTATCGCCTGCAGTTGCGCAAGATAGCCGACCGTGCTGGTCGGCCAGGGGTTACGCTGAGCGATATCTTCATCGATTAAGTGCCGCGTCGTCGCGGAGTCGTAGATAAAAGGGACCGCGGCCTCAGCCGCTTCTTCGCGGCTCATCCAGGTGCGGGCTTTCAGCATCTCGATCGCGGCTGGATCGGCGCGCTGCACGTTCGGTCCTCCGGCCGCTGTGCAGCCGAGAATGAGAGACTGCACGCGTCCGGGATACTGCAACGCAAATTCCTGAGCGATCATGCCGCCCATCGACACTCCAAACACGTGGGCGCTCGGAATGCTGGCGGCGTCGAGCACGGCGGCTGCATCCGAAGCCATGAGGGCGATCGAGTACGGGCCGGGAGGCACATCACTCTGTCCCGCTCCTCGATTGTCGAGTGCGATCGTGCGATAAGAAGCTGACAGCGCCGGCCGCGTGCGATGCCACATGGCGGATGGGTAGCCCAGGCCCATGATCAACAAAATCGGCGCGCCTGTTCCCTGCTCGTCCCAATAGATTTTTGTTCCCCGGTTATCAGCAAATGGCATTCAAGCTCCTCTTTCAGAGCGAATCGATCGCGGCAACGATCAGAACCTCCGACGTTCGGCAAGTAAAGATCAGTCTGCAGCCACTTTGAGAATCAGTTTGCCGAGGTTCTCCCCTTTGAAGAGCTTTAGTAACGTGTCGGGAAAGGTTTCGAGCCCTTCGACAATATCCTCGCGCGACCTGAGCTTCCCGGCTGCCATCCAGCCCGCCATTTCCTCCTTAGCCTCGGCATAGCGGTCGGCGTAGTCAAAGACCAGCATGCCTTTCATGGTCGCACGATGGACCAACAGCGAGAGATAATTGCGCGGGCCCCGGACGGGACCGGTATTGTTGTATTGCGAGATGGCGCCGCAGATTACGATGCGAGCGCCGCGCGCCAGGTCCGCGAGAGCGGCCTCGAGTATGTCCCCGCCGACGTTGTCGAAATAAATGTTGATGCCTTGCGGGCAAGTCTTCCGCAGCGCCTCTGTCAC
>JBAUYE010000115.1:0-5002 GCA_049584615.1 Candidatus Sulfotelmatobacter sp.
CTTCTATGTGCTGCGCTCAATCTCTGCGGCAGGAGGCGGACAACGCGCGCTTGCTCGTCGGCACAGCTGTCCGTCCCCCTCAGCTTTCGGAACCCGCCTACGCTTCTACCCTGGTTCGCGAGTTCAACATGGTTGAGGCGGAAGATGCCATGAAGTGGTGGGTGCTGCGGCCGGATCGGGCCACCTACGATTTTCGCCAGGGTGACGAAGTGGTCCGCTTCGCCGAGGCGCATCAAATGAAGGTCCGCGGCCATTGCCTGGTCTGGGGCCGTTACAACCCGGATTGGCTGACGCAGGGTCGCTTCACCCCGCGGCAACTGTCGCGACTCCTGCGTGAACACATTACACGCGTGATGAAGCACTACCGCGGGCAAGTCTTCGCGTGGGATGTGGTGAACGAAGCGCTGGATGAAAACGGCAACCCCCGCGATTCTCTCTGGTACAACCAGCCCGGCATCGGATTGTCGGCCGAAGGAACAGCCTACATCGAGCAGGCATTCCGCTGGGCGCACAGGGCAGATCCGAACGCGCTTCTTTTCTACAACGAAGCGGAAGGCGAGGGGATGAACCGCAAGTCGGATGCGATCTATGCCATGGTGAGGGATTTCAAGCGCCGGGACGTTCCCATCGATGGCGTGGGATTGCAGTTGCACATACCCACGCTCGATGCCGGCTCAGCGGCTGCCGCGGGCATCTCCTCCAACATCGCCCGGCTCACGGCGCTGGGCCTGCAGGTTCATATCACGGAGCTCGACGTCTCCGTGCCCTTGGACTCCAGCGGCATGCCTAAGTCCGAGGACTTGACACGCCAAGCGGAGGTCTATCGCAGCATCGTGAGGGCGTGCTTAGACAACGCGGGCTGCACCGCGATCCAGACCTGGGGATTTACCGACAAGTATTCGTGGATCGGGTCCCATTCACATGGCACCCGCGGGCACGCGCTGCTCTTTGATCGAGCGTACCAGCCCAAGCTCGCTTACCGCGCGGTGTGGGAGGAGTTTTCGGCGGGACGGACGTCCGACTCTAAACCCCGCGTTAATCCCTTGCATTAAGCGCCCCGCAGCCTTTGAGTCATCTCCAGCGGCCGCGCCTGCATCTATAATGAGTTCGGTCCATTCACCGCTCGCAGACCGCGACTTACCGCGATTCACCGCGATTGACTGCGATTTCCTGAAAAAGACTGGACCTCTGGATCCGCGTGGTGCAGACCGTTCCAACTCGACCTCCCGAGACCTCGCAGCGCAAGCGGCTCATTATTCTGCTGACGATTGCGGTTTTTTTCTTGTTCGCCATCCTGGTTTCACAAACTGCCTTTAACCAAACCATACTGCGCCCCGATACCAATCAGCAGGCCGTGATGCTCACCGCTCTCTCGCTGCTGATATCCCTTCTGTTCGCTGCTCTTTTCTTCGTGCTGCTGCGCAACCTGCTCAAGGTGTTTGCCGAGCGCCGTCTGGGAGTGTTGGGGTCAAAATTCCGCACCCGCATGGTGGTCGGAGCGTTGCTGCTTTCATTCGTTCCTGTAATGGTGATGTATTGGTTTGCCTATGGGCTGATGAACCGCTCGATCAACATATGGTTTTCCACGCCGGTCGAGGAAGTGCGCGAAGATACGGATGCCATGGCGTCTCTGCTGGACAGCTACGCGGCGCAGAACGCGCGGGCGGAGGCGGTTGCCATTGCTGCCTCGCCGGAAGTGCAGCGGGCTTTCGAAGGCCACGGGTTCTCCTCCGCAGTCGAGGAATTTCGCAGCCACGAGCCCACTCTTCAGGGTGGATTTGCTCTCGCCATTGAGAACGGGATCCCAGAAGCCAGCCTCGGAGTCCCCGCGCCCTGGCCGCAATTGAAGGAGAAGCTGCCGCTGGCGCAGGCTGCCGCGGCACAGCCCGCACGTTTCACCTGGGAGCAAACCGAGTACACCCTGGGCAGCGCCACGGTTGGGAAAGACGGCTTGATCCTTGTGGCTCTGCCGTTACCGCCCGAGTTCTCGAAAACGGTTAGGCAGATCGAAGCCAGCCAGCAGCGTTATCTTCAGCTCAGCCGCGAGCGCAAGCATGTGCGTCAGACCTACATGCTCTTGCTGGGCCTGCTGACCATGATGGTTCTGTTTGTCAGCACCTGGCTGGCGCTGTTTCTCTCGAAGCTGGTAACGCGCCCGCTTGCCGCGCTGGCCGAGGCGACGCAGGCGATCTCTCGCGGACGTCTTGACTACCGCATCGATGTAAGAGCCGCAGATGAAATCGGGGATCTGGTCCGCTCCTTCAACCGGATGGCCGAGGAGCTCGAAACCAGCCGGCGGCAGAATGAGGCTTCCAGTCGCGATGCCAGCGCAGCCAATGCAGAACTCGACCAGCGCCGCCGCCAGATGGAAACAGTCCTCGAGAGCATTCCAACCGGTGTGCTCTCTCTCGATGCCACCCGCTCCGTGACTCACGCCAACCACGCCCTGCTGCGCATGTTCCACCCCCAGGGCTACGCGGAGGGAGAGCAAATATTGCGCGGAGCACAACTGGCCGACGTATTCCCGCCGGAAGTGCTGCAGGACCTGGAGCCGCTTTTGCGCCGCGCCGACCGCATGGGCATGACCACCAGCCAAATGGAGATGTCTCTGCAGCGCACGTCTCTCAGCGTGGCCGTGACTGTGGCCACCCTGCGCCATCAGGACGAGCGCTCCGGATACGTGATCGTGTTCGAAGATCTCTCTGACCTGCTGAAGGCCCAGAAACAAGCCGCGTGGCGTGAAGTCGCGCGCCGCGTCGCGCATGAAATCAAGAATCCCCTTACCCCCATCGCACTCTCCGCGGAACGCATTCAGCGTCATCTGGAACGCGGGATGCCTCTCGACAAGACCTCGCTCGATATCGTTCGTTCCTGCGCCAAAACGGTTGCCAGCGCGGTCGAAACAGTCCGCAGGCTGGTGGATGATTTCTCTGCGCTGGCCCGCTTCCCGGCATCGAATCCTCACCCTGCCGACATTAATGCCGTCATTGAGAATGCGCTCTCCATGTTCAATGGCAGACTGGACGGCATCGCTCTCCACAAGTCGCTGGCGGCAGACTTGCCGAAAGTGATGGCCGACGCGGAGGCGATTAAGCGGGCCGTGGCCAACCTCGTGGACAACGCCGCCGAGGCTTTGCAGGATTCTCTGCTGCGCGAGATTCATATTACAACTTCGCTCGTCGCCAGCCGCGACGCAGTGGAAATCACGATCGCAGACACCGGCCATGGCGTTACCCGGGAGCTGAAGGAAAAACTTTTTCTGCCGTATTTCTCCACCAGAAAACGTGGAACCGGGCTCGGTTTGGCGATCGTGAGCCGCGTCATCGAAGAGCACCATGGATCCATTCGGGTGGAAGAAAACCAGCCGGTCGGAGCGCGCTTCATCGTCGAACTGCCGGTCGTTCCTGAGCCCGCGCTGGCCACGGTGACGGCGCAGCATGCATAAAATTCTCGTTGTTGACGACGAAACCGGCATTCGTGAATCGCTGCAGGGAGTGCTGGCAGACGAGGGCTACGAAACTGCGTCGGTTGAGAGCGGTGAAGAATGCCTCAAGCTGCTGCGGCGCGAGCACCACTATGAGGTCGTGCTGCTCGATATCTGGCTGCCCGGCATCGATGGCCTGGAGACGCTGGAAAGAATCCGCGAGATCGACAACCCGCCCGAAGTAATCATGATTTCTGGACATGGCACCATCGAAACCGCGGTGCGGGCCACCAAACTGGGCGCTTACGACTTCCTCGAAAAGCCGCTCTCCATCGACAAGACGTTGATCCTGGTCAAGAACGCAATCGAATCCAAGAAACTGCGGCACGAGAACGTCGATCTGAAGAAGCAGCTCCACGGCAAGAGCATGATCGTTGGCGACAGCATTCCCATGAAAGCGCTGCGCCAGCAGATAGGCCTGATGGCGCCGACCAACGGCCGAGTTCTGATTTACGGCGAGTCCGGTACCGGGAAGGAACTGGTGGCCCATGCAATTCACGCGCAAAGCCTGCGCAAGGATGAGACTTTCGTCGAGGTGAATTGCGCAGCCATTCCTGAGGACCTGATCGAGAGCGAACTGTTCGGCCAGTACAAAGGATCGTTCCCCGGGGCCGTCGACAAGGACGGGAAGTTTCAAAAGGCCAACGGAGGGACGCTGTTTCTCGACGAAGTGGGCGACATGAGCCTGAAAACGCAGTCGAAGGTGCTGCGCACGCTGGATGAGCAGCGCGTCGCTCCTCTGGGAAGCGAAAAGACGATCGTCGTGGATGCGCGCATCATTGCATCCACCAACAAAGATCTGGAAGAGGAAATTTCGCGGGGGAATTTTCGCGAAGACCTTTTTTACCGGCTGAACGTGATCCCATTCTTCGTACCGCCGCTGCGCGACCGGAAGGAAGATATTCCGCTGTTTGCCCGGCACTTTCTAAAAGATCTGGCTGCAACCTACGGCAGACGGCCGCGGGAGATTACCGATGATGCCGTCGAGGCCCTGATGCGTTATTCGTGGCCGGGCAACGTGCGCGAACTACGGAATGTGATTGAGCGCATTGTGATCATGAACCCCATGATTACGAAATTCGACTTGAAGCATCTGCCGACGCTGGTCTACCGAGATGGCCACCGGCGCGCGGCACGCAGCGAGTTCTCCACGCTGCACCAGGCGCGCGACGCCTATGAACGGGATTTCATTCTGAAGAAGCTCGACGAGAACCACGGCAACGTCACCCGCGCGGCGGAGGTGCTGGGCCTCGAGCGCAGCCATCTGTATCGCAAGATGAAAACCCTGGGAATCACGGTGAAGGAATAGGGTGCAGCACATGAACGATCTGTCATCCCGGGTCCCACCCAGACTTGTCATCCCCACCTACACCTGTCATCGCCCCCTAGACCTGTCATCCCGAGCGAAGCGAGGGGATGAATTCACGTTTGAAGTGCAACAGCGCGTGCAAAGAATACCTCATTGGGGGTTTTGAAGCCGAGGCACTTTCTGGGGGTGTTGTTGTAGCGTTCCAGAAA
>JBAUYE010000116.1:0-6596 GCA_049584615.1 Candidatus Sulfotelmatobacter sp.
CACGAGCTTGCGACCGGCAAATCTGCTGTGTTGCCGATTCCGAAAGGAGTGAACGAACCTACCGGCGGCCATTCTGCTTTTACGAAAGACGGCCAGCGCTTGCTCTACTACCACAACGGTCCCACCGCGCCCGGCGATCTCTGGGTGTATACGCTGACAACTGGGAAGTCGCATCAAGTCACGCATTCACTCGTTGCCGGTGTACGTTCCGAAGATATGGTCGAGCCTTACCTAGTGCATTATCCCAGCCGCGACGGCAAGTGGACCATCTCCGCGTTTCTTTATGTGCCCTTCAACATGGCGCGCAATGGGCAGAATGCCGCCATCGTTTACATCCACGGCGGGCCGACTGCGCAGACCATGAACTCGTTCAATCGCTTCGTGCAATACGCGGCCAATCAGGGATATATGGTTCTCGCCCCCAACTATCGCGGCTCGACGGGTTACGGCAAAGAATTCCAGCAGGCGAATCTTTTCGACATGGGCGGCGGCGATTTGCAGGATGTGCTTGCCGGCGTTGACTGGATCAAGCAGACTGGCCACCTCGATCCCAAGAAGATCGCCGTGATGGGCGGCAGCTATGGCGGTTATCTCAGCATGATGGCGGTGACGAAAGCGCCTGACGTTTGGGCCGCCGGCG
This sequence comes from Candidatus Sulfotelmatobacter sp., assembly GCA_049584615.1. GTDB lineage: Bacteria > Acidobacteriota > Terriglobia > Terriglobales > Acidobacteriaceae > Sulfotelmatobacter. The sequence goes on from JBAUYE010000116.1 coordinate 641, forward strand.
TGCCCATCGTGCCTTTTGTGAACTGGTTCACCGAAATTGAGAACGAAGATCCGGTTCTGCAACAGTCCGATCTGGCGACTATGGGTGATGTGGTAAAGAACAAAGCATTATATGAAGATCGCTCGCCCATCAACTTTATCGATCAGATCAAAGCGCCGTTGCTGCTGCTGGCCGGAGGGCATGATCCACGCTGCCCGAAATCAGAGACGCAGCAGGTGGTCGATGCCATCAAGAAGGGCGGCGGCACGGTTGACTATAAGATTTATGAGAACGAAGGCCACGGCTTCGCCCGCGTGGAGAATCAGATCGACGCCTACCAACGCGTCGCCGACTTCCTGCTGGCCCACGTCGTCCCGGCCGATTGCAGTTGCTCGCTGACGGAATAAGCTGATTACATCTTCGGTAGCGCACGTAGGATGGCTTCAACTAGACCGGGGATGGTGAATTCTCTGGCTTCAATGTCCACGCGCAGGCCAAGCTCTCGCAGAGTTGAGGAAGTGACTGGCCCGATGGAGGCGAGTCGTATCCTGTCAAGCTCCGCGTTCCGCCGGCCAAGCAAAGCCACAAAGTTACGCACGGTCGACGAACTCGTGAACGTAATTACATGCGGAGTGCGCCGCGGATTCCCGAGCACGCCGCGCAAGCGCGGTCGCGAAGACTTCGGCACAACGGTTTCGTAAGCTTCGACGACATCCACCCGCGCTCCAGCCTCGCGCAACTCGCGCGGAATCACATCGCGGGCAACCTTGGCGCGCACCAGCAGGACGCGTTTTCCGTTCGCCCGTCGCCGCAGACTGCGCACAACAGACTCTGCCACGTATTCCTTGGGGACGACCTCCACTTTGACGCCACGCTCTTCGGTCGCCTTCTTGGTCGCCGGGCCGATCGCCGCGATGCTTAAATGTTTGAGAGCAGTTTTCGGCAGGCGCAGCCTGGCTACCCGTTCCCACATGGCTTCGACCCCGTTCACGCTAGTGAGGATGAGCCAGTCGTAGGCATCAAGATTCATCAACGCGGAATCCAGGGGCTTGAAGCTGCGCGGCTTGCGAATTTCAATAAACGGAATTTCAAGCACGGTCGCGCCCAGCTTGCGTAATTCACTCGAAAGCGCGCTGGCCTGGTGCCGCGCCCGTCCTACGAGCACGCGCACGCCGGAGAGCGGGCGCGGCGCCTGAGAAGTGACGGTACGCCGCGACTTCACTTATTGTCCTTGCCGTTTACGATCCGGCGAAGTTGTTGTTCCTTCATCAGGCGTGCAACACTAGAAGCGGCGGTGTCGTCGGCCTTCTCCAAGGATGCGATCATGTTCTGCTGATCTTCCGGGCTGCGGTTCTGGCCGAGCTTGAACTTCGCCTCCATCCTTGTGACTTCGATCTCAAAACCAACAATCTGTCGAAGCATCCGCTCGTGGTAAGCCTCGTCCAGGGCGGCCCACTGCATGGCGTATGCAGGCTCGAAGGTTTGGATCAGTTCATGGAGAATGCCCTGCAGCGCTTCCGGGGAGGAAAACACCTGCGCCTTCCCGTAGAGATGCACTGCGCCGTAGTTCCAGGTGGGGACACTTTCGCGCACCGTGTAGTTGCTGGGCGAAATATAGGAGTGTGGTCCGTGAAAAATGGTCAGACACTGGGGCTGCTGTTCGAGATAACGCCAGTGCGCATTCGCCTTCGCCACGTGGCCGCGGAGGATGATCTTTTCTTCGCCCTTTTCAGCACGTACGAAGATAGGCAGGTGCGTAGCGAAAGGCCCAGCCTCACTGGATGAGATCAGGATGGCGAAGGGATTCGCGCGCATGAACTTTATGGCGTCTTCATGGTCACGCACACGGAAGTACTCGGGAATGTACACGATCGATTCGCTTCCTATTGTTCGGCCGGTTCGGCTGCCGGTTTACTCCGGATGTGGAGCACCTTCTCAACCTCGGCGATCACAACGCCTGCCTCATCCTTCACTTCTACCGCAAAGACGGGCTCATACTTCGGCAACGTCTTCAGTTTCTCGCGAATGTCGTCGATCTGGCTATCGGAAAGACGAAACTCCGCGCGCACAGTTCCTCTGCCCGGCTTCTTGTAGCGGATAGTCGCGGCCTTGTCCCAAACGATGTAATCCCGGCCGAGGTTCGCCATCAGCATCAGCATATAGAACGGGTCGGTCATTGCAAAGAGCGATCCGCCGAAGTGCGTGCCGACGTAGTTCGCGTTCCAGAAGTGCAGCTTCATTTCGACGTCGACGGCCTTCATGTCAGGCGCGATGCGCCGGATGCGAATGCCCATGCCTAGAAACGGCGGCCGGAGGTTGATCCAGCGCCGAAGAGCATGGGAGCGCTTGGTGCCACCGAGAAGTTGCAGGAGAACGCCGCCGCTTTTCATTTGAGATATTGATCCGCAATCATGGTTGCGGCGGGACGGCCAGGCCGCGGCCGTAGACGGCTTCGAGTATCTCATCGCCGCCGCGGTTGAGCAGGGTCTCGCCGACCGCGTTACCGAGTTGTTCAGGATCATCGAGGTTGCCGTCACGGGACTCGCGCACGAGTCTCGATCCGTCGGGATCGGCGACGATGGCATCGAGATGTAGTTTGCCACTGCGAATTTCCGCGAAGGCGCCGATCGGAACCTGGCAGCCTCCGCCGAGGCGGTTGAGCAGAGCGCGTTCGCAGGTAGTGGCGGTGCGGGCGGCGGCATCGTCCAGAAATGCGAGTTGCTGGCCCGTGACCGAGTCGCCTTCGCGGATTTCGATGCCGAGCGCGCCCTGCCCGGCAGCGGGGCACATGACTTCGGCGGGGATGATCTGCTTGATCAATTCCGTTTTGGCCAGGCGCTTGAGGCCCGCCGACGCGAGAATGATGGCGTCGTATTCTCCTTGTTCGAGTTTGCGCAGCCGCGTATCGACGTTGCCGCGCAGAGGATGAATGTCGAGATCGGGACGAATGGCTTTGAGTTGCGCCTGACGGCGCAGGCTGGACGTGCCTACGCGCGCGTGGTGGGGGAGATCTTCAACCTTCGAATAAACCACCGAACAGAAGGCATCGCGCGGGTCTTGCCGCTCCGTGATCGCGGCGATTTCGAATCCCAAAGGGAGTTCGGTGGGCAGGTCTTTCAACGAATGTATGGCGAGATCGACGCGTCCGGCGGCAAGGGCTTCTTCAATCTCTTTCGTAAAAATTCCTTTGCCAAGTCCGCCCTTGGTGCTGACCACGGCCAGGGGGACGTCGGTGATCTTGTCACCGGTGGTGTGAATGATTTCGATTTCGACTTCGTGTCCGCGTGCACGGAGAAGAGCAGAGATATGGTTCGCCTGCCAGAGGGCAAGCTGCGAGCCGCGGGAGCCGATGCGGAGGTTAGGCATCACGGCGCGATCTTATTCCTCTGTCTTGCGAATTCTTGCCCGACGACTCTCCATCCCCAGCGTGTGATGCTGGTCCTTTTTCTTTGTTGTGCAGATTAAACAGCCTGCGGACAACGTCTATTACAGTGGTCGCTTCCGCCTCGCGGGCTGCGGTTTTCAGCGTGGTAATAGGAGTGTGCATGACTTTGTTGATGATGCCACGGGTCAGCGCCTCGACCGCCATTTCCTGTTCCGGAGTCAACGGGCCCATGCGGCTGCGCACACGGTCGATTTCCGCCTGGCGGATGGTTTCCAAATGATCCTGCAACGACACGATGGTCGGAACCACATCGAGTGTGTGCAGGCGCGCTTCGAAACGCTCGATTTCGCTCGCGATGATAGCTTCCGCAAGCTCGGCTTCGTGACGCCGATCGGCAACGTGAGTGCTGACGGCCTGCTGCAAATCGTCGATGTCGTAGGCGAAGATGCCGTCCAGCTTTGCCATCTCCGGTGAGACGTCGCGGGGCACGGCAATGTCGATGAAAAACATCGGCCGGTTCTTGCGGCGGGCGAGGAACTGCTCGCCATGTTCGCGCCGGAAAATGGCGTGCGGTGCCCCGGTCGAAGTGATAACAATGTCGGCCCGGTCGCAGGAGCTGTAGAGATCTTCAAATTTGATAGCTTGGCCGTTGAACTTCTGCGCCAGCCCGATGGCGCGATCATGGGTGCGATTGGCCACGAAGATGGAGGCGCAGCCGTGTGCCATCAGGTGGCGAGCTGCTAGTTCGCTCATCTTGCCGGCGCCGACGATGAAAACGTTCTTGCCCTGTAGCGATCCGAAAATCTTCTTGGCCAGCTCCACCGCAACCGAGGCGACGGAAACCGAAGAAGTTCCCACAGCGGTTTCGCTGCGCACTCGTTTCGCCACCGCAAAAGCGCGGGTGAAGAGCTGATCGAGTTGGCCACGCACCGACCCCACCGCGCGCGCCGTCGCGTAAGCCTCTTTTACCTGGCCGAGAATCTGAGCTTCGCCGACCACCATCGAATCCAGGCTCGAAGCCACGCGGAAGACATGCCGTACGGCATCCTTCTCGCGGAACTCGTAGAGGTGTGGGTCAACGTCCTCCGCCTTCAGATGAAAATGCTCGTGCAAAAAGCCGCGCAGGTCAGCCGAGCCATTGCTAGTGTGCGTGACAACTTCCACCCGGTTACAGGTGGAAATAATCATGCCCTCTTCGATTCCAGGATGGGCGGCGAGATCGCGGCACGCATCGGCCAGGCGGGACTCCGGGATTGCCAGCCGCTCACGCACTTCGAGCGGCGCGCTCCGGTGATTCACGCCAATCAGCTGATATCTCATGAGGCGGCAAACCTGTGGATGGTCGAAAAGTAATTCGCGGCCCAGGCGACGATGGCGGCCACAAACGCGAACGTCGCCAGCATAGCGGCGCGGCGGCCACGCCATCCCGAGCTCCACCGGGTGACGACCATTACCATGTACACGGCCCACATCAGAATCGACAACAGAATCTTCGGATCCTCAAAGTCGACGTGCCCGTACGCCGACATCGCCACAACTGATCCGGTGATCAAGCCGAGCGTCATGAAAGGAAAGCCGAGCAGCAACGATCGATACCCGATCTGGTCAATCACTTCAAGCGCGGGCAAGAAGGAAATCAGACTGCTCGGCTTCTTGGCTTTCAAGCGGCGCTCCTGCAAAAGATAAAGCAGGCTGGCGCCGAAACTCAGCACCAGAGCGGCGTATCCGGTGAAGATCAGGATGATGTGCGCGATCAGCCATCCCTTGTGCTGAACAAAAGAAGTCTGCAGGACGGGCTGCTCGTCAAGGGCCGCCACAAAAGTGAGGAAAAATACAATGGGGAAAACAACCACGCCCGGCGAAGTCGTGTGGTAAATGGCATAGATGATCATGAAGAAGGTCATCGAAAAGAAGGCCAGCAGTGACTCGCCGTTATGCACCGAGGCCCAGACCACGTGATCGGAAAGAAACAACTCGACCAGCGAAACGAAGTGGAAGACCATGCCCAGGCTGGCGGCATGAAACGCGATGCGGCTGAAAAGATCGCTGGTGCGGCTGAGCGCAAAGAAGGCATAGATCAGCCCAATGAAGTAGCAAGCCAGCGCGAAGCGCAACCAAAGTAATGCCATAGGCTAGGTAAGTATCAGAGTCCGCTGAGTTTAATGCAAGTCAGCCAGGAACCCCAGGGACCCCATCCCCTCCACGGATTATATTCTGCAGCGAGGAATGGCAGGCGGAAACGGCAACGGTCACTGGCGGCTGTGATCTCGATCACAAGAGCCTAATGCTTGCCGGTGAGCTGCCGTATGAGGTCCACCTCAGCCTGCCGGTACGGCGTTCCGTCGGACCGCAGCACCTCGTGGAACCATATCGACGGCTGCTCCAGAACGTAAGGACGTTGCCACGAATCCCAAGGCAAGTAAGTCTGCGTCTTGCCCGCGACGAAACCCCAGTTGATCGCCCCGACTCCCTCCTGCCTCGCGATCGGCAACACCGTGTCAAACGTGCTGCCCTCCGAACGCGCCCTGTATTCGGTGCAAATCACCGGCCGGGTGTATTTTTGTTTGAGCCACGCCACTTCCTTTTTGAAAT
>JBAUYE010000117.1:0-6703 GCA_049584615.1 Candidatus Sulfotelmatobacter sp.
GCCGTCCCTTTCCACGGACACACCGTGTGCGCCCCGCTAGGTTTGAAATATTCCTTGCGGATCGCATCCGGCGGAAAGTATTGATTACCCTCCACCTCGACCGTCGCATCGCTTTCGGCCAGCACTGCGCCTTCCCAGGTTGCTTTTGCCATAATGCCCATATAGATTCCTACCAGGCGCAGCCGGTTCAGAAACGTTGCGCGACAAAGACAAAATGCCCCAGGCAGCCACAAGAACGCGTTTCAACGGGCATTCCATGACCGGCGCTCTGGAGCGCGTCCTCGTCTGTTCTCCCCGCGCTGCCGGCTGGAACCAGTCGGACTGCGTGGCACGCTGGCAAGAACTGGGCTTCCACCATGCGCCTGACTTCGCCGCAGCGCAGTCCCAGCACGAGATGCTCTGCCGCGAGCTAGAAATCGCAGCCGCCGAAGTTGTGGAGATCCCACCCGCGCCGGATATGTCACTCGATGCCGTCTATGCACACGACGCATCCCTTCCCACCGACTACGGATTGATCGTGCTCCGTCCCGGCAAGCCCAACCGCATCGCCGAAGGCCCGCACCACGCCTCGTTTTTTGAGACACTCGACATCCCAACTCACGGCACAATCGCACCTCCCGGCACCGCCGAAGCCGGAGACATGGTCTGGCTCGACGCGAAGACTCTGCTCATCGGCCAAGGCTACCGCACTAATGCCGCGGGCATTCAGCAGATTCGCGATCTACTCGCGCCCAACGGAGTGAAAGTTTTTCCCGCACCCTTGCCCTACGGACCAGGCCCGTCCGCGTGCCTGCACCTGATGTCGCTCATCAGCCTGCTCGATGAACACACGGCACTGGTCGATCTCCCATGGCTGGCGGTCGAGACCGTCCAACTGCTCCAGTCCCACGCATTCAACTTCATCGAAATCGATCCCTCCGAGCGCGACACGCTGGCTTGCAACGTCCTGGCGCTAGGCAAGAATCGCCTGCTGGCAATTGAAGAAAATAAAAAGACGAACAGCCGCCTCCGCCAAGCCGGATTCGATATCCGCACTTTCCCCGCCAGCGAACTCTGCATTAACGGCAGCGGCGGCCCAACATGCCTGACCCGCCCCGTGCTGCGCGCCTGAGCAAAGATTGAGCGGGACGGGTAGGATTGTGTGGGAACGGGCGCCTTCGTGAGCCTGCCCTGAGCGAAGCCGAAGGGTTCCGCCGAGCACAGCGAGGCGGCAGCACCACGAACTTGCTGGAATCGGTCGCCGCCCTCCACTCCCGCTCCTGCTAAAATAATCCTGCATGCTTCTTCCCTTCGTCCGCGAACTCTTCACGGACGTAGAAAAGCTTCCCGCCTTCACGCGTGTAGCCTCCCACCTCAAGGAGGGCACGGGGCGGCTTCGTGTCTCCGGCCTCACGCCCACCGCAAAAGCCTTGCTGCTAGTGCTCTTCCAGCGCGCCGCCGCACGCCCGCTGATCTTCGTAGTCAACGACAACCGCGCCGCCGAAGACTTCCTCCCGGTCCTCCGCAGCTTCTGTGAACTCACGGCCGCCGCCGATCCCGAGTCCGTCATCTCCCTCCCGGCACGCGATGTTCTCCCATTCCAGAATCTCTCGCCGCATCCCGAACTCCAGGAAGAACGCGCCACGGCCCTCTGGAAGATCGCAACCGGATCCGCATCCATCGTCGTCTCGCCGGTAGCAGCCACGGCCATCCGCCTGCGCTCGAACGACTACTATGCTGATCTCGCCCGCACTATCCGCCGCGGAGAATCCTTCGATCTCGAAGCCCTGCTCGCCCACCTCAACACCGTCGGTTACACCTCCACCGACGTGGTCGAGATGCCCGGCCAATACGCAGTGCGTGGCGGCATCCTCGACGTGTACTCGCCCGAAGCCGACCGCCCCCTGCGCATCGAATTCTTCGGCGACGAAGCCGATTCCATCCGCAAATTCGATCCCACTTCGCAGCGTTCCTCAAACCCAGTTGACGAAGCCCTGCTCCTACCGCTCACCGAAACCCCGGTCAGCGAGCATCTCCTCGGCGCAATCCACACCCGCCTAAGCGGCAAGCGCATCGTTGGCAACGAAGAAGTCATCGAAGCCGCAGTCCGCGCCGGCGGCGTCAACGTCTTCCCCGGCTGGGAGTTTTACTCGCCCGTAGCCGGAGCCGACAGCACTATCTTCGACTTAATTCCCCGCGCTGCGGTTCTGCTCGATGAGACCGATCAGCTGCAGCAGGAGTTCGACCGCTTCTGGACCCGCGTTCAGGAAGCCCACGAGCGCAGCGGAGTCGGCAATCTGGTTCGTCCCGAAGATCTCTATCTCCCGCCCGACGCATGGTGGCAGAAAACCGCCACTCTCCCCGGCGCTGACGTCGAACACCTGGGCATCACCCGCAGCCTGGAAGAAGATGCAGTCACCTTCCTCACGCAGCCTTCGCCGCGCTTCCACGGCGCAGTTCCCGCCATGCTCGCAGAAGTCCAGAAGCTAAACTCCGACGGCAAACGCGTGCTCTTCGCCGTCCCCAACACAGGCGAAGTCGAGCGCCTCGCCGACGTTTTCACCGAATACAACGTCTCGTTTCGTTTAGGAAGCCGCACCCGCGGCGGCGAAAGCTACGCCGACGAAACCAGCTATTTCGCCGGCGAGGTCCTCACCACCACGCTGGCCACGGCGTACATCCCCGAAGGCGTTCTGCTGCCCGAGGCCAATCTAGCCGTCTTCGGCTCGCGCGATCTCTTCGACGAATCCGAGTCAGTAGCCTCGCGTCCGCAGCGCTCAAAATCCAAAGTCTCCGCCTTCCTCTCCGACTTCCGCGATCTCCAGGTCGGCGATTACGTAGTCCATGTCGAACACGGCATCGGCCAGTACCAGGGCCTGAAGGAAATCAACCACGGCGACGGCCCCGCCGAATTCATGCTGCTCGAATTTGCCGAAGGCGCGCGCCTCTACGTCCCGCTCACACGTCTCGATCTGGTGCAGAAATATCGCTCCTCCGAAGGCGCCAAGCCGGTCCTGAGTCATCTCGGCACCGCCGCCTGGTCGAAGACAAAGTCCCGCGTGCGCAAGGCCATGAAAGATATGGCCGACGAACTCCTCAAACTTTACGCCGAGCGCAAAACCGCCGTCGGACACGCCTTCCCGCCCGGCAACGAATGGTTCCGCGAATTCGAAGACGCCTTCGAATTCAACGAGACCGAAGACCAGGGCCAGGCCATCAAAGACGTAATTCGCGACATGGAATCTCCGCAGCCCATGGACCGCCTGCTCTGCGGCGACGTCGGTTACGGCAAAACCGAAGTAGCCATGCGCGCCGCCTTCAAAGCCATCAGCGACAACAAGCAAGTCGCCGTGCTCGCGCCCACGACAGTCCTGGCCTTCCAGCACTTCGAAACTTTCAAGCAGCGTTTCGCCCCGTTCCCCGTCACCGTAGAAATGATCAGCCGCTTCCGCACCCCCAAGCAGCAAAAAGAAATCCTGCAAAAAACGGAAGCCGGCAAAATCGACATCCTCATCGGCACCCACCGCATCCTTTCCAAAGACATCAAGTTCTCCGACCTGGGCCTGTTAATCGTCGACGAAGAACAGCGCTTCGGCGTCCGCCACAAAGAGCGCATCAAGCAAATGCGCAAGCAAGTCGACGTGTTGACCATGTCAGCCACGCCCATCCCCCGCACCCTGCACATGTCTCTCGTGGGCCTGCGCGATATGAGCGTGATCGAAACCCCGCCCAAAGATCGCATGGCGATTCAAACGGTAGTCGCCAGTTGGGATGAAAAACTAATCCAGTCCGCAATTGAACAAGAGTTGGAACGAGGCGGCCAAGTCTATTTCGTGCACAACCGAGTCGACACCATCTGGGAAATCGCCGCGAAACTTCAGGCGCTGGTCCCCTCAGCAAAAATCATCGTAGGCCACGGCCAGATGTCGGAAGGCGAATTAGAAAAAGTGATGCTGAAATTCATGCATCACGAAGCCGACATCCTGGTTTCGACCACGATCATCGAGAACGGTCTCGACATCCCACTCTGCAACACAATCCTGATCAACCGCGCCGATCGCCTCGGCCTGTCAGAGCTGTATCAGCTACGCGGCCGAGTAGGCCGCTCCAGCCGCCGCGCCTACGCGTATCTGATGCTCCCGCCCGAAATCGAGCTGACGCCGATCGCACGCCGCCGTCTAGCCGCGCTAAAAGAATTTTCAGACCTAGGAGCCGGATTCAAAATCGCCGCCCTCGACCTCGAACTCCGCGGCGCGGGAAATATGCTGGGAGGTGAGCAGAGCGGCCACATCGAAGCCATCGGCTTCGAGCTCTACACCCAGATGCTCGAACGCGCCGTCCGCGAAATGAAAGGCGAAGCCGCCCCCGACGAAGCCGAAACCCAGCTCAATCTGGGCTTAAACATTCGCATCCCCGCGGACTACGTCCCCGAAGAAAATCAGCGTCTGCAAATGTATAAGCGAGTAGCGAGGGTAGAAACCGAATCGCAGCTAACCGACGTAGCCGCCGAACTGCAAGACCGCTACGGCCCGCCCCCACCCGCAGTCCGCAACCTGCTCGACTACGCCTCGCTAAGACTCTTGTGCATGAAAGTAGGCGTGAACGCGATCGAGCGCAAACGCGACTTCGTCACGGTGAAATTCCGCCAGGATGCCACCGTCGACCCCGAGCAGCTAGCCCGCTTCGTCTCCGCCCAGCGCGGCGCGCAATTCACCCCAGATGGCATGTTGAAATTTGTGTTGAAAGCAACGGCGGCGGAGGAAGTCCTGCGCGCTCTGCGCTCCGTGTTGGAGCAACTGGCCACCGCAGAAACGGCATCAGAGGTTCGATCCGTCGGCGGACCAATCGGCTGATTGCGGCAGCGTGGAAGAGCGGCGCTTCAGCGCCGCGTAAGGCTCCAAGAAATCAACAGCGGCTTCAGCCGCCGAAGTCGCCATTCCTAAACCCAGCAGGTACAATTGTCCCGCAGCCGAAGTCGCTCAGCCAACGACTAACGGCCAACGACCGCCTATGCCCATGAAAGTCCGCAAAGCCGTTTTCCCCGCAGCCGGCCTCGGCACCCGCTTCCTCCCCGCAACCAAAGCCCAGCCCAAAGAAATGCTCCCGCTGGTCGACAAGCCCATCATCCAATACGGCGTGGAAGAAGCCATGGCCTCGGGCTGCGACCAGATCCTCATCATCACCGGCCGCGGCAAGCAGGCCATCGAAGATCATTTCGACGTCAGCTACGAACTCGAACGAATGCTCGAAGATCGCAAGAAGCTCGACCTGCTGAAGATCGTCCGCTCCATCTCCGACATGATTCACGTAGCCTACGTCCGCCAGAAAGAAGCGCTAGGCCTCGGCCACGCCGTCCTGATGGCCCGCGAACTGGTAGGCAACGAGCCTTTCGCCGTCCTCCTAGCCGATGACGTAATCGACGCCGAAGTCCCCTGTCTCAAACAAATGGTCGAGGTCTTCAATCAAACCCAGTGCTCGGTTCTAGCCACGCAAATCATCGAAGGAAAAATGATTTCCTCTTACGGAGTGCTCGACGTAAAACCCGCCGACAGTCGCTTCGGAGGCCGCCTCTTCGAAATCAAAAATATGGTGGAGAAACCCAAGCCCGAAGAAGCCCCGTCAAACCTGGCCATCATCGGCCGCTACATTCTCACGCCTGCAATTTTCGATTGCCTCGCCAACACCAAGGCCGGCGCCGGCGGCGAACTCCAGCTAACCGACGGCATGCGCCTCCTGCTCCAGAAAGAAAAAATGTACGCCTACGTCTACGAAGGCCGCCGCCACGACACCGGAGACAAACTGGGTTTCCTGAAAGCCACTGTAGAGTTCGCCCTAAAACGCGACGACCTGGGCCAGCCCTTCCGCGAATACTTAAAGGGATTAAAGCTGTAATTGTTTCAATGCTAGTGTGGGGACGGACGCATTCGTCCATCCAGCAAGTGCTAGTGTGGGGACGGCCGCCTTCGGCCGTCCAGCCAAGCGCAGCGAAGCGCAGGCGCCATCACGACTCTAGACGCCCCTCAACTTCCTAGACTTCTCCTCCACGCCGCGAGCTAGCTTCTCCTTATGCGCCACAAGCTTCTCACCAATCGAAGCGTCCCTCAAAGCAATCATCTGCGCCGCCAGAATCCCCGCATTAGTAGCCCCCGGCTTGCCGATAGCCACAGTAGCCACCGGAATCCCCGCCGGCATCTGCACGGTCGCAAGCAAAGAATCCATCCCCTGCAGCGAGGTTGAAGGAATCGGCACGCCGATTACAGGAAGGGTCGTATGAGCCGCAATCACCCCAGCCAGATGCGCCGCCCCGCCAGCCCCGGCAATGATCACGCAAATCCCGCGCCCAGCAGCCTTCCGCGCAAAGTCGGCCGTACGGTCCGGCGACCGGTGCGCCGAAGTAACGTCAATCTCATAGCCAATCCCAAACTCCTCCAGAGCTTTCCCAGCCTCGCGCATAATCTCAAGGTCAGAATCGCTCCCCATCACAATCGAAACCAGAGTCTTACTCATTGATCTCCTCTAAGAAATGTCTAAAAAAACACTGTCATCCTGAGCGAAGGTTGTGCTTCGCGACAGCGAACCGCAGTCGAAGGACCCCTTCACTGTCAGAGCCGCCGCCAGCCCCGCAAGGCATTTCTACCACGCCATCGCAAGTCGAGCCCCGAACCCCGGAACCCTAATCCCCTAACCCCGTCCACAACCCGCACCTTCCACATATGTGCAACTC
>JBAUYE010000118.1:0-11239 GCA_049584615.1 Candidatus Sulfotelmatobacter sp.
AGTCACAGATGGATGAGAGTGAACCAGAAAATTCTAATGTTGCTGCATCAAAACATCCTCCACTCTCGCAATCACAAGAGAGAAAGAAGCATCCGCAATCGAGCACGCGAGCGTCGATCTTTCTTGCGCAATCGATCGAGCAGCGATGCCACCAGTGCATTGAAGTTCATCGTTTTCGCCTGCTGCAGCATTTATAATGACATTGCGAAATCTTCGCGGGAGCATGATCAATGGCGGCTTTCGATGAGGTTGTCATCATTTCCGGTTGTCGCACTGCGGTGGGAAAATTCCAGGGCAGTCTTGCCGATCTGAGTGCTCCGCAGCTCGGCGCCGTGGTGGTGCGCGAGGCCGTGAAGCGCGCTGGATTGAACTCCGATCAAGTCGACGAATGCATCATGGGCAATGTTCTCCCCGCCGGGCTCGGACAAAATCCCGCCCGCCAGGCGGCAATCTTCGGAGGATTGTCACCGGCGACAGGTGCCATGACAATCAACAAAGTTTGTGGTTCGGGATTGAAAGCAGTGGCTCTCGCAGCTCAGGCCGTGCAGACCGGAAACAGTTCCATCGTCGTTGCGGGCGGCATGGAATCGATGACCAACGCTCCTTATCTCCTCCCGCAAGCGCGAAAGGGATATCGCCTGGGCAATGGTCAGGTCATCGATTCCATGGTGCATGACGGGCTTTGGGATATTTACAACGATTACCACATGGGCATCACCGGCGAGAACGTTGCGGAAAAATACGGCATCACGCGCGAAGAGCAGGATGACTTCGCTGTGAACTCACACCGCAAAGCCGTCGCCGCGATGAAGGAGTGCCGCTTCAAGTCGCAGATCGTGCCAGTAGAAATTCCTCCGAAGAAGAAAGGTGCAGCCCCGGTTTTCTTCGAAAAAGACGAATCGCCGCGCGAGGATACAACCATCGAAGTCCTTCGTTCCTTGAAGCCCGCATTTAAAAAAGACGGCACCGTCACTGCCGGCAATGCTCCCGGAGTGAACGACGGAGCAGCAGCGGTGGTGGTGACCAGCGCAAAGCGGGCAAAGGAACTTGGCGCCCAGCCCATGGTACGAATTGTCGCGCAGTCGACGAGCGGCGTCGAACCCAAGTGGGTGATGATGGCGCCCGTTGAAGCGGTGCGAACCATCTGGGAGAAGACTGGATGGAAAAAAGACGACGTTGACCTGTACGAACTCAACGAAGCTTTCTCGGTGCAGGCGCTCGGTGTGATGCGCGAGCTTGGCCTCGATCCCAACAAGGTTAACGTGAACGGCGGCGCAGTCGCCATCGGGCATCCCATCGGAGCCAGCGGCGCGCGCGTGCTCGTGACTTTGATCTATGAGATGGCGCGCCGCAACGCGAAACGTGGAATTGCCGCTCTGTGCCTGGGTGGAGGCAACGCCGTGGCCATGGCAGTGGAAAGAAATTAGCAGGCCGCTAGCTTGAAGAGGCGGAAGCAGCCGCAGCCTGCAGTGTGACGGTGAACACCGCTCCCCCACCGGGCGCGTTGGCGGCCTCGATGGTTCCGCTGTGTTCCTTCATCACCGCCTTGCAGATGCTGAGTCCAAGGCCGGTTCCGCGTCCCGGCCGCTTCGTGGTGTAGAAGGGGTCGAAAATGCTGGCCAGAATATCGCCGGGAATCCCCGGACCGTCATCGTGAAAGCTGGCCCATACCGCTTCCCCGTTATTTCCCAGCCGAATGCGCAACGTGCCCCGGTCGCGAGCCTCGCGAATTGCCTGCTCGGCGTTCAGGATCAGATTCAGAAAAACCTGCATCAACTGGTGCGGGTCAGCTTGCACGTAAGGTAGCGTCGGCTCGCGCAGAAAGTCCACGGTGATGTTGTTCTTGCGTAGCGAGTAAGCGTGCAGATTGAGCGTGCGTTCCACGATCTCGCCAAGATTCACGGGACTTTTCCCCGGCGCCGGCGGTCTCGAGAAATAAGTCAGGTTGTGCACGATCTCAGCAGCCCGCCTCGCCTGCTGCTGCAGTATCCCGATCTGCTTGCGCGCCGCGTCCGTAGTCTGGCTGTCCTGCAGAAGTTCGCTGACCCCCAGAATGCTGGTCAGGGGATTATTGAGTTCGTGGGCAACCCCGCCGATCATCGCGCCCATGGCAGCCAACCGCTCGCTCTGAACGATCTGCTGCTCCAGCTTCTTCTCCATCGTGATGTCGCGCACAGAGACGATCACACCGCCGATCTTTCCATCGGCGTCAAAGAACTGGCTGGCCGAGGCCCGCATGGTGCGCCAGCTGCCGTCGCGGTGCCGCGCCCCGTACTCTGCCGCGCCAAAAATCCGGATGCCGGAAGACACGTCGCGATAAAGCGCCGCCAGTTCCGGCGAGTGGTCCTCGGTTTCGGAGATCTTCTTTCCCACCAGATCGTCGGGTTGATACCCCAGCAGGTCGCGCACTCGCGAACTCACAAACGTGTACCGTTCCTGCAGATCGACCACGAGAATCAGATCGGGGAAGCTCTCCAGCAGACGCCGCCGGAATTCTTCCTGTCCCAGCAGTTGCCGCTCCAGTTTGCGCCTTTCCGTAACGTCGATCAGCGTGCCTTGGTAACGAATCAGTTTGCCCGCAGCATCCCAGACGGCGCGCGATGACTCGAGAAACACCGCGGCTGTTCCATCCTTCTTGCGCAGCATGATCTCCCGCGCCCGCACTCCGCCGCGATCGTCGGCAGCCCGTCCCAGAACCGGCGCTTCTGCGGGATCGACATTCAGCTTGCTCGGTTCAACTGTCAGCAGCTCATCTTTCGTCGCATAGCCCAGCACTCTCACCAGCGCGGGATTGGCGTCCAGCAGTCTGCCCTCCGGCGTGCTGAAGTAGGCGCCTTCCTGCAGAGTCTCAAACAGCTCGGTGAAGCGCAGCTCTTTTTCGTGCTGTCCGGTCACATCCCGTCCCAGCACGCTGATCCCGACGACTTCGCCGCTCTTGACGATCGCATTGAGTACGCAATCGAAAAAAAGCGGCCGCGGATTGTTTTTCAGGCGTACGCGGACGGTCCCGGTCCAGTGCCTCTTCTCCAGAAACCGGCTGAGTCCAGCTTCCAGGCTCTCGCGGGTCGGCTCTTCCATGAAGTCGAAAAACTTCTTGCCCACGATCTCTGTGAACGGAAGCGCGACCAGGTCGCTCACGCTTTTGTTGACAGTGCGTAAGGTGCCGTCCAGAGAAACGGCGCAGGCCGCATCTTCGAACGAGTCGATCAGTTCCTTGAAGCTGCGCTGCGAACGCGCAATCATCTCGTTGAGCTGGTCGAGTTGCTGCTCCGACGGAGCAGCCCCTACATGTTCCTGCAAATCCTGCAGCAGCAGTTTGAGTTCGACGACTTCCCGCCGCCGCCCGTAGGCGTAAACCGCGAGAAGTATGGACAACAGCAGCACGCCCAGCGCCGCCGGGCCGAGATGATAAGGCAGGGTTTCCAGCCGTTCCCAGGCGAGGTAGGCAAAGCCCGCTGCCAGCAGGACCATGAACAACAGAATCCATCGCCAAAGCTGGGATTCTTCGCGCTCCAGGTTTTGCGGAGCGCGGGGACGTCGAGGACTATCAGGTGAAGCTTGCGTCATGGGGAGAACACCCGGTTCCGGGTTCGTGGAACGCCAAAACCGTCGATCGTTAAATCATCGTAATTATACTGGCCAAAGCAAAACAATCGTCGCCGGGGCCGCAGAATTCTGATTACTTCGGTTTAACCACGGACTGTGTCGGCGATGCATTGACTTGCCGAAGTCTGCCTCATAATATGGCCGCGTCGGAGGCGCGCTTTTTCCGAATGATCGGCCAGACCATTTCGCACTACCGCATCGTCGAGAAGTTGGGCGGCGGCGGCATGGGTGTGGTGTACAAGGCCGAGGACACTCGCCTGCATCGCTTCGTAGCTCTCAAGTTCCTGCCCGATGATGTTGCCCGCGACCCGCAGGCGCTCGCCCGCTTTCAACGTGAAGCGCAGGCCGCATCCGCCTTGAATCATCCGAACATTTGCACGATTTACGACATCGGCGAGCAGGATGGCAAGGCCTTCATCGCCATGGAGTTCCTCGACGGGGTCACGCTGAAGCACCGAATTGCCGGCCGTGCCCTCGATATGCAGGTTCTGTTGTCGCTGGCCATCGAGATCGTCGACGCCCTCGACGCCGCCCATTCCAAGGGAATCGTTCATCGCGACATCAAGCCTGCAAATATTTTTGTCACCGAACGCGGCCATGCCAAGATTCTCGACTTTGGACTGGCCAAGGTGACTCCCTCGCTCACCGGCCCCAACGCCGCGGCGAACACCCAGACCCTGACGGTTGACGAGCAGCATCTGACAAGTCCCGGCGCAACCCTCGGCACCGTGGCATACATGTCGCCAGAGCAAGCCCGGGCGAAGGAACTCGATGCCCGCAGCGATCTTTTTTCTTTCGGCGCGGTGCTGTATGAGATGGCGACCGGCGCATTGCCCTTCCGCGGCGAAAGTTCCGCGGTCATCTTCAACGCGATCCTCGAACGTGATCCAGTTTCCGCCGTCCGCCTCAATCCCGACGTCCCTCCCAAGCTCGAAGAAATCATCAACAAGTGTCTCGAAAAAGATCGCGAACTGCGCTGCCAAACCGCGGCCGAGCTGCGTGGTGACCTGAAGCGGCTCCAGCGCGATACCAGTTCCGGCCGCATGCCAACGCACGACTCTGCCAGGACGGTTGCGGTTGGTGCTACCGTGTCTGCGCCTTCGGGCGTGACGCTGGCGAGCAGCTCTTCCACAGCAGCATCGAGCCAGGCGTCAACCTCGGTTCCGGCTGGTCGCCCCGTGTGGCGACAACCGTGGTTTCTCGGCGGAATCGCAGTTCTCGCATTGTTCGCAGTACTAGTCGCCTGGAAGATGCACCTCTTAACCGCGTCGCCGACGCAGCTCCCGGGCGCCGCGCCGCAGGCGGCGATGCAGATCACCCAACTCACCACTACCGGAGACGCCGACTTCGACGACATTTCTCCCGATGGACGTCTGGTGGCCTATGTGCGCGAACAGCACGGAGCCTTTACGCTGTGGATGCTGCAACTCGCTACTGGGAGCACCGCTCAGATTGCAGCATTGTCGTCTCCGTTAAGCACCGGTCTGCGTTTTTCACCCGATGGAAGCTACATCTACTTTTCTATCCAGGCCCTGGGGGCTCCCAAGTCAACCCTTTACCGGGTGGCCTCGCTCGGTGGAGTGCCGCAAATCATTCTGGACGATGTGCCTTCCAGCGTCAGCCTTTCTCCGGACGGAAAGCGCTTTTTGTTCGTGCGTGCAGCGCCTGCAAAACACCAAAGCTACCTGATGATGGCGGAGGCCGATGGCGGCAATCCTCGGACCGTAGCGACCAAGAAGGAACCCGAGGCGTTCCCCCAGTACGGGCCGGCCTGGCTGCCCGACGGACAGCACGCTGTCGTTGTGGCTCAAGAAAATGTCGCCCGACTCGGCGTGCACCTTGAACTCGTGGACATTGCGACCGGGACATCCACCCCATTCGGCAATCTCGCCATGGCCGGCGTGAGCCGGTTAACCTGGAGTTCCAGCCCGGATGCAGTCGTCTTCGTGGGAATCGAAAAACCTGGAGAGCTTCGGAGACAACTCTGGGAGGTCCTTTATCCCAGTGGGCAGCTGCGGCAGATTACAAATGACCTGAACTCCTACAATGCCGCAGGGACGACGGCCGACGGAAGCAAACTCGTCGCCTCACAAGATCTCTACCGCAGTGGCTTGTGGCTGGCTCCCGCTTCCAATCCTGACGCCGCGCGCCAAATCACCCCCGGAACGAGTCGTGAAGACGGCGTCGGGATAGCTTGGAACGGGAACAGCAAGATCGTTTTCGGCTATTCCGGAGCAGGCACCTCCAGGCTCGCTACGCTTGATTTGCCGGCCTCTCAGCCCCTAGATCTGCATCTGCCCAGCGAGGGCCACTGTGATCCCGCAGCCTGCGGGAACGGGGCCATCACTTATACCCAGACTGTAAAACAGAGCTTTTCCATTTGGCATACGGATCTCAACGGGGGAGTCCCAGTTGAGCTCGATCCCGGCCCCTCGAGTTTTAACCCTTCTTGTACCCCAGATGGTAAGGCCGTCGTGTACGAGAAAGCTGAGGGTAACGAAACTCGGTTGATGCGAGTGCCCGCGACCGGCGGTGCACCGCAAAAGTTGAATGACCTGAATATGGCGCTAGCCAAGTTCTCACCTGACGGTCGGCTGATCGCTGCGCTCTATTGGACCGATCCGACTGCGGTACCAAAACTGGCGCTGATTTCACCCGAAGACGGCGCTCCGACCAGAGTGATCGACCTGCCCAGTGAGGCGGCCCGACAGACCTTCGAGAATCAAAGCGGAATCGGCTGGACGCCGGACAGCCGCAGCATCGTCTTCGCGATGCACAAGGACGGCGTCACTAACCTCTGGCTCCAGCCCCTGAGCCCATCTGGAAACAAGCCCGCTCCACCCCGCCAGTGGACGCACTTCTCCTCCAACGACGTAAGAGCATTCGCCATCTCGCCCGACGGCAAGCAGGTCGCGTTTTCGCGCGACAGCTCCACCAGCGACATCGTCCTCATCACCCATCTTCCCTGAACGGGACAATCCACAGCCCCGCCCTGTGACATCCGTCACAGCCACGCCTGCCCACCCCGGCGTACCGTAGCTACATTCCGGAATCAGGCCTTGGTGTGCCGACGGCGGCACAGAAAGCAGAAAACGAAGACCGTCTCGCCCGAGCACCCATGCTCTACAAGACCCTCAGCGCCGCGGTCTACGGCATCGACGCCAACATCATTCAGGTGGAAGTCGACTGCTCCGGCATTAAGACCGATCAGGACCACTTCCACACCGTCGGTCTTCCCGACGCCGCGGTCCGCGAAAGCCGCGACCGCGTTCGCGCCGCCCTGAAAAACTGCGGCTACGACATCCCGCCCACGCACATCACCATCAACCTCGCCCCCGCCGATATAAAAAAGAAGGTTCCGGATTCGACTTACCGATGGCCCTAGGCATCGTGGGCGCCTACGGCGGCCTCACCCAGAAGACAATCGAAGACTGCCTCTTCATCGGCGAGCTGTCGCTCGACGGTGGAGTACGCGGCATTCGCGGCACGCTCCCCATCGCTCTCGAAGCCCGCACCCGCAAGATCTCAAAGCTCGTCGTCCCCGAAGCCAACGCCCGCGAAGCCGCCATGGTCGGCGGCGTCGACGTCTACCCCGTCCGCTCGCTGCTCGACGTAATCCACTTCGTAAACTCCGGCAACGGAATCGTCCCGCTAAAAGCCGATGGCGACGCGCTCTTGAAAGAATCACAGGAATTCCTCGTCGACTTCAAAGACGTCCGCGGCCAGCAAACCGCCAAGCGCGCCATCGAGATTTCCTGCGCTGGAGGCCACAACATCCTGATGATCGGCCCGCCCGGCTCCGGCAAAACCATGCTGGCCAAGCGCATGCCGACAATCCTCCCGCCGCTGACTTTTGAAGAAGCGCTCGAGACCACCAAAATTCACAGCGTAGCCGGAGTCCTCGACCCGGGCAGCGGCCTCGTAGGCAAGCGCCCCTATCGTTCTCCGCATCACACCATCTCCGATGCCGGCCTGATCGGCGGCGGCGTAATCCCGCGCCCCGGCGAGGTCTCGCTCTCTCACAACGGCCTTCTCTTTCTCGACGAACTCCCCGAGTTCCCCCGCAACGTCCTCGAAGTCCTGCGCCAGCCGCTCGAAGATGGCTCCGTCACCATCGCCCGCGCCGCCATGGCCCTAACTTTTCCCGCGCGTTTCATGCTCGCCGCCGCCATGAATCCCTGCCCCTGCGGCTTCCGCAACGACCGCACCCGCGAGTGCCAGTGCACCACGCCAATGATCCAGCGCTACATCTCGAAAATCTCCGGCCCGCTCATGGACCGCATCGACATCCACATCGACGTCCCCGCCGTAAACTACAAAGAAATGCGCTCCAACAACGAACCAGAAAGTTCAGCAAAGATTCGCGAGCGCGTGATGCGCACCCGCCAAAAACAACTCGAGCGCTTCGCCTCATCCCGCGAAAAGATCTATTGCAACGCGCAAATGTCATCCCGCCACATCCGCACCTTCTGCGATCTCTCCGCCGACTGCGAACGCCTGCTCGAGCGCGCCATGACCCAGCAGGGCCTAAGCGCCCGTGCCCACGACCGCATCCTGAAAGTAGCCCGCACCATAGCCGACATCGAAGACACGCCTTCCATCGAACCCAAACACATCGCGGAGGCCATCCAGTACCGCAGTCTCGACCGCACTTATTGGACGTAAGATCTTGCTTATGTGGGGACAGCCGCCCTCGGCTGTCCAGTCGAGCGAAGCTCGACTGCCTCTTCGGTGCTGTCTGGAAACTTAGAACGCCCCAACCCGGGCATCATTGACCCTTTCCTCCCAAAATGTTATAAATGCCCGTTTTGCACTGGGATGCTGGGAGTAGAGTCTTAATTCTCCAGCCCTCCCAGGCGCGAATCCGACGCGGCCAAGCTCCAAACTCCCGTTTGAGGTTTTGCGGTGGAAGCGTGTTCGGAATTTCGGTGACGAAATCCCGTGTACGTGCTCGAACCTGGGATGTCTCCCCGGAAGGCAATGCCTAAACACGTTCATATATTCCTGAAAACGACTCATTTGGAGGACTCATTATGCGCACCTGGCTCGCCACTGCTGCGTTCCAAGGCCCCCGTGTGGTACCTGGCTTACTCAAAAAGACTCTGGCTCTAGCCACGCTGTTCACCGTAGCCGCGTCCACTGCTTTCGCTCAATCGGAAGCCGGTGGCGAAGCCTCGCTCAAACTTCCCGACTTATCCTCCGTCAGCTTTCTCAACGGCGCCATCGACGGCCACAACCTGCTCATGATCGGAATCCTTTTCTGCTTCTTCGGACTCGGCTTCGGCATGGTCATCTACATGCGCCTCAAGAACCTGCCCGTGCATCGCTCCATGCGCGAAATCTCCGAACTCATCTACGAAACTTGCAAGACCTATCTCATCACCCAGGGCAAATTCATTCTTCTGCTGTGGGCGTTCATCGCCGTCATCATTCTGCTTTACTTCGGCGTCCTGCAGCATCTGGAAGCCATGCGCGTCGCCATTATCCTCGGCTTTAGTCTGGTCGGCATCGCTGGCAGCTACGGCGTAGCCTGGTTCGGCATTCGCGTAAATACCTTCGCCAACTCGCGCACCGCATTCGCGTCGTTGCCCGGCAAGCCGTTCCCCGTCTACCAGATTCCGCTCGAAGCCGGCATGAGCATCGGCATGATGCTGATCAGCGTGGAGCTCCTGATTATGCTGATCATCCTGCTCTTCGTTCCCGGCGACTACGCCGGCCCGTGCTTCATCGGATTCGCCATCGGCGAATCCCTCGGCGCGGCCGCGCTCCGCATTGCCGGCGGCATCTTCACCAAAATCGCCGACATCGGCTCTGACCTGATGAAGATCGTCTTCAAAATTAAAGAAGACGACGCCCGCAACCCTGGCGTAATCGCCGACTGCACCGGCGACAACGCCGGCGACTCCGTCGGACCCTCTGCCGACGGCTTCGAAACCTACGGCGTAACCGGCGTAGCTCTGATCACGTTCATCCTTCTAGGCGTGAAAGATCCCGCGGTGCAAGTCCAGCTTCTGGTCTGGATCTTCGTCATGCGCGTCATGATGCTAGTGGCCAGCTCGCTCTCCTACTTCCTCAACGGCGCCATCGCCAAAGCCAAATTCGGCAACGCCGACGAGATGAACTTCGAGCACCCACTCACCTCACTTGTGTGGATCACCTCGATCGTCTCGATCGCTCTGACCTATCTGGTCTCCTACTATATAATCCCCGCTCTCGGCAGCGATTCCACCCAGTGGTGGAAGCTGGCGACGATAATCTCCTGCGGCACTCTGGCAGGCGCCATCATCCCCGAACTGGTGAAGGTCTTCACCTCAGTTCATTCCCGCCACGTTAAGGAAGTAGTCATCTCCGCCGAAGAAGGCGGAGCGTCGCTCGGAATCCTCTCCGGTTTCGTAGCCGGCAATTTCTCCGGTTACTACCTCGGTCTCTCGATGATGTTTCTGATGGCGATTGCCTACTCCATGAGCACTCTGGGCCTGGCCGCAGCCGCAACCATGCTTGCTCCCGCAGTATTTGCTTTCGGACTCGTAGCCTTCGGATTCCTCGGCATGGGCCCAGTCACCATCGCGGTAGATTCCTATGGCCCAGTCACCGACAATGCGCAATCCGTCTACGAACTTTCGCTGATCGAGCAGATTCCGAACGTAGAAGCCGAAATCAAGAAGGACTTCAACATGCCGGTCCACTTCGAGCGCGCCAAGTACCTGCTCGAAGCCAACGACGGCGCAGGCAACACCTTCAAAGCCACGGCGAAACCCGTATTGATCGGCACCGCCGTAGTCGGCGCAACCACGATGATCTTCTCTATCATCATGGCGCTCACCGGTGGCCTCACCGAAAACGTCGACAAGCTCTCGCTGCTGCACGCCCCATTCTTTCTCGGCCTGATCACCGGCGGCGCCATGATTTACTGGTTCACCGGAGCATCCACACAAGCCGTAACCACCGGCGCCTACCGCGCCGTCGAGTTCATCAAAGCCAACATCAAGCTCGAAGGTGTGGAGAAAGCCTCCGTCGAGGACAGTAAGAAAGTAGTCGAGATCTGCACAAAATATGCGCAGAAGGGCATGCTGAATATCTTCATCGCGGTCTTCTTCGGAACCCTGGCCTTTGCCTTCGTAGAGCCGTTCTTCTTCGTCGGCTACCTGATCTCGATTGCGATCTTCGGCCTCTACCAGGCCATCTTCATGGCCAACGCCGGCGCCGCCTGGGACAACGCGAAGAAAATCGTCGAAGTAGAAATGAAGCAGAAGGGAACTCCCCTCCACGACGCCACAGTGATCGGCGACACTGTAGGCGACCCCTTCAAAGACACCTCGTCAGTAGCCCTGAATCCGGTAATCAAATTCACCACGCTATTCGGACTGCTGGCAGTGGAGCTGGCCGTAACGCTGACGCACGATCAGGGCGCAACCATCACGAATGTGCTCGCGTTACTGTTCTTCCTGGTCTCCTTCTTCTTCGTCTACCGCTCCTTCTACGGCATGAGAATAAGAAGCGGCAGCGCGGAGTAGCGCCGGCAGCCTGCCCTGAGCGAAGCCGAAGGGTCCCCGCCAGCAGTCGTGCAAGGTTGCGAGTGTGGGGACAGCCGCCCTCGGCTGTCCGCCGGGCGCAGCCCGGCATGGTTGTGTGG
>JBAUYE010000119.1:0-2340 GCA_049584615.1 Candidatus Sulfotelmatobacter sp.
GCGGAGGTTGGCGGCGAAACAGCAGGTTCCCTTCGGAATGACAAGGGCAAAGGCAGCGTCAAACGCAGGTCAACGTCAAAGGCAGCGGGCGGGGGCGCCCGCTCCACAGCTCCGCACCACCCTCCCTCATACAATATTTCTGCCGTTCATTCGTCTACATTCCTAGATGAAGGACGCGGCTAGTCTGGAACGGATGAGCCTCGAACAGGACCGGCGGATCTCCGAAGTGGTTCAGCGGGAGCGGTCCCGGCTGGGCCACTTCATTCGCCGGCGTGTGCCTGATCCGGGCGATGCTGAGGACATTCTTCAGGAGGTGTTCTACGAACTGGTCGAGGCGAACCGGCTGCTGATGCCGGTTGAGCATGTTACGGGCTGGCTGTTCCGCGTGGCGCGCAACCGCATTACCGATCTGTTCCGCAAGAAGAAGACGGAGAGCTTTAGCGAGGCCGCAGTCGCGGGTGACGATGGAGAGCTGCTGCAGTTGGAAGCGTTGCTGCCCTCGCCCGATGCCGGGCCCGACGCCCTGTTCGCGCGCAGCGTGCTACTCGAGGAGCTTGAGTTTGCGCTGGACGAGTTGCCCGAGGAGCAGCGCGAGGTATTTGTGGGACATGAGATTGAGGGGCGCAGCTTCAAGGAGATGGCGGCTGAAAGCGGTGTGGGCATCAATACGCTGCTGGCGCGCAAACGCTATGCGGTGCTGCATCTGCGCGAGCAATTACGAGGCATTTATGACGAGTTTACGAAAGCATGAGGAAGCGAATTATGAGAAAAAGATGGTATTTCGTGGTTCCGGCGGCAATTGTGGGCATTGCCCTATTTATGTTCCTCGGCGGCGAGCTGGTGATGCGTCTATGGAATTGGCTGCTGCCAGGGTTGTTCGGCTGGCGGCTGATCACCTTCTGGCAGGCGATTGGGATTCTGACACTATGCCGGATCCTGTTTGGGCGCATTGGGGGCCGCGGGTTTCGCGGCTCGGGTTTCCGCGGGCGCATGGGCCAGCGATGGGAGCGCATGACGCCGGAGGAGCGCGAAAAATTCCGGCAAGGGATGCGCGGGCGGTGTGGCTTTGGGCCGTCGGCTAGCGAAGGCAAGGAGCCGGCGGTGGGCGTGTGAGGCCGGTCGGACCTTCCGCGCGAGGCATGGAGCGGAGTGTGCGTCGCTTCGCCCCGCTGACAGCCGAGGACGGCTGTCTCCACATGGGCAAGATCAAAATCTGGGCTTTCCCCTGAAGGCGAGCGCGGAGATTGTGGGGGTCGTGGTCGTGGAGAGACGCGGACAGGCGTGTCCGCGCCACACGAGCATCTATGATTCGATCTTAGGGCGTGGGCTGGTCGTGCTTCGGGATATTGGGCGTCAGCTTGCGCCAGAGAAACTCTTCAACCACATTGGCGGCGGCGGTGGCGCCGATTCCGATTGCCGCGTTTTCGAAGGTTAATGCGGCTCCGCGATTTTGAGCCGGATAGTAGAGATTGGAGATGCCGCCTGCGGCTATGTTTCCGAGGATATTTGAGTAGTTCGCCTGCCAGCGTCCGTTGTCGCCTTTGCAAATCACCGAGTTGGCTATTGCGTACAGGAATCGCGAGCGCGTGCTACCGGTTCCCTTGTAATAGTAACGGGGATCCTGTTTGAGGAGCGAGGGCAGGATGGCGCTGCCGATGAACGTGCCTGTGGCAAGGTCGGCATAGTTGGCGCCGTAGCGCTTGGCATAGCCTTGCGCACCTTGCCCGTATCCGCTGAAAGTATTTTGCGCCTGCTGCACCCCTGCGATGCCGCCGACGATGGCGAAGGTGACGGGGTCGATTGTCGTCTTCCAGGCCAGCTCGAACTTTTGCTTTGGAGTAAGCGCAAGTGGATGGGGGTCGTAGGTGACGTAGAAATTGGGAATCACGCCGAGCACACGCTGCTTCTCTTCATCCTTGATCTGCGCTTCGGCCACTTCGATGGGCGAGAGGTTGACCTGCACGTCGGAGGTATTGGGGGCAATCGTTAGCGCGATCTGCGGGACCAGGTGGACTTCTCCCGGGCCCAGGATTCCAGAAGAGGTTTGCGGGGAGAAGCCCGCTGACGTAATGGTGAGGCGGAAAGCGCCGGGAGTTACCCTGGCGAAGGAAAATTCCCCGTTATCGCCGGTCAGAGTCTGCTGATTCTGAGATTGAGCTTCGGTGATAGTAAGTACCACCTGGGCTCCGGCGACTACGGCTCCGGTCTGGTCGACGACGGTTCCGCTGATGTTTCCTAGCGTGGGAGCAGGCGCAGGGCTCTGTCCCAGGCAGAGCGAGGTCCAACCCAGAGAGGCAAAGGCAAGAAGAATGAGTCCAGACTTGAATTGTAAGGCCATGA
>JBAUYE010000120.1:0-8119 GCA_049584615.1 Candidatus Sulfotelmatobacter sp.
ACCGGCTGAAACGAGAACGCCCAACCTGCACCGAGCGAACGAATCGCTCCTCGAGAGTGCGCATGGAAGCATGGCGACAGTGGCTAACTCGGTAGGGAGATAAAATCTTGTCCAACGAAAAAAAAAAACAATCCACTTGACTCCGACCGGCCTTCTCATGGAAGGCGATTACACTCAAAACCCCCTAGCGGGGTTCAATGAGTGAAATGGGGATTTATCATTAATTACAGACGGGTCGGCCAACCTTTGAGGTAACATTGCCTTGCTGTGGCCGAATTTGCCATCACAACGGTTGTCGCGGTGCCAGCGTTTTTTCTTTGGCTGACAGTCGTTTCGGTACTGGTGCGCCCGTTCGGAGTATGGTTGCCGTTGGGACCATTCAGTTTTGCTAAGCGCAGAACCGCCTTTCAAGCTCTCACCTTCAGTGAATACTTGGTCATCTGCGGCATCCTATGCTTCGGGTGCGGGATGTTTATCGTGACAACCTTGTCCCGCTACGTCGAATGGAAATATTTTCATGGCTCATCCGATAGCCTCACCACAGATAACCTGCTCGGCCAGTTCGTGACAGAGCCCCTCATGGCAGGAGTTCTGTTTGGTCTGATCTCTTGGAATGGAAAGTCGACCACAAAGTAACTGAGTCTGTGTTGGTCCGTTCAATTGACGAAACCAGGCGATAGCACTCATTGACCCAGGATCAGTCCGCTAGGCCATTTTCCAGCCCATCTCCTCGTGCAGATCACGAAAGCACTCAACGCATATCCAACGATTGTCCTCTGTAACGTAGCCTTCCCCTAGTTCTTCTGGCGAGCCGGATTCCATGAACTTGGCCCAACATCCTTCCCAGTGGTCGTGATCCCAATCCTGCCTCGGCGCGGTGTGCTTCTGGAACCGGACGACCGCCCCGCGAGTCCATTTTGCGTTGTCAGTGCGCCAGTCCGCCATATCGAGCAGCAAGCCTATCACGCGCTGTTGTTGAAATCAGACGTTAGCACTCACGACCCCGGTCGGCTTTCGGATCCCGGGCGCATTACTGGCCAGCGCAGAAGTTTTCCACACCCACCTTGTGACATCTAACCTTGCCCCCACCATCTCATTCGCGCGATCATGGTCGAGGCAGACGTACTGAAGGCAGCCTCAGCGGCGAGCCTCTAAGTCCCCTGTTCTCTAGATTTTGACCTCTAAGCTCTTTGACGTGCGGATTTTACCGGCGATTCCTTGCTTAACCCGATGATCCTAAAGATCGAGGGGGGAGGGGGGTACCCCCGCGTTCACGCAGTATCTCTCGAATCGGAAACGGCCCCTCCCATATTTATTTCAGCGAAAAATCCACACCCGGAGTGAGCCTCTATGCGGCCCACGAAGCAACCGCTTCCGCATCCCCGGAACGAAGCGTATGATCCTCCCGCCGTTAACTCACCCACATCTAAGGAGACAACTATGAAAAAGCTATACGGGCTCGTCGTTTTCGCGTTGCTGCTCGCCCCTGCGTTGTTCGCCCAGGAGCACTACACCGAAGGCCCCATCTGGCGCGTGTCGTTGATCCGCGTGAAACCCACCCAGATGGATGCCTATCTCACCAGCCTGCAGCAGTCCACCAAACCATTCATCGAAGAAGAGAAAAAGCAGGGACTCATCGTCGACTACAAAGTCTTCCTTAAAGAGACCAAGAACAACCCGGAGGATTGGGACATCTGCGTAGCCGTCGAATACAAGAACCACGCCGCCATGGACGGCCTAGCCGCAAAGACTGAAGCGGTTCGCGACAAAATCCTGGGAGGCAAAGGACCCGCTCAGCAGCTTTCCGAAAAGCGCGCCGAGATCCGCGAGACCGTCAGTTCGGACCTGCTGCAGGAAATCTACCTGAAATAACGATAATCTGTGTGGGGCGGGCGCCCTCGCCCGCCTCCGGCAGCCGCCTTAAATGCAGACTTTGTTGCGTCGGAACTCTCCACTAGGGAAATTGACTTGAACATAACGAACCGCACTCACTCCACCACACGTTCCGCTTTGCGAATGATCTCTCTGTTCGCAATGCTTGCAGCCTCGAGCTCCGTTCGAGCACAATCGCGACCGCCGCAACCAAAGCTCTCCGTCCACTGGGAAGAACTCACAGCAGCCGACTTCCGCGAAGGCATTCACCGCTCGCAAGGCACGTGCCTCTTGCCTTTCGGCATCCTGGAAAAACACGGACCGCATCTCCCGCTGGGAACCGATCTGCTCGACGTGCGCTACGCCGCACTGCACGCCGCCGACCAGGAATACGCCGTCGTCTTCCCCGAATATTATTTCGGACAGATCGCCGAAGCCCGCCACGAGCCCGGAACCATCGCCTACAGCCGCGAAATGCAACTCGCCCTGCTGCAGGAAACCACCGACGAAATGGCCCGCAACGGCTGCAAGAAAATTATCATCGTCAACGGCCACGGCGGCAACGAGCACCTGCTCCCATTCTTTGCCCAATCGCAATTGGATAAGCCTCACGACTACGTGGTCTACGTTTTCGACCGAAGAAGCCCGGAATCATGAGGCCCGCCGAAGAAATCAACCATCGACATGCACGCCGGCGAAAGCGAAACTTCGAAGATGCTGATCGTCCGTCCCGACACAGTCCACCTCGACCGCGCCAACACCGAATCCGGCGCTGACCAGCACCGCCAGAACCTTCCCGAAGACCTCTACACCGGCATCTGGTGGTATGCGCGCTTCCCCAACCACTACTCCGGCGACGGCTCCGCCGCGACAAAAGAGTTAGGGAAATTTCAGATGGATTGGTGGATCGACGCGGTAGCAAAGGCGATCAGAGCGGTAAAAGCCGACGAAGTAAGCCTGAAGCTGCAAAACGAATTCTACGAAAAGAGCAAACACCCGCTGGATACGCAACCGTGACTCGATTGTTACGAGCTCCCGATAAGCCACCCGGTAATGAACACCAGCACTCCGCCCAACCCGACCTGAAGTGCAGCCGAAACCCAGGGACTATCCATGTAACGGTGTCGAATCCAAGTGATGGCGGCCAATTCGGCAACGACCACCACGCCCGCTGCCCACAGCGCCTTGTGGAAGTCGTGCAGCAGGAATGGAAGTGTGTGTCCGATGCCGCCCAGCGCGGTCATCGCGCCGCAGATCACACCGCGCACCCAGGGATGCCCACGCCCCGTGAGGCTCCCATCATCGGAGAGCGCCTCGGCGAATCCCATGCTGATGCCGGCTCCCGCCGAGGCAGCGAGGCCCACTCGAAAAGCATCCCAACTGTTTGTTGTGGCAAACGCGGCCGCGAAGACAGGTGCCAGCGTGGAAACAGAACCGTCCATCAGACCGGCCAGGCCTGGCTGCACGATTTGCAAGACAAAAAGACGGCGTTGAGCCCGCTCTTCGTCGGCTTTCACATTGGTGGGAAGTTTTTCCCTGTCCAGTTCCTGCGCGCGCTCTTCGTGCTCGCGCTCCTCGTTGATGAGATCGTCAAGCAGTTGGCGGACGCTGGCATCCTGCGTGCGCTGCGCCGCTTTCTCGTAGAACCGGCGCGTCTCCACTTCCATGGTGCTGGCTTCCTTGCGCACTGCCTCGATGCGCAGCGGACGAATCAACCAGAGCGCGGGACGCTCCACAAACCCGCGCACATCCTGGCGCCGAATCAAGGGAATATGTTCTCCAAATTTCTGCCGGAAGAGTTCGATCAGCCGCCTGCGGTGCCCCGATTCTTCTTCGCGCATGCCTTCAAACATCGCCGCCGATGCGGGATAATCCGGCCGCAGCCCCTCGGCAAAGTCGGCATATACCCGCTCGTCTTCTTCTTCCAGCGCAATCGCCAGAGCCAACACTTCGCGTTCCGTGAGTTCCTCAAACTTCTTCATGGCGACCTAGCTTACCTTCCGAAGCGGCGCTTAGACAAATCGGAAACCAGCTTAGAAGCTCTCCCGCCTTCAGTGCTACTATCGGATTCATGACGCCTCGGAAATCATCGGGGTCCGCCAAGCGATCAACCCCTTCGCGCACAGGGAAGAAAGTGTCCCAGGTCTCGCGTAAAGTGGCGCGCAAAACTACGCATAAATCTTCGCATGCGCCGGAACTGGTCATCATCACAGGGATGAGCGGGTCGGGCAAAGCTTCCGTGCTCAAGGCTTTCGAGGATCTGGGCTACTACTGCGTCGACAATCTTCCCGTCGAACTGATTCCCCGCTTCGCCGAGATGGCCTTGCAATCAGCCGAGATCCGCCGCACCGCGCTGGTAGTGGACGTACGCGAAGGCTCCCAGCTCGAACAACTTCCCGGCATTCTGAAGGCAGTACGGCGCATGATTCCGACCAAGGTCGCCTTCCTGGAAGCCTCCGATGCAGTATTGATGCGCCGTTTCAGCGAAACGCGCCGCCCGCATCCACTGGGCACGGACACGCCAGTCAATGCCTCGCTCAAGGCCGAACGGCGCCATCTGGCGAGCATCCGGTCGTTGGCCGACATCGTCATCGATACTTCGAAATTCAACGTCCACGAACTGCGCGCGCACATCACCGAGCGTTTCCGCCAACAGGCGGCGGAGAAAAGCATTCTGGTTTCGTGCGTGAGCTTCGGCTTTCGCCACGGAGTGCCTGAGGAAGCAGACCTGGTTTTTGACGTCCGTTTTCTACCCAACCCGCACTTTGTGCCCGAATTCCGGCCACTGACGGGCCGCGACCCGCGCGTGGCTAGATACATCCGGTCTTTCCCGCAGGCGAAGAAGTTTATCCCCCGGATTTCCGATCTGCTGGTTGACTTGATGCCGCATTACATCCACGAAGGCAAGAGCTATCTCACCATCGGCTTCGGCTGCACCGGCGGCCAGCACCGTTCGGTGATGATCGCCGAGGAAGTCAGCAAGCGCCTGCACAAAGCCGGATACCGCGTGAAGGTGGTGCATCGGGATATGCCGAGGTAGGAACCCATTTTCACAAGAAACGAGACGGTTACTTTGGGATTCCACTCCCGCGAAGTAAAATAGGCCCTTGCACTCCATGACTATGCCACCGTCAGTAAGCCACTGCGGCCTGCTGGGAGCGCTATGCGCCAACTGACGCGCCTCGTCCGCTACGCACTCCCCTACTGGTGGCAGATATTGTCTTCCGTTGTGCTGATGGCGTTGGTGGGAGCGCTTGACGCGTTCAAGTTTTTGCTGATCCGACCCATCTTTGACCGGGTCTTGAATCCCTCCACCGGATCGAAAGACATACAACTGTTTGTAATTCCCATAACCCATCATCCAGTTTACTTGCAGCAGTTAGTGCCTTCGCATTTCACGAATGCGTGGACCATGGTTGCGGTTGCTCTGGTCGGCTCGACCATCCTTAAAGGAATTTTCGATTACACCGGCACGTACCTGATAAACCACGCAGGCTTCGGCATGATCACCGACCTGCGCGACGATCTCTATAACGCAATCTTGCGGCGCTCGGCCGCATTTTTCTCCAAGCACACTACTGGAACCCTGCTCTCTACCATCGTCAACGACATTGAGCGTGTGCAGTACGCCATGTCGACCGTGCTGGCCGAGTTTCTGCAGCAGTTCTTTACGTTTCTTGCGGTAGCCGCTGTGGTCGTGGTGCTGGGCGGGAACCTTGCCTGGGTGCTGTTGCTCTTCGTTCCGATAATCGTTTATTCCTCGCGCAAGATCGGCTCGCGGGTGCGCAGCACCACCCGGCACGGACAGGACAAGCTGGCAGAAATTCAAAATATCCTGCACGAAGCGATTACCGGCAATCGCATCGTGAAGGCGTTCAATAGTGAGAAATGGGAAATTGCACGTTTTCGCGGAGCGGCGCGCCGTCTGTTCCGGGCGAACCTGCGTTCCGTCGCCGCCACGGCGATCAGCTCGCCGCTGATGGATGTTTTTGGCGTATTTGGGATTGCTCTGTTGCTGATGCTGGGCCGCGAGCAGATCAAGCACGGCGACATGACTCTGGGAGTTTTTGTTACTTTCATCACGGCGGTCTTCAGCCTTTACAACCCAGTCCGCAAATTTGCCCAGTTCAACAACAACTTCCAGCAAGCCCTGGGCGCATCGAGTGAAATCTTCAAGTTCATGGACATCGAAGACGATGTCCGCGAAAAGCCACGCGCCAGCCGCTTGCCCGCATTCGCGAAGACAGTTCAATTTGATCACGTGAGTTTCACCTATGGCAGCGAAGGCGAAGATGCCCGCGTCTTGCACGACATCAGCCTCGAAGTTCGCCACGGGGAAGTCGTGGCCATCGTCGGCTCTAGCGGTTCGGGAAAGAGCACTCTGGTTCACTTGATCCCGCGTTTTTTTGATGCCACAGAAGGCCGCTTGCTCATCGATGGCTACGATGTGCGTGACGTGACGCTGGCTTCGTTGCGGGAGCAAGTCGGAATCGTCACGCAGGAAACGGTTTTGTTTAATGACACGGTCCGCAACAACATCGCGTACGGCCAGCCTCACGTCGCGCTCAAAGAGGTTGAAGCCGCGGCCCGGGCCGCTCTGGCGCATGACTTCATCCGTGCCTTGCCTGCGGGATACGATGAGGTGATCGGAGAGCGCGGCGTGCGCCTTTCCGGCGGAGAACGGCAGCGCATCGCGGTAGCCCGCGCGATTCTGAAGAACGCGCCCATCCTTATTCTGGACGAGGCTACGTCGGCGCTCGATAGCGAATCGGAAGCTCTGGTGCAATCGGCGTTGCACAATCTGATGAGCGGCCGCACCGTGTTTGTGATTGCGCACCGGCTTTCGACCGTGCGCCGCGCGGACCGCATCGTCGTGATTGAGAACGGCGCCATCGCCGACATTGGCGCTCACGAAGACTTAATGACGAAGCTGGGTACGTACCGTCGTCTTTACGAGTTGCAGTTCGCGGATTTCGAGCCGAAGCTTGAGCCGGTGCGACGTAGTTGATCTTGCGAAATCGGAAGTTTGGGAAATCACACATGCCTCTTCGCTCCATGACGGGTTTTGCCCAGGTCAAAGGCGAACTCACAAGCCAAGCCGAAGGAAGCGCCAGTCGTGCGCCCGGCGTTTCTCAATCGTCCCAGAGCAACGGGCATCTTGCTTTCGCGCTCTCTTTGAAATCGGTGAACCACCGTTTTCTCGATCTGCATTTTCGTTTGCCCTCGGGATCGGACTCTTTGGAAATGCAACTGCGCCGCCTGCTCAAAGAGAAAATTGCGCGTGGGCACGTTGAGGTCACCCTCAGCCTGGAGCGCGGGGGTGGTGAAACGCTCGCGCTGAATCGTCCGCTGGTGAGCGCTTACATCGCGGCTTTTCGCTTAGCGGCCCGTGAGTTTGGCGTGCCCGCTGAACCTGATCTCAACGTCATTTTGCGCATTCCCGGAGCGCTCGATTCTGCCAAGGATCCGGAGGATGATGCCATCGAGTCGGCGGTGATGGCCCGAGCGAGCGACGTGCTCGATCGCCTGAATCAGATGCGCGAGCAGGAAGGCCGAGGCATTGAGCATGAACTCCGCCAGCGCATGATCCACCTGCGCGAAGCCGTGAAAACCGTGCAACTTCACCGGCGCACGGTATTGCAGAGCTACGCAGAACGGCTGCAGTCGCGCCTGCAGGAACTGCTGAGCTCCAGCGCCGACAAGGAAAGAGTGCTCCAGGAAGCCGCGCTGCTGGTCGATCGCAGTGACATTCAGGAAGAAATCGTCCGTCTCGAAAATCACGTCCAGCATTTCCTGGGTTTGCTCGATGGAGATGGAGAAGTCGGAAAGAAACTGGACTTCCTGCTGCAAGAAATGAACCGCGAGGCCAATACTTTGCTCTCGAAGACCTCCGGCCTGGCTGGCGAGGCGCTGAAGATCACCGAAGCTGGACTCATCATGAAAGCGGAGATCGAAAAATCGCGCGAGCAGGTGCAGAACCTGGAATGAGTTCTCCCCCTCATAAGCCACTCGTCTACATCATTTCGGCCCCGTCTGGTTCGGGTAAGTCGACACTGGTCAACGAACTGCTGAAGAAAGTGAGCGATCTGGAGTTTTCTATTTCCTACACAACCCGCGCCCCGCGCGGCAGCGAGACCAATGGAAGGCAGTATTATTTTGTCTCGCGTCCTGAATTCGAAAAAATGATTCGCGACGGAGAGTTCCTCTAGCACGCCGAAGTCTTCGGCAATTACTACGGAACCGCGCG
>JBAUYE010000121.1:0-27065 GCA_049584615.1 Candidatus Sulfotelmatobacter sp.
GCACCATTGGAGGTAAGCTTCGTCTGATTCCCACTTTTCTTTCTTGCCGTTGAAGACCTTGCCGATGTTGTACGGCGGGTCGACGAAAATCAGGTTGGCCGCGCCGTCCGGAACGGAAGCTTCAAGACCCTCAAAAACGTCCGCCTCGACGATGTGGCTCCCATCCTGCTCGAAAATTCTCATGGAGGTTCTTGCGTGCTGAACACCTCTTTTATACAGCGAAAACACGCTGATACAACCTGTGAATTGCTTTTTCAGGCAAAGGTGGCCAGCACTTCTGGTCGTGGCGGCGTCCGGGGGGCTGGCCCCAGCTTTAGTGTTTCTTACCCGCACATCGGCGAAAAGGGGCTGCCCCAGCTTTGCTGGTTTTGCGAAGCTGGGCACCACGTACCTCGCCCCATCTTCATTCGTCACATACCCGGCCTTGCATGCTGTGCTACACCCCGCTCTGGCCAGCCCCCCATGTCTGCCTCAGGCGCTGAAGCGCGTTTAAATCTTGACGACTTAAACGGCACGAGTGAACTCGCGCCCTTCCCGAGCCCGGGTCTCACAAGGAGGCGAAACCTGGGGCAGCCGGCTGCCGTGCCAAATAAGAAAGGGCGTGCCGTTTAGCACGCCCTTTCTGCCTCTGACCTTCACTTCATTTACATCACCCACATCTGGTGCTGATTTAGTGGTGGCCTCCGCCGCCGGAATGGCCGCCTCCGGCGGAATGACTGGCGCCTCCGGAGCTGGGGGCGCTGTGAGACGCGCCGCCGCTATAGCCGGGGCGGCTGCCGCTGGAGCTCGGAGCGGCGCGGTAGCCACCGTAACTTCCAGAAGAACGCGGCTGCACGATGGGCTGCCTCATGTTGAGCTGTGGACGCGAACCAGCGCCGCGATCGTAATTGCTCGCACCGTTGCTCGCACCAGATTCGCGGGAATAGCTGGAACTCGGCGCGGTCCGATTCCAATAGCTGCCACCGTCGCCCCTCAGAGT
Organism: Candidatus Sulfotelmatobacter sp.; assembly: GCA_049584615.1. Taxonomy (GTDB): domain Bacteria; phylum Acidobacteriota; class Terriglobia; order Terriglobales; family Acidobacteriaceae; genus Sulfotelmatobacter. The sequence continues at coordinate 980 of JBAUYE010000121.1, forward strand.
ATCAGCGGCGCTCGCGGCGCGACCTGCGGATTCGCTGCTCTGCGAAGGTGGCGTAAACGTCTTCCACTCGCTGCGGTTCGGGTCGCCACGGGTGGATGACGCTTGGGTGGACGAGGAATGCTCCTCGCGATTCTCGTTCGTGGCTGCGTCATTCGCGGCACTCCGCATCGCGGAATTATTCGCCTCTCGGCCCGGCGAAGTGCTACCGGCGCTCGACCTCCCGAATCCAGCTGCCGAGGCGCTTCGCGACTCCGCAGCACGAGATTCGGTTACACCCGGACCGGTCGTACGCGCTCCAGCAGCCACCGGCGAGAAGTGGCTCTGCTGCATGGATTGCTGCAGGCGCGCCGTTTGCTGCTGGAATGACTCTGTATGCGACGTGTTCTGCGTGCCGAAGAAATGCTGGGACGCGCTGCTATGAATTGTGGAAGGAGCCGCGGCCCGTCCGCTCGCCGACAAACTGGCGCGCGTGGGCACGACCGGCATGTTGCCCGTCATCATGCGGGCTCCACTCAACTGCGCGCGAGTGGCCGCGACCGCCGTCGTCCGGCCTGCTCCAAACTTGCCCGCAGCCACGGTTGAGAGCGCGCCTCCGATGTGCGGATCATTGATGTGCGCCACGTTCGAGAACTGTGTTCCCGCGTGCAGCGGAGCAATCCCGCCGAAGCGGTTTAGCGTGCCAAATCGATTGACGCCGACCACGCCGAAGCGGCCGCCATATCCGCCCCACCAGGGGAAGAAGCGGTCACCGGGCCCCAGAGGCAACCAGCCGAAGCCGCCCCATCCGCCCCAGCCAAACCCAAAGCCCAAACCCCAACCACCTCCGAATCCAAAAAACGACACGTATGCCGGCGCCCAGAACGGACGATAGAAGCCCGGGCCCCACACCGGTCCGGGCCACCACGCCCACGCTCCGCCATACCACATCCATCGCCCGTAGTGATAAGGCGCCCAGCCCCACGGCTCAAAGCCAACCCACGTCCAGCCGTAGTAAGGCTCCCAAGTCCAGTCTCCATTTTGATAAGGAGCCCAACCATCCGGCTCATTCGGCACCCAGACCTGACCGTAGTCTGGCGCGTTTTCCCAGGTTCCGTTCGAATCCAGGTCCTCCGATCCAACGTAATACTTGTTGGTGTTGCGCCACGACGCGGCTTGGTGAATCATGTGGTCGCGCTCGCTATTCCAGCGGTCCCAGTCATCGCGCTCGGGAGCCGGAGTGATCTTGTACTTCGCATCGGCGCCGGAACCGCGCACTGTTGCCATGTCACCCTGCTTAATGTCGGCAATGCCCTGCGGCGTTGAGATCTGCGCTTGACCCTTGCGCACGATGATGATTGAGTCGCCATCGGGACGCACCTCGATGCGGAACACGCCATCCACGTGTGCGGGGTGAACGGCAACGTTGGGTGTATCGATCTCGGGCTCAGCCTCGCTCTCACCGAACACGGAGTAGTTGGCCAGGCCTTGCCCGATCTGAATCTGTATGTATTTGTGCGTGAAGTTCGCGATATTGGCTTGGGCGTTCGATCCCAGGCGGAGAATGTTGGCGTAGTCGAGCTGGACTTCAGCGCGGCCGCCTGCTCCCGTGGAAACTTTATCGCCGTTGACTACGGGCTGATTCAATACAGCCGCCGACCATGTGCCGGAATCTCCGCGCTGCGTCGATACGTCGCCATGAATCATGCTGACGCGGCCGACACCCTGGTCGGTTCTCGCCGGACCTTCGCCGGAGGGTCCACCAGGCTGAGCTTCAGGACCGAGTTGAGGAGGTTGCCCCGGTTGCTGCGGGGGCTGACCGGGCGGAGGTGGGTGCGGGGCCTGAGGTTGCGGGGCTTGTGGTTGTCCCATCTCCATGGGCGCGCTCGGCTGTTCTGAGGGACCAGCACCTTCTTCGGTGGTCTGAGCCTGAAGGCTGACCGACAATGCACCAACCAGTAGCAGAGAGAGGATTGCCGAAGTTGCGATCAGCCGGTTCTTCATAAGCGGCCTCTTCCCTAACCCGTCCCACATATAGTTAAACCCGGAATCCGAATGTTCGACGCGTCAAGGTGGCGATGCAACTGCCATGCCAAAACTGAGACGGCGGGAAGTCCTGTAACTCATTTGTTTTCAGATAGGAAGACTGGAGTCTTCGAGGAAAGTGAAAGGCGAAAACTGAGGCTGGTGGCTGCCCTGAGCCGAGGTGGTGGTTTTCAGCCGCTTCCGCCGATGCTCGCACATCCACAGCTCCCAGCAAACACGAAAACCCGGGGGTCAGTCAGAGCCGGGAAAAAACTGGTCATCCTTCGCAGCTATTTAGACTGCGCACCGTGCCAGATCGTCAGAATGGTGACGCGCTTCCGCACTCGGTAGAAAATTAGATAGGGAGTGCCGCCAACCACCAACTCCCTCACTCCCGGCTCGCTTCCCGCCCGGCCAAGGAAGGGATGCTCCTTGACAGCTTCCACCAACGAAACGATCCGCGTCGCGAGTCTAGCTGCGGCCTCAGGCTTGTCCCGGGCCACGAAGGTTCGTATCTCCTGCAGTCGCGCCAGCGCCCGCGGAGACCAGACAATCTCTAGCGGCACGGGACCTCGTCGTCGTGCTGCCTGCCGCACGCGCACCTCGGCGGCGGCAGTTCGCGATCAGTCCCCCATGAAAGCAGCCAGGCTTTCATGTCTTCGTGCGCGACATAGTGCCCAGACTTCACTTGGCGGTCTGCCCGGCGGATTTCCGCCAGCATTCTTTCTTGGTCCGCCACGTAGGATTCAACCGCATCGGAGATGAGAAAGTTTGAGCTTCGCCCGGAAACCTTAGCTAGTTTGGCTAGCCGCTTCTTGATCTTCGGCTTCAGACGAATGCTGAGTGTTGCACTATTTGTGTTCGCCATGAACACATTCTAGCATACTGTCTCGATTCATCGAACTGGTTCATCTCTGGCGATGCACTTGACATGGCCGCCGCCGTCCGAAACCCAAGCGTAGTCGTCGGGTCCGTACAAAAGCCACTGGGTCCATTCATCGGTCGCGTCAGCGGACGCCGAGAACGTTCGAAATTCTATCCCGCTGCTGAACTTGACTAACAAATCATAAGACGGAATTGACACCTCTGCGTTGTCCACTAATCCCAAGTCAAGCTTCTTGAATGTGCCATCAATGAACTGTTGGTCGTCCTCGGATCCAACAAGCATCTTGTCGGCGGTCGTGAACCTCCAGTGACAGCATTCGATTAGGAAATGCCACTCGCCGTGCGTCCGGGCGTGCCCCGTCCGAAGCGGCGCACCCATTTCGAGAAAGAACATCGACCCATGACTCCTGACGAGTTCCCAGGCCGGCTTTCCTTTGACACGCTCCAATGCTTCGCGAATATCCGGTCGCTCCTTCACCTCAGGTGTCAGGCTCAAGCCTCCTTCTCCCCTTCATCTGCAATCCCGATCTTCGATAGCCGGTAGCGCAGCGCATTTCGCGACAGGCCCAGTAGCCGCGCTGCCTGGCTCTTATTTCCGTTCGCGCGCCGCAGCGCTTCGCGAATCATTTCGTCCTCCCAGTGTTCGAGAGTCATGCCTTCGGGGAGAAATCCACTCGCGCCGTTTGCCGTCTTTGCGGGACGCACATCGAGATGAATATCTTCCGGTTCAATCACTGTGCCTGTGGCCAGCGCGCATGCCCGCTCGATGATGTTCTGCAACTCGCGAACATTTCCCGGCCAGTGATAGTTGACCAGAATCTGCATTGCCTCCGGCGAGATACTCTTCACCTGCTTGCCCGAATCCCCGGCAAATCGCGAGATGAAGAGATTGACCAGGTCGGGAATGTCTTCCTTGCGTTGTCGCAGAGGTGCGATGTCGATGGGCACGACGTTCAAGCGATAATAAAGATCCTCGCGGAATGTTCCCTGCTCGAGCGCTTCGCGCAGATCGCGGTTCGTGGCCGCGATCAGGCGGACGTCCACTTTCACGGTACGCGTGCCGCCCAGCCGCTCAAACTCGCGCTCTTGCAGGACGCGCAACAGCTTGACCTGGATCGTCGGCGGCACATCGCCGATTTCGTCGAGAAACAAGGTGCCCTTGTCCGCCAATTCGAACTTGCCCGGCTTGCTCGTGTTTGCACCCGTGAAGGCGCCCTTCTCATAGCCAAATAGTTCGCTCTCCAGCAGGTTCTCTGGAATCGCCGTGCTGTTGATCTTGATGAAAGGTCCCGAAGCCCGGCGCGACTTCTCGTGAATCGCACGCGCGATTAAGTCTTTGCCTACGCCGCTCTCGCCACCGAGCAACACTGTCGAATTCGTAGGCGCCACACGCTCGACCGTGGCCAGCACTTCCTGCATCTTCACGCTGCGCGCCACCACGTTGGGATGGGCGTAGCGCTTGCCGAGCGCCTCGCGCAGGGACCGGTTTTCCTCGCGCAGGTCGCGGACGTCCAGTTCCTTTCGGATCACCATGCGCATTTCGCCCAACGAGAATGGCTTCAGCACATAGTCGCTGGCGCCGGCCTTCATGGCTTCGACCGCGGTCTCAACCGTGCCGAAAGCGGTCATTACGACGACCGGCAATGCGGCATTCTGCCGCTTGATCGCCTGCAGGAATTCCAGGCCATTCATTCCGGGCAGCTTGAGATCCGTCACCACGAGATCAACCGTGTTCTCGCGCAGAAGTTTCAGCCCGCTCTCAGCGTCTCCGGCGGAGAGCGTGGTAAAACCGTCCTCGCCAAGATTCAACTCGAGCAGGCGGCGCATCTTGGCTTCGTCTTCGACAATCAAAACTGTTGGCATACGCTCCGGCGGTTACTCGCCGCTTCCTCGATCCCAGCCTGAATGGTACGAATTGAAACGCAACCCTTAAGATGCTTGTGCATTCGCAATCTCATCGCTCGTGGGGAAAAAGACGATGAAGCTTGCCCCGTGCAACCCACTCGCTTCCCTGTCACTGTCGACGCGAATCGCGCCATGATGCCCATCAACAATTCTGGAGACGATCGACAGACCCAGCCCCACGCCCGTTTTCTTGGTTGTGACAAACGGATTGAAAATTTGTTCTCGCAGCTCCGGTGGAATTCCCGGCCCGGTGTCTTCGATTCGCACTTCCACTCCGTCCCGGCCCGCGCTGTTCGCCCTCGCTGCCGTAACTCGCAACGTGCCTCCGCCGCTGCCCATCGCATCATAAGCATTTTGGATCAGATTCACGAACGCCTGTTCGCTAAGGCTCTCATCCAAGGGCACCAGCGGCAAGTTGGCTTCGTACCGCCGTTCGACGTGGACTGGCTGGTCTTGGCCTTTCCGCGCCAATGATAAAGATACCGAACTCAGGGCGCGATCAAGTACCGCAGTAATTTCCTGTGGAACCAGCTCGGCGTGCAGGGGCCGGGCAAAATCGAGAAACCGCGTCACCAGCGCGCTCAAACGGTTCGTTTCGCTCGAGATGTAACCGGCGAGTTCGCTGGCCAGGGGATTCGACTCCCCCAACTTCTGGTGAAGCATCTCCGCCGATCCTTTGATCACTCCCAGTGGGTTCCGAATCTCATGTGCGAGTCCGGCGGACATCTGCCCTAGCGCCGCCAGCCGCTCTGAACGGCGCGCCTCTTCTTGAGCCTGCTCCAGCTTGCGGTTGGTTTCGGCCAACGTCTCTGCCAATTCCTGGTAGCGTTTGATTTGCCGGCGGTTTTCCACCACGAACCGGTTCACCACCATGGCCGCGAGGAAAAAGAAGAGAATCCGGATGGCGAGGATTCCGTATCCCTCCCTCGTCATTTCATAATCCTGCAGCGCAGGGTAAAGGTACGAACAGTATGCGGCGGAGGCCAGCGCCGTCCATAACAACGTCGACAAGGGACTAAAATATTCCGCCGCCGTGACTGCCGGCAGAAAGTAAATCGGCCAATACGTGCTGTTGATTCCGATCTCGCCCGTGTGGTCGATGAGCAAGGTCGCCAACACAATTTTGAGTAGAACGATGTAAGCCGCGCCGCGCCGCGGAGCACGCGCGAGTAGCCAGCCTTCGCTGAGCTGCACGAGTCCAATCGCTGCCAGCGTGAGTTGCTTATGGATCTCCGCCACCGGCGGCAGCAGCGCCAAGCCAAACAGAAACAGCAGCCAGAGACCATCCATCCAGTTGATTGCGGGTCGATTCTGTTCGGTATTCATTGGCTGGTTCATGGCAGGATGTGGAAAAACAATTGCGCCGGGAGCGGGCTGACTGCCCGGCTTCCCGGCGCTATCGTGACTTCTTTAACTTCACTTCGAACCGGTGGGACGCTGCGCCGCATGCGAACCTATCAGACCGCAGGCGGCCAGTTCGCGTCAATGTCATTTCTTAGGGGGAGGTGCGCTCTCTGGCTTCGGCGCGGGCGGATGCGGAGTCTGCTGGTGCTGCTGCGGTGTAGAAGCGGGTCTCGCCTGCTGCTCGCTTGTCCCTCGAACCGGTGCAAGTGGTTGCGCCGAGGGGTGCGACCACTGCTGTGGTTGTCGCGGCGCGGCTTGCTGAGCCGGGCGCGATGCATGCGATTGCTCGCTCCGATTCCCGGGACTTTGCTGGCTCGTCTGCGGCTCTGACTCTGGAGTCCCTTGTTCCTCCCACACGCGAGGCTGCGATTTTGCCCCGTCACTTTCCACGCCGGCCTGTCCGACCGCGTGGAAACCCGTCTGGGTCTCCGGTTGCGCCGGACGCGTCGCCGCCAGCGGACGCGTTATTGTCACTGGCCTTCCCGGTGCTTGCTGCCGGACTAGCCCTTGTCCGCTCGTTGTTTGTCCGGTCTGTGTTTGTCCAATCTGCGTCTGCGCGACCGGGGTTTGTCCGACCGAGTGCGGCAGGGGAACCGGCGTACGCAGCGCTACTACCGGGCGATTCATCACAGTGGCTGGCGGCTTGCTTGCCACCGGCCTGCCCGCACCAAACACGCTGCTTCGAGCCGGCTCAACCGCAAGCGCGTTCGAGACGGGCGCGGCTGCAAGCTCTTTCGACGGAACCAGCATCATATTTCGTGCCGCGGACCGGCCATTTACAAACGTGTCTTGTGAAACCACTGTTACGCCTCCACTCACATTCCGGTTCGCATAAGTGACGTTGCTAAAGTCGCGGTTCACAACCACCGCATTGTAGACATTGGTGACTCTGGTGACGTTCACTGCCGTGTTGGTGACGTTCACGCTGTTTACGTAGGCACGGCTCACGTGATAACCCGGAATAAATACTTCTCCCGGAGCCAGCGGGAACCACGCCACTCCCACGCCGGCGGAGAAATGAAATCCAGGGCCGCCGCCTGCCCAACTCACCAGCGCGGGCGCGTAGACCGGCCGCACCATACTCGGTCCCGGAACCCACACCCAGCCGGTCGCGGAAGAAGCCCAACGTCCATAGTGGAAGGGGGCAAATCCCCAGGGCTCGTTCTCCACCCAGGTCCAGCCCCACGGCGCGACCCAAGTCCAGCTTCCGTAGCGGTAAGGCGCCCAACCCGGCACCAGATTTGTCGGTCGCCAGACCATGCCGTAGTCGGCAACATAGGACCAGTCGCCATACTGGTCGAGATCTTCGTATCCGGTCATATCGCGCGAAACGTAGTTTGCCGCATCGGAGCGATCTTCGTTCTGGTCGCGATCCTGCGCCCAGCTATCAAGTCCATCCTGATTGGGAATGTCTCCGGCGCTGTAATCCACTTGATCGTTCGCGCTGCTGGTAAATCTGGCGTACTGATTCGCTCCCATGCTATAGGTGTTGCCCCCGCCAGTGGCCTCGCCGCGTCCGCGCCACACCGTCACCTCGGTTTGGCTGCCGTCTGGATCCACATCCATGCGGTAATCTCCGGGCTGCATCACTACGAACGCCACGTTCGGTGTGTCGATTTCATAGGAGTCCTGGTCGTCCACATGCCTCGCCATCACAATCAGGGAGCCTTGCACCAGACGAATCTGCGCCGCCCGGTCACTCACCTCGAGCAACGTGATTCCAGTCTTAGGACCCAGGCGGAACGCGGTCGATCCAATGTGCAGCTCAGCCCGAGAGTTCTCATCCGCCCAAAGATTGTCGCCGGTCACCAAGGGACGATTGAGCTCGGCAGTGACCCAGTCGTTCTCACCGCCGGGCTGAAAAGATACCGATCCTTCCATGTAATTCAGCCGGGCTACCCGGGTTGGAGGATCTTGCTGGTCGGCATTTTGCGCGTCATTTTGCGAGTTCTGGGAGGGTTGCGCGTCAGGAGCGACCTGCGCACTCTGCGCTCTCGCCACCAGCGGTTGTAGAAATGCCAGGCTCACCAGCACCAGTGCCCAAGCCCACGACTGCCTTATTTTGTTCATAAGCTCCCCCCAATGGGTTCCGAGCGCGTTTGCCACGATCGTATCCATACCTCTATGAACACGACAGATACCTTTAGTTTCCTGGCTGGGATGGTCTTTTGGGGCCGAAGTCGCCGAGGTCAGGCGGGGTAACAGGCTAGTTTCGAAAGTAACTTCAGTGGGTTACTGCCGGCTTCGGGGAAATCTCATCCAAAGTAAGATTCAATTCCAGGACATTGACCCGGGGTTCGCCGAGAAATCCAAACTGCCGCGATTCCGTATGTTGGCGAACTGCTTCGCGGACCACATCTTCGCGCAGCCCGCGCTCTTTGGCGATGCGCGGCACCTGAAATTCGGCCGCTTCGGGAGAGATGTCCGGATCAAGGCCCGAACCCGACGTCGTCAGCAGATCCATGGGAATCTCAGCTCCAGGATTCTCCGCTTGCAATCGGTTCGCATCCCCCTGCACCCGCGCGATAAGGGATTGATTGGTCGGCCCAAGATTCGATCCGCCGGAGCTCGTGGCGTCGTACCCGGTTCCGGCGCTCGACGGACGCGAGTGGAAGTACCCTGGGGAGGAGAACGATTGCCCAATCAATCGCGATCCCACGACCTTGCCGTTCCGCGTGACTAGCTCTCCGTTCGCTTGCTTAGGAAACAGAACCTGCGCGAGTCCGGTAATTACAAACGGAAAAAACAGGCCAAACAATATGGTCGTCACCACGGTCATGAGCACGGCAGTGATCAGGTTCTTCTTCATAGTCGCCTCTACGCCAGTCGTCTCTACGCCAAACCCGCCCGCACGATGAGCAGGTCGATCAGCTTGATCCCGATAAACGGCACGATCACGCCGCCCAGGCCGTATACCAGCAGATTGCGGCGCAGCAGGATGGCCGCGCCCTGCGGAACATATTTCACTCCGCGCAACGCCAGCGGAATCAATGCCACGATGATCAGCGCATTAAAGATGACCGCCGACAGGATCGCCGACTGCGGCGTCGCCAGGTGCATTACGTTGAGCGCCTGCAGAACCGGGAACGTCCCGGCAAACATTGCCGGGATGATCGCGAAATATTTCGCCACGTCATTGGCAATCGAGAAGGTGGTCAGCGCGCCCCGCGTCATCAGCAACTGCTTGCCGATTTCAACGATCTCAATCAGCTTCGTGGGATTCGAATCCAGGTCCACCATGTTTCCGGCTTCTTTCGCCGCCTGCGTGCCCGTATTCATGGCGACGCCTACATCGGCCTGGGCGAGCGCCGGCGCGTCATTCGTGCCGTCGCCAGTCATCGCAACCAGCTTCCCCTGGCCCTGCTCGCGTCGGATCAAGTCCAGTTTGTCTTTCGGCGTTGCCTGCGCCAGGAAGTCGTCCACACCCGCCTCGCTTGCAATCGCCGCCGCGGTCAGCGGATTATCCCCCGTGATCATCACCGTCTTGATTCCCATCGCGCGCAGCTGATCAAAACGCTGCCGCATGCCGCCCTTCACAATGTCTTTTAGTTGAATCACTCCCAGTGCCCGGCCATTCTCGGCCACCACGAGCGGCGTTCCTCCGGAGCGGGAGATCGCTTCCACCGAGGCCCGAACCTCCGCGGGAAGCGAGCTGCCCTGGTCTTCCAGATATTTGGCAACTGCATCGGTCGCGCCTTTGCGGATGGCGCGTCCATCCAGATTCACGCCTGACATGCGAGTCATGGCGCTGAAGGGAATGAACTCGGCGTCGTGCGTACTCATCTCCCGCCCACGCAGTCCGTACTTCTCTTTTGCCAACACAACGATCGAACGTCCCTCGGGAGTCTCATCAGCGAGCGAAGAGAGTTGTGCGGAATCGGCGAGCATCGCTTCCGTCACTCCGGGCGCGGTCAAGAATTCAGTCGCTTGCCGGTTGCCGAGCGTGATGGTTCCTGTCTTGTCGAGCAGCAACGTGTTCACATCACCGGCGGCTTCCACGGCGCGTCCTGACATCGCGAGCACGTTGTGCTGCACCAGTCGATCCATGCCCGCGATGCCGATCGCCGAAAGCAAACCGCCAATCGTGGTCGGAATCAGGCACACCAATAAGGAAACCAGCACGAACACTGTCTGCGGCGCGCCGGCATAAATGGCGAAGGGCTGCAGCGTGACCACGGCCAGCAGAAACACGATCGTCAGCCCGGCCAGCAGGATGTTCAGCGCGATTTCGTTCGGCGTCTTCTGCCGTTCCGCGCCTTCCACCAGCGCAATCATGCGATCGAGAAAAGTCTCGCCGGGATTCGACGTGATCTTCACCTTCACCCAGTCCGAAAGCACGCGCGTTCCGCCGGTCACCGCGGAGCGGTCGCCGCCGGCTTCGCGAATCACGGGCGCAGATTCTCCCGTAATCGCCGACTCATCCACCGACGCCACGCCTTCCACAATCTCGCCGTCGCCGGGAACAAACTCGCCCGCCTCCACCAGAACCATGTCTCCCGAACGCAATTTCGACCCTGGTACGGTCTCGGTTTTGCCGTCGCAAAGCAGGCGGTTCGCCATGGTCTCAGCTTTTGCGCGCCGCAGCGCATCGGCCTGCGCCTTGCCGCGGCCTTCCGCCATGGCTTCGGCAAAATTGGCAAACAACACCGTGAACCAAAGCCACAGGGTGATCTGCAGATTGAATCCGAAGCCCGGATGCCCGCGCATTCGCTCGAGAATGAGCAGTACCGTGGTCACTACGCTACCCACTTCCACTACGAACATCACCGGATTGCGCATCATGGTTACGGGATGCAACTTCACGATCGAATCCCATGCGGCGCGGCGCACGATCTTCATGTCCCACAAACTGCGTTTTGATTTCTTGCTTGCCATGTTTTCCTAAAAAGACTGCCTAGAAAGTCTTGCCCGCCATCATCAAAAGGTGTTCGAGAACTGGCCCTAGGCTCAGCGCCGGGAAAAATGTCAGCGCGCCCACGATGACCACCACGCCGATCAGCAAAACTGTAAACAGCGGACCTGTCACCGGGAAAGTGCCCAGGGTTGCCGGAGTCTGCTTCTTGCCTACCAGATTCCCGGAAATCGCCAGCACCGGCAGCACCATCATGAAACGCCCCAGCAGCATGGCGATGCCCAGCGAAGTGTTGTACCAAGGTGTATTTCCACTGAATCCGTTGAAGCCGGACCCGTTGTTAGCCACAGAAGAGGTAAAGGCGTAAAGCACCTGGGTAAATCCGTGCGGTCCCGCATTTGAGATGGCAGAAGTGCCGAAGCTATACAAGACCGAGATCGCCGTGAACACCAGAATGACCAGCGGGAAAATCAGTATCACCAGCATCGCCATCTTCACATCGTAGGCTTCGATCTTTTTCCCCAGATACTCCGGCGTGCGCCCCACCATCAATCCAGCAATGAAGACGGAGAGAATGACGAAGACCAGCATCCCATACATCCCTGCGCCCACTCCGCCGAAGATCACCTCACTGAGCATGAGGTTGATTAAGGGAACCATCCCACCGAGCGGCGTGAATGAATCGTGCATGGAGTTGACTGCGCCGCAACTCGTGTCAGTAGTCACCGTGGCGAACAAAGCTGAGTTGGCCACGCCGAATCGCACTTCTTTCCCTTCAAGATTGCCCGCAGCCTGCGGAGCAGAAGCCGGACGCTGCGAGCCATGGTGCGCTGCAGCCGTTACTAACGGATTCCCCCGCGCCTCGGCCCAATATGCCGTGCTCACTCCGGCCAGAAACAGCAGAGCCATCGCCGCCCAGACGGCCCATCCATGCCGGGACGAGCCCGTCATCTTTCCCAAGGTGTACGTCAACGCGGAAGGGATCGCGAGAATGCAAAACATCTCGAGAAAGTTCGTGAGTGGAGTTGGATTCTCGAATGGATGTGCGCTGTTAGCGTTGAAGAAGCCTCCGCCATTCGTCCCCAACTCTTTGATAATTTCCTGTGACGCCGTCGGCCCTTGCGCGATCACTTGCTGGCTCACTATCTGCATAACGGGCTTCCCGTCAGGTCCGTTCACGGGTTTGCCGTCTGCACCGAGTTGCGGGGTTTGATAGGGATCAAGAAGTTGCACCGTGTCATAGGGCTTCAGGTTCTGCACTACGCCCTGCGACACCAGCACCAGCGCGCCTATCAGACACAGCGGGGCCAGGATCCACAAGGTGCCGCGAACCATATCGACCCAGAAGTTGCCGATGGTCTTCTGCTCGCGGCGCGAGATGCCGCGAATAAATGCAATGGCCAAGGCCATTCCGGCCGCCGCCGAGATCCAGTTGTGATAAGCCAGACCGACCATCTGGGTCAGGTAGCTCATGGTGGTCTCGGGCGAATAATTCTGCCAGTTCGTGTTCGTGGTGAACGAAGCCGCGGTGTTGAATGCCAGCGCTGGAGGCACTCCTACCAGCTTCTGCGGATTTCCGGGCAGCCACAACTGGACTCGCTCCAGCACATAGAGCAGGATCATGGAAACGCCGCTGAACAAGAGCAGCGACAGCGCGTATTCCTTCCAGTCCATCTCGTGGTTTTCGTCCACGCCCGTGAGCCGGTAAAGGATTCGTTCCACCGGCCGCATCACCGGGTCAAGCCAGGTGCGCTCGCGCCCAAACACCCGCGCCATGAACCCGCCCAGCGGCTTGGTGAACAGTAACACCACCAGCAAAAGAAAAAAGATTTGCAGCCATCCATTTGCCGTCATCAGAATTTCTCCGGCCGCAACATGGCGTATACGAGATACACGAGAAGACCCGCGCAAACGATCAGCATGATGATCGGTTCAGAATTCATATCCTCCTCAACGCACTCGCTCGCAGAAACGCACGTAAGCGACCGCCACGGCAAAGAATAGAATTGTCACCGCAAGAAAAATCACATCTTGCATCGCAAAATCCTTCCAGTCCGCATCTTCGATCTCTCGGACAGCTGCTTACTAGCTGGCATCGCCTAGAACTTGACCAGTATAGCCATGTCGATGAACTGCTCGTCCCGGCGCAGGTCGGGGAACCACACACTGCTGGTGCTGCCCGAGCTGCCGCAAGCGGTTTCCGCGGCGCTGAGGCTCTCTTGCATGGACGAATTCCCGTTCATGCAGGCAAAGTATTGAGGATACCCGTTATTTGTATAAGGCACTCCCCCAGAACCTGGCGGCGTGACTCCACCGCGGCCTGACCAGTACGGCACATTGGCATGGCGATAGTCGTATTCCCAGCGGAACGTGATGTACTGCTTGGGCATGTAGTCGAACGTGATCGACGAGTCCCAGGCCTTGAATGGGTCTGACGGATTGCCGGTAAAGTACGGAGCATTGATCGCCGCCGACTCCGCCGTCTCTCCGTTGATAGGTGGATCCAGAACCAGATAGCGTCCGGGATTGTTGATCTGGCCGCCGCCGATTGTCAATCCGTAGCGATCTTTCTCGAACCAGAAGCGGTTGTACAGCATGTAGCCGATGAAGCTCTGCTTGGGATTGATGCCTGCAGCAAAATGTTCGTCCGAAGACGCGGCTCCGACCGAGTTGTGATCCTTGGTATTGCCGTGACAGCCCACGCCCTGCAGATATACCCCTGCCGATGTAGTCGCGCTGGGGCCGAATTCGCAGCCCATGTCGCCGGTGAACGAGAACGCCATCTTGTCGAGACGTTTTTCCGGTTGATCGTAATACTTGATCTCGATGCTGTCGTCGGTGTGGATACGGCCGCGGTTCGGGATGTAAAGGTCATCGTGACCCAAGCCGTAATTGTTGGAAATCACGTTCACCCATGGTCGCGGGGTCCATTTAATCTGCCCTCCCAGACCTTTCCTCGAGTTGGCCGATCCGTACGATTGCCATCCATTGATGAGCCAGGGCTCGATCTTGAGGTGAGGATTGGGGAAAATTTGAACTCTCAACCCATTGAAGAACCACGGAGTGTTCGAGGAAACGTACGAGGGCTGATAAGCCCAGTTGTCAAAGTTGTAGTAGCTGAACAGGCCAATGTAAGAGAGGAAAATGCCGGCATCGACGTTGATCCCGTTCAACACATTGATGTGGTAACCGCCGTAGGCCTCGGCCAGGTAGCGATAGGCGGTATCGAGATCCCATTGGCCCTTCGCCGGACTGGGGTCATTGCGCGGCGTGGTTGCGGAATACATTCCAAACTGTGTCATGAAGCGGGCGCGAACGTTGTCGTAGTGAAAATCGCCACCGAGACCGAGTTGCTCCAACTGGATTTCGTTGGAGCGAAATATCTCGCTCGATCCGCTGATCGTGTTGTCTACTGGTTTGTTGAAGTCGTACGTATAGGTAACATCGGCGCGGATCTCTGGGGTGAAGAACTTGGAATCGAAAGCCGCCTCTTTGGTGCGCGGGTTGCCGTTCAGCCACGTCCAGTCCCAGTCGGAAAAGGGGTCGATCTTCTCTTTTTTCGCAGGCGCGGTTTCGGAAGATTGGCTCGGAGAAGCTTGACTTTGGGAAGAAAGACTCGCGGGCTGTGCCAACCACCCCGTCACGCCTGCCGTTGCGGGGGCTCTGCCGGCGGCGGCGGTCGAGGTGGCAAAGTTCGCCGCAGTCACGTCCGGAACGTTTGGCCCGGGCCCAGTCCTCACCGGCGCCGCCGACGCCTCGCTGCGATCATTTGAGGGCAAGACATTGGAGGGCGCACCGGTCTTCTGCTGCTCAACTTCCGCGCGCAAACGCTCAACCTCAGCCCGCAGCGCTCTCAATTCATCCCGCATCTCCTGTTGTTCCGACTGTGCGGTGGCCGCGCTAGAGCCGGGGTTCGCGGAGGACATCGCCGCGTTTGGGGTGGATTGAGCGCCGGCTCCAGCCGACAGAAACAGGGTGAACCCCAAGAGCCACGAGACCTGCGGTGCGTTTTTCTTTAGCATAATGTTCGTTCTCCAATAATTCGCAGCGGTAGTCGCCGCGGTCACTTCTTGTCGCGCGGCCATCGTCATCAAAATAATAGATGTCGCGCAGAACTCTTAGGGGTTCAACTTTCTCTGGTTCCCTGGCGACCATTACGACCCGGTAGCAGACCGATGGCGCACCCTCACGCAACAATGCGGTCAGAAACCTGAGCATGAATGCGACTGCGGCCAAGGCGACGGCTGCAACCACCCACGTTGCCCACATACTTTTGCTTTCTGCGCCTTTGCGCAGACCTCCCGCGCAAACGTTTTAGTGGATCATCTCGGGTGTAAAGGTGGTTTAAGGAATTTCTAAGGAATTCGTAAAGGTTAAATTCTGGTTACCGGCGGAAATCCCGTCACTTCCCTACGCTTGCGAAATGGCTCACACGCAGTTTTGATTGTGTCAGTTCCTTGACGTCGAGCTCTCCGTTCTTCGCCTGATCGAGTCTGTCGAACTCCGCTTCCATGAACTTCATCCACTCTCGCTTGGAGATCTTGCCGCTCTTGTCGGTATCGATCAGGAGAATCAGTTCCCTGGCATGTTCCTCTGCGAGCGCCAGTTTATCTTGCGGCTTCGGTGCGGCTGCCTTGGTTTGCGCCAACGCAGCCCCGAGCACTCCCAAGGTCACGGCCAATACAGCGATCACCACTATGATTCGTGCGACGTTTGTTCGGCTCGACATGATTCACTCCACAGAACGCTTGTTTGGTGCAACAAGACGACAACTGGGCCGCGCGCTGGATCGGGCGCGATTGCGTGTCGAGGAGCCAGTCAACCTCGGACGCTCAGCAGCCCCATTCTGCCTCGCCCGGCTGCGCAAAATACTCTCGCGACGTTGCACGGTCGCTGGTCATCGATTCCAGTTCGAGCATGGCCAGGCGCGCTGCAGCCACTAACCGGTTCTTTTCCTGCGGGGCAATTTCTTTCCATGAACTGCGGCCTTCACTGCCTTTACCCGACAGCTCCGGCGTTAGCGCCTGGTGATAGTGATAGAGAAGTTCTGCCAACCGTTCCGGTGCTACCTCATGAATCCACATAAAATTCAATCTCCCTATTCGTCCGGGCCCTCTTTCGGCCCACAACCATTGGACACGGAACGGCAGAAAAGCCGAATAAAGGCTCCATAAAATGTTCATAAAGATGGGAATGAAAACTACAGGCAGGACTTACGACCCAGGTTCAAACCGGTACCCGACCCAGGGCTCGGTGAGAAGATATTTCGGCGAGGAGGGATCAGACTCGATTTTCTTGCGCAACTGTCCGACAAAAACGCGCAGATATTCCGGCTGCTCGACGCTATTTGCGCCCCAGATCGCTGCCAGTAGCGTTCGGTGCGTCACCACTTTGCCCGGACGGCGCGCCAGATAGAGCAGCAGGTCGAATTCCTTGGGCGTGAGATGAACCTCGTGTCCCGCGACTTTGACCGACCGCGCATCCATATCGATGCAAAAGTCTCCGGCCGTAATCGCGCAGGGCTGTTCCTCGGCCGCCGGGGTCCGCCGCAACTGCGCCCGGATTCGCGCCAGTAATTCATTCATGCTGAACGGCTTGGTAACGTAATCATCCGCGCCGGCGTCCAACGCCTCCACCTTTGCGCGATCCTGTCCGCGAACGGAAAGCACGATAATCGGCACTTGCGACAACTGCCGTATTTGCCGGCACAGGCCTACACCATCAAGATTCGGCATAGCCAGGTCTGTCACCACCACGTGTGGCGTCCAGTTCTTCATGAGCTCGAGCGCCATCTCCCCATCGTTGGCCACGCGGATGTCATAGCCCTGCGCCGAAAGCGTGGTGCGCAGCACGCGCGTGATCTGCGGCTCGTCATCCACTACCAGGATCCTCCGGTGCTCGTTCGTCATGTTCTTTTCGTCATTCATCACTCGTCATTCATCACTTGTCAGTCAGGCGCACTCACCGCATTTCCTGGGTCACGATGTGCACATCCACCGAAGGGCTTTCGCGCAGAAACTTGTGAATGGCCGATAGATAGAAATATCTCTTCCAGCCCTTGGTCGCCGACCGTCCGAAAACTACTTGCGTAATGTGATTCTCACGCACAAACTCGGCGACCTTTTCCGCGACAATCTTGCCCTCGGCCTTCACCACCTTCGCTCCTACGCTCTCCGCGAACCGGATATTATCCGCCAGCGTTCGCTGGTTCTCATCGCTCTCATCCGCGCCCGTATCCACGTAGAATGCGTAAAAGTCGCCGTCCATCGCCTGGGCCATGCGCACCCCCCGGGCAATCAAATACTGTGCTGCCGGATTCGAGCTGAAACACACCGCAATGCGCTCCCGCACCTGCAGCAGTTGGCCATCTTCGTTCTTTAGTTCCGAAAGCGTGCGGTCGACCGCCTGGGTCACCTGCCGCAAGGCCAACTCGCGCAGCGCCACCAGGTTGGTATTGCGGAAGAAATTTGCCAGCGCGCGCTCCACCCGCTCCAGCGGATAGATATCTCCACGCTTCATGCGCGTCTGCAGCGCTTGCGGAGTAAGATCTGCCATCACAATCTCGCCGGCTCGGCGGATCACCCAGTCCGGCACCGTTTCCCGCACCTGCACTCCGGTCAGGCTCCGGATGGTCGGCGACAGGCTCTCGATGTGCTGCACATTTAGCGTGGAAAGAACGTCGATCCCGGCATCGAGCAGTTCAAACACATCTTCATAGCGCTTCGCGTGCTTGCTGCCCTCAATGTTGGTGTGGGCCAGTTCGTCCACCAGCACAACGTGCGGCTTGCGCGCGAGAATGGCGTCCACATCCATCTCTTCAAAAATGGTTGACTTGTATTCCAGCTTCCTCCGTGGAACTGATTCCAGCCGCGACGAGAGTTCCACGATCGGTTTGCGCCCGTGAGTCTCCACTACGCCGATTACGACTTCTTCGCCGCGGCTTGCCCGCCGCACACCCTCACTCAACATGGCGTATGTCTTGCCGACGCCAGGAGCGTAGCCCAGAAACAGCTTGAACACCGCCGGCCGCTGGGCCGTGTCCACTTCCTTAAGCCATTCTTCAGGACTCTTAGGCATCGCCGTTATTCTCCACGCCGGAGCAGAAATTGTCGAATCTGGACGGAAGCAAGTTTCAAGGTTTCATCGTTTCAAGGTTTGACAATCCTTCGCCCGCCCTGAAACCATGAAACTTTGAGTCTTTGAAACCTTGAAACCTTTATTCCGTTACAATCGTGCCCGTGAAAGCCCGTTGGCCACAGCAGTTGCTCCGCTACACCGCCTGTCTTGTGGCCGTCGAACTTGCGGTCCAGATTTGCCGGCGCATTATCCACGTGAACCCCACCACGGTTGCTTTGACGTTCCTGCTGATGGTGCTCTGGGTGGCGGCCTACTGGGGGTTTCGCTTCTCGGTCTTTCTCGCGTTGCTCGCCACGCTGGCCTTCAACTATTATTTTCTTCCCCCCATCGGAACCTTGACCGTCGCCGATCCGCAGAATTGGGTCGCGCTGTTCGCTTTCCTGGTGACCGCGGGAATCGCCAGCCAGCTCGCCGACCGCGCCCGCCGGCAGACAGCAGACGCTAATCAACGCCGCCGCGACGTGGAACGCCTCTACGCCTTCAGCCAGCGCCTGCTCGCCACCGATAATGTGGCCGAACTACTGAACGCGATTCCCGCTTACGTGTGTGATGGATTCGGCGCCAAGGCGGCCGCCATCTACCTGCTCAGCTCGCAACAGGTCTACCGCACCGACCCCAAAGCCACCTCACTTGCCCTGCAGGACCTTCAAATCGTCAGCTCACGCGGCGAACCTGTCATCGATTCCCAGCGCGGAATCTCTCTCACTCCCTTGCACCTGGGAACGCGCACCACGGGAGCCGTGGGCATTGCCGGACCAGCGCTCTCGCGCGCCACTCTGGAAGCCCTGGGCAGCATGATCGGCATCGCCATCGAGCGCGCCGGGGCCATCGAGAAGCTCTCCCAGACTGAAGCCGCGCACCAAAGTGAGAATCTCCGCGCCGTCCTGCTCGATTCTGTGACTCACGAGCTGCGCACACCTCTTACCGGCATCAAGGCCGCAGTCACCGGTCTGCTTTCGGAATACAACCTCAACGAGGCGCAGCGCCGTGAGCTGCTAACTGTAATCAACGAAGAAACCGATCGTCTCGACCGCCTGGTGGGCGAAGCCACGGAAATGGCCCAGCTCGACGCGCACAAAGTCGAACTCCATATGGCCGCCGTGGATATCGCTTCGGTGATCGACTCCGCTGTGGAAGAATCAAGGACGTTCATCGGCCTGCATCCGCTCGAAGTCCGCGTGGCTCCGTCGCTGCCCAAGGTGCGGGTGGATTCCGACCGCATTGCGGAGGTGCTGAAGCAGTTGCTGGAAAATGCCGCCAAATATTCTCCCCCCACTTCGCCAATTACTATTACCGCCGAGCAAAAAGGAAACCGAATAGTCACCAGCGTCACCGATCACGGGCACGGCATCGATGATTTCGAGCAGTCGCTGGTTTTTGACAAGTTCTACCGCGGCCGCGACCAGCGCTATAGCGTGCAAGGCACGGGCATGGGACTGGCCATTGCTAAGGCCATCGTGGAAGCCCACAACGGAGTTGTCGGGGTCACCAGCCAACTCGGTCGTGGCTCGGTCTTTTCTTTCGAACTACCCGCAGCCTGAGCGGACGATGGTCAATTCTTCAGCTTCGGGCGTTCGCAAGTATCCACAATCTTCGTCGGATCGATCGCATCCTTATCGACTTGCTCTTCCAGAATCTTCCCATCTTTTCCGATCAGAAAGTTCACCCGGCGCGCGGCTTTATATTTGTCCACGTAAATTCCGTACTCGCGCGTAACATCCCCGCCCCAATCACTCAGCAGGGGAAACGTAACTCCAATTTGGTCGGCGAAGGCTTTGTTGGCGAATGCGCTATCCATGCTCACACCCAGGACCTGGGTGTCGGCAGCTTCCAGCCTTTGCAAATCTTGCTGGAAGGCCTTCATCTGCCTGGTTCAACCGCCGGTAAAGGCGAAAATGAAAAACGCCACCACTACGTTCTTCTTCTCGCGGTACTGGCTCAAGGAGACGGCCTTCAGATCGTTGCCGTCGAAATATTTCAGCGTGAAATCCGGCGCCATGTCGCCAACTTTAGGCATGGCGATCGATGTATCGTCTGGTTGTTTGCTTTGTGCTGCTGCCGGAGCTGCGCCCGCGACGGCCAGCGCACCCGCAAGCAGCACGCCTGCCAACATCCTAAGTAGTTTCTGCTCCATTACGAACCTCCTGCTCGAATGATAGCTTACTTCGCAGCCGAAGCACCGCGCGGTTGAGTGAACGATTCCTCGTCGCGAGACCAATGAGTATCTGTTCTTGCACTCCTGCATTGCCGAAAGTAAGCGCAACCAGTAAATTCAAGACAGACGTTGGTTACACCGACCGACGATCATTCGATGCCGCTTGCCACGCTGAACGATATCTTCTTTGCCGCGACCGAGCGCAATCTCGACCGTGCCATGCTCTACCGCGAGGCGGGAAAGTGGCTCCCCATCTCCTCCTCAGACCTACGCCGCAACGTTGCTGGAACCGTTCGCGCACTGCAGAGGTGGGGCGTGCAGAAGGGCGACCGGGTCGCCATTCTCAGCGAGAACCGGCCGGAATGGTCGACCGCCGACTTCGCCATTCTGTTACTCGGCGCCGTCACCGTTCCCGTTTACTCCACGCTGACCCCGGGACAAACCGCTTACACCCTGCGCGACTCTGGCGCCAGCATCGTTTTTGTTTCCACCGAACGTCAACTACGCAAGATCCAGACGATTCTCTCCCAGACGCAGATCAAGAGAATCGTAGTCATGGATCGCGTGCAAATCCCCGGCGATCTTACCCTAACGTGTGCGCTCATGAGTCAGTTCATGAGCCAGGGTCCCGACGGGCTCGATCCCCACACCGAATCGATCGCGCGCTCCGTCCAGCCTGACGATCTCGCGACCATCATCTACACCTCCGGCACCACCGGAACCTCGAAGGGCGCGATGCTGACCCACGGCAACATCGCGTCGAACATCAACTGCTCTTTGCTCGGCTTCGACATGCGTCCTGGGCTGCTCAGCATTTCGTTTCTTCCCCTTTCACACGTGACGGCTCGCCATGTGGATTTCTCCATGCTCTACCACGGTGTAACTCTCGCCTATTGTCCCCTCATGGAGAACCTTACCGAAACTTTCCTCGAAGTACATCCCTCCTTGTGCGTGTCCGTACCCAGAGTCTATGAAAAAATCTACGCCAAGACCGAAGCGAAGGCCCGCGGATTCGCCAAGCGCGCCATCTACCGCTGGGCGTTGTCGGTGGGCCGCGCCAACAAACCTGCAATACTTGCGGGACGAATCCCAACCGCGGCCGACTGGAAACTGGCCAACCGACTGATCTTCTCGAAAATCCGCGAGGGCCTGGGAGGCCGGGTCGAAACCTTTATATCCGGTGGCGCGCCTCTGGGCCGCGAACTGGCCGAATGGTTTGCCACCGTGGGCATCCGCATTCATGAAGGCTACGGCTTGACCGAAACTTCCCCGGTGATCGCCGTCAACACGCCGGTCAATCATCGCATCGGCACGGTCGGCAAAATCCTTCCCAACCTCGAGGTGCGCATTGCCGAGGATGGAGAGATTCTGGTGCGCGGCCCTTCCGTGTTCAAGGGATACTGGAATCGCCCCGAAGAAACCCAGAATGCCTTCCAGGACGGCTGGTTCAAGACCGGAGACATTGGCCAGATCGATGCCGATGGATATCTATCCGTCACCGACCGCAAGAAGGAACTCATCAAAACCTCCGGCGGCAAATTCATCGCCCCGCAACCGATCGAGAATTCCCTGAAGCTCAATCCCCTGGTCGGAACCGCGGCCATCATCGGCGACAAGCACAAGTTTGCCTTGGTCATCATCTCGCCCAACTTCCCGATGCTCGAAGACTGGGCCCGGACGAACGAAGTCGCTTTTTCCTCGCGCGCCGAACTTGTCGCCAACGCTAAGGTGCAGGCGCTCTACGACAGAATTGCCGAAGAGGTAAACCAGAATCTTGCAAGATTCGAACAGCTGAAGCGCGTGCTGCTGGTGCCTGACGAATTCACCGCTGACAACGGCGCTCTCACGCCTACGCTAAAACTGCGCCGCCGCATCATCGAAGAACGCTATCGCCGTCAGATCGACGAACTCTACGCCCGGGCGGAAGCCCAAATCACTCCATAGCGGATTTGTCATTAGCGGCGCCGCCGCCGAGGAATCTGTTTTCCTTCCCGCGAATACGTCCTAGCCACATACCGCTGTTCCCAGCGCCGGTTTTGATTACAATGTATCCATGACCGACCCCCTAATCATCGCCGGCCGCGCCTTCCGCTCCCGCCTGATCGTCGGCACCGGAAAATACAAGTCCTTCCAGGAAACTGCCCGCGCCCTCGAAGCCAGTGGCGCCGAAATGGTCACGGTAGCCGTACGTCGCGTCAATCTTGACCGCAGCAAAGAGTCCCTGCTCGATTACATCGACTCAAAGAAATATTTTCTCCTGCCCAACACTGCCGGCTGCTACAACGCGGACGAAGCCATCCGCGCGGCACGCCTCGGCCGCGAGGTCGGCCTTTCGGATTGGGTGAAACTTGAGGTGATCGGGGACCAGGCCACACTTTATCCGGACGTGCAAGCCACGCTCGAAGCCACGCGCGTGCTGGTGAGCGAAGGCTTCACTGTCCTGCCCTACACCTCCGACGACATCGTCTACGCCAAACGTCTGGTGGAGGCCGGCGCGGCCGCCGTAATGCCGCTCGGCGCGCCGATCGGCAGCGGCATGGGCATTCAGAACCAAGCCCATATCCGCATCCTGCGCGAGATGATCACCGGCGTGCCGCTGATAGTAGACGCTGGCGTTGGCACCGCGTCCGATGCCGCGATCGCGATGGAACTCGGTGCCGATGCCGTCCTCATGAACACTGGCATTGCCAACGCGCAAGATCCCGTGCTGATGGCCGAAGCCATGCATCATGCGGTGCTGGCCGGGCGCCAGGCCTATCTCTCAGGCCGTATGCCGAAAAAGCTCTACGCCACCGCCAGTTCCCCGCTTGAAGGAGTAGTCAGGTAGCGCCGGTGTCCCGCCGGCACGAGCGTCGCCGGTCTCCAAAACAAATAAAAAGGGGACGGCCGCAGCCGCCCCTGTCTTTATCCAATCTCGCTCAGAGCATTTTCAGACTTTCCACGTGAATGGAATCGTTGGTCACAATTCCAGTCACGGCTACGTGATGTCCTACGTGGCCTTTCAGAGCGTCCTGGTTATCCACGGCCAGAACTTTCTGGTCGCCATCGGTGACAATCACCATCTTCTGCCCCGCGGCCACGCACTTCTGGGCGCACGCCGCACCGCTGGCGCTTGCCATCTTCACGCCGCATTTTGCGTCGCTCACCCATCCGTTCACGGTCGTGCTCTTGCCCATATCGTCAAAGGCCAACGCTGTCAGGGCAAACACGAAACAAATCGCAAGACAAAGCATTAGAACTTTTCTCATGGCCGGTTTCTCTCCTCTTTGATGTTCCGCTTGCGGCCCAGCCGCAGGTTATGGAAGAAATTCTAATCGCAAGTCCGGCAACAATTCATTGCACCGGCCATCGATTAACGTCCCGAACTATACCACAGCAGAACTTGTCGATTGTCACGCGCTTGTACTTTGCGGCGGGATCACTGGCGCACAGCAGCAGAGAGCTTACCGCTTCGCCGAGTGAGTGGCGGGGGTCGGCTGATTTGCCGCAGCCGGCGGGACGTACACGTACTCCCCGGGACGCGCATAGCGCAACTGCTCGCGGGCTTCTTTCTCAATTGCCTTGGCGTCTGTCTTCAGTGCCTGAATCTTCTGCGTATAGAGTTCGTTCTCTTTCTGTTCTTGGGCGATCTGCTTCTGCAGCGATTCAAATTCCATCCGCTTCTGCTTGTACACCATCATCCCATTGGCGCCGAGCATCACATGCCCAAACAACAAACCCGCGAGCACCGCAACCGTGATCGTAGCAATACGCCGGCGCAAGACGTACATTCGCGTCGCCAGCGGCCGCACGCTTAAGATCCACGAGGCCGCCAGTGCCTCAGCCTGCGGCGCCTTTTAGACCACGGCGCGCAGGCCGTCTTGCGGACTGGGAAATCGCCGAACTCTTGGAACATCCTTCACTCGAAAATCCATCGTTTGTGGCCACCCAAGACAAACTTCGTGGATCGAACCCTAGCCTCTCAGTGGACTTCTACTCAGCTCAGCCGTCAAGCAGAAGTTCTTCCTCGTGAGGCAGCGGGAACCAACTTGGTTATAGTGGGACCTTTTCACTTCCAGAGTGCTACCCTCTGAGCTGCGTTCTCTGACTGCTGGCCGCTGATAGGCAACCAATCGATTTCATATGACTGACAAACGCATCGTCCTAACCACCGCCTCCTCGGAAGAAGAGGCCCGCAAGATCGCGCGCCATCTGCTTGAGCACCGGCTGGCCGCCTGCGTCAACGTCGTCCCTCAGGTTGAATCCATTTATCTTTGGCAAGGCAAGATCGAAGAAGCTCGTGAATGGCTTTTAGTCGTCAAGACCACGGCTGCGGCCTTCGCTCAAGTGCGTCACGCCATCGCAGAGCTTCACTCCTACGAACTTCCGGAATGCATCTGCCTGACGATCGAAGACGGATCACCCGCCTATCTGCAATGGATCGCAGAGTCCGTGTCTGCAGGAGACTCCGGCGAATGATTCCACCTGTATTTGTGAGAAGCTACTGGCTCGATTGCAGCTGGGTGCTTAACTGATTGACGGCGGAGACATCGAAAAAGCCAGACAGATCGGCGTGGCCTGCCAGAGTGTCGCGCTGCTTGCCTTCCACCAGAATCTTCACTCGAAGAATTCCCGGGAGGTTCGCGGAGAGCGTCTCGATCAGCGATGCCACGGTGAGTTCTTCGGAGAGCACGCCCGAACGGTGGCCATCGGCGAAAGCGGCGTTGATGTCGATCACGGCGAGTCCGGGATCGACCAGGTAGACACTGCGGACGTCAGACCCCGGCGGCAAGGGGTGAGGCGAGGCCTTGTCCAGGTATAAGGCAAGCAGCGACCGCAGCAATTCTTCGGCGCGCTGCTGGCGAACCGAGGGCAGCGGGATGCGGGCCGACTGCGCGAGCAGTACACCGGCATCGTCATACGCCACAAACAGCGTTACTTGCTCGGTGGCTCCGGCCACGGGAGGCGCTACCGGACGGCTGTCGATCGAAACCGCGGGACCCGCGGCCGCCCGTCCCCGCATGTGCCACGCGTAGAGGCTCATGCCCAGCACAGCCAGCAGCAGCACCGAGATTGCGATGAAAAGATGGCGCGGAATCATGCTGAGCCAGTTCTTATTCGTCGGTCACTTTCCGCGCAATCGTGTTCTGGCGATCGGTTCTGCGCGATCATGTTCTGCCTGGTCATGGTTTGCCCGGTCATGGCTTTCGCAATCATGGAGCGGCTCCCAGCTTGGCGCGAATGTCTGCGATTCCGTTGGCGATGGCAACGGCAACGATTTGCTGGTAGTCCGGCGACATGAGTTGCGAAACATCGGACCCCAGCGGGGCAACCTCGACGGCGATAGCAGCCGTGACGACGTTATTCAATGGGCGGAGCGGGGCAGTAAGAGTCCGCACCGCGATCTGTTGATTCCTTAACTCGGCCGCCACACTCGCAGCGGCCGCTTGACTAAGCGGGATGGAGGAAGATTGAGCTGTGGTCCAGGAGCGAAATGGACCGCGATCATCGTCGCCACTGTAAGGCAGCAGCGCGGTGTAGAGGCGGACGCCATGGCCGTTCGACGCCGCATGGAGGGCCACGTAGACGGCGGCGTGGGTGGTGTTGGCGTAAAAAGCCCGGTCATCAATTGACACCGTCGCGTCGGAGTCACGCAGAACGAGCGTGGAGATTCCGCGATTCTCCAACTCCTGGCGCAAACGGCGCGCGAAGGCCACGGTTACATCTTTTTCCGCCAGCGTGGAACTGAGGGCTTCGCCGCGGTCATT
>JBAUYE010000122.1:0-9257 GCA_049584615.1 Candidatus Sulfotelmatobacter sp.
GCGCAAATACGGTCTATGGCACCAGGGATACTCTTTTGAATCCGAATTACTGTCCCGCGGCGGGGAGCCTCTGTTTTGGTTTTGGCAACACCTTCACCAAGCTGGTGGCCAATTCGATCTACAACTCCGGTCAGGTGACGGTCGAGCGAAAAGCGGGTGATGTAAACTTTCTCGCCGCTTATACGCTCGCGAAAGCCATTGATGATTCCTCAGCTTTCGGCGAACTGATCAACTTCTCAAATGCCAAGCTTAGCCGTGGCTTGTCGTCGACCGACGTGCACCAGAACTTCGTCGTCAGCTACATTTGGGAGATGCCGTTCAATCGGATTTTCCACGGTTTGCCAAGGCTCACGAAAGGATGGCAACTGCAGGGCATCACGCGGTTCGCGGGCGGGTTCCCGGTTCAGATGGGAGAAGCGAATCCGGTGAATCAGGGGCCATTGTGTCCGTCGGGGAACTGCCCGGGAGATGCCTCGCTTGTCGGCAGCCCGTCCACCGACATGCCCAATGTCGTGGGTCCAGTTCACAAATATAACCCCCGCTCTACTCCAGGTACATTCACATATTTCAGCCAGAGCTCATTTACCGCAACTCAGTGCGCTTTAACGCCGGCGGGGGTTTTGACCGGTCCTGATTGCGGAAGTTTCGGGACGGCGAATCGCCGATTCTTCCATGGCCCAGGCTTCAACAACACCGATTTCGGAATAACGAAGGTCGTTCCGGTCACGGAGGACAAATCTTTCGAGATTCGCGGCGAATTCTTCAATATTTTCAACCACGCGCAATTCATGAATCCGAGCGGCGACGTAAGCAGCGCCAGCTTTGGAAATATCACGAATGCCCACGATCCGCGTATCGGCCAGCTCAGCGCGAAATTCGTCTGGTGACATGGGAAAGTGACCATCCGGGCGGGGCTAAAACAAGCTTCGCCCGAAAGCTTTGGGTGAGGCGCCGTCTATGAACGCCAATTACCCTTCTCGCCAGTCCCAACATGCTAGGCTGTAATTCCATGAGGGTTGTCCCAGTTCTCCTGCTCCTCCTCGGAGCTTCGTGCTTTGCGCAAACGGCTGAAACCTACCGCCGGCAGGCCATTGCGGACTCCCGTCAGAAATCCTGGGACCACGCCATCACGAACTACCGCAAGGCGCTGGAGCTTGAACCGAACGACGCGCTGACCCACTACGACCTGGCCCTGGCTCTCAAATACAAAGGGGATGCCCGGCAGGCGGTCGAGGAGTTCGAGGCTGCGGTGCGCCTCAAACCGAAATGGGGTGATGCCCACTATGGATTAGGCGACACTTGGTACGATCTAAACGACCAATCCGCCGCGCTTAAGGAACTGCATATCGCGGTTGGGCTCGATCCTGCGAACGCCGCGGTGCATCGCCTTCTGGCACATATCTATCTGGAGCAGAGCGATCCTTCGGCCGCCAAGAGTGAACTACAGCGGGCGCTCGCGTCGAAACCGTCGGCCGAGCTATACGCCGAGCTGGGGCTGAGCGAGGGGCAGCTCGGCAATCTCTCGGGCGCTGCGGTCGCGTTTCGTCGCGCCCTCCAGTTGAATCCGCAGCTTGCACCGGCACACCTGATGCTGGGCGAGACCTTGCGGCGGCAAGGCGATCACGCTGGCGCGCTTGGGCAATTCCGCAAGGCGGTACTCATTGATCCCAATGAGCCCCGTGCACAACTCAATCTTGGCAAGGAACTCAAAGCCATCGGCGACTTGGCCGGCGCCATCGCGGCGTTCCAGCGCGCGATCGAACTGAAGCCCGACTTCGAAGCTGCGCATTACAACCTGGGTCTTGCGCTGCGCGCCCAAGGCAAAACGGAAGCCGCACAAAAAGAGATGAAAGACATCAGTGCACTGAAGGAGTTCCGTGCCCGCCTCGCGGAGGCGAAATTGCTGATCCTTCAGGGCGTTCAAGCGCTGGAAGAGCAAAAGCTTGATGACGCGCTTGCATTTTTTCAACAATCTATCGAGAAGAGCCCCAAACTGCCGACCGGCTATTACTATTTGGGTCTGACTTGGGAGCGCAAGAACAACGCCGTGCAGGCCCTGGCAGCCTATGAGAAAGCACTCGAACTGGAACCGGACTACGCCCGGGCCCACTCGAGCCTGGGGCTACTGTACTGGCGCCAGAACGACCGCGCGCGCGCGCTCGAGGAGTTCCGCCAAGCGGTCATGTCCGATCCCGATCTGGCGGAGGCGCACTACAATCTCGGCTTGGCACTCGCGCAGTCGGGAAGTCTGGACGAAGCCGTCCGCGAGCTGAGGGATGCCATTAGTCTTAATCCCAAATACACGGATGCGCAGGTGCAACTGGGATTGGTGCTCAGCCAGAAAGGTGACACGGCTGTCGCCGCTAATGTTTTCCGCGAGCTCGTGCGCCGTGATCCGAATTTCGCGGAAGCTCACAATAATCTCGGATTAGTGCTGTTGCAAGCCGGCAACCTCCACGAGGCACAGGAGGAGTTTAGCAACGCGGTGCGCCTCAAGCCGGGCTATGCCGAGGCCCACTATAATCTGGCGCTGACGCTCCGTCAGGAAGGAAACGAGGCCGAGTCGCGGGCAGAATTCGCTAAAGCCTATGAGATCAAGCCAGCGCTGAAGGATATGCCTGAACCATGACTAAGCATCCATCGGCGACGGAACTCGACGCCTCCGTGCAAAACATTCTTACCCAGTTATTCATGTGGCAGCGTTGGTTCCCGGCAATTCCCATCATTGACGAAGCGCGCGCACAAAACTGGTCAAAAACAAGCACTCTCCTGGACCGCTGACGACGGCGGCATCGCTTCCTTGCTCGTCATGCAGCAGCCGGTATTACGGACGTGGTGTGGTAAACGTTTCGGCACTCGGCACGAACTAGCTGGCAGAGGTCGGCGAACATCAGCTCGCAATCCGCGACTACAACCTTCATGTCACGAACAAGTACCTGCAGGCAACATCAAAGACCAAACGCGTGGCACAGGGCAAATTGGTCGACGCGATTTTGCCGACGGGTATTTTGCCGAAGACAAATCTAATCCAGTGAGCGTTGTTTGGAACCGTTTTCGGATGGAACGCGCGCCGCCCCCGCCCCGCCTTTGCGCTCCAACCAACCCGCCCCCTAGTAGTAGGCTACTGAACCCGCTCCCCCGACAGCCTGCGTACCCCTTCGGAGAATCGGGCCATAAGCAAGTCGAACTCGTCCGCCTTTTCGCGTCCGTGCGCGGCTTCGATGGCGGTGAGCATCGGCGTCGTGAGCGCATCAAGAGCGTCGCCGAGGGTGGTTCGGCTGGTTCGGCGCTTGCTCAGAAGCTCGCGTATTTCAATGGCTAAAGGGCGGACCCGTTCGGGCGCCCAACCCTGACCAAGCTTGTTCCGCAGGTTGGTGCCCCCGTGTGCCAGTGCTTGCCCGATACGATGCCAGAGCCGTTTCGCTGAAGCGAAATAAACTCGATGACGCTTCACCACTACATGCTCTGCGTCTTCCACGAATCCCTTTCGGGGAATGAGACAAAAGCGATCATTCTTCATCGATTCCGAGAACCCCGTCACCTGTTCGTAGAAATCAGCACAAAGCAGGTTGAACTCGTTCGCCCTTGCGCCTTCGTAGTTGTCCTTGAGGACGTTGATCTTCACCGTGGTGAGCGCGGCGATCCCGTCGGCGAGGTTGGTTTGGCGCTTGATCAGAAGTTTCATGAACTCATCTGCTAAGCGGTCCCTTTCAGGACGTTCTTTTTTGGCCACATCTGGAAGTTTTCCAGTCTTCGAGAAGACTTTGAAGTCAGCCGTAGACATCAAATATTCGTAGTAGAAGACGGGAAGATCGCCGGTTCCGGAAACATTATGAAACTGTCCTTTGATGTTTCTTAGCTTCGCCAGCAACATCTCGTCTGTGATTTCGATAAAGTTGCTGCCCGGATATATATCGTCAAAGACGGCAGCAGTAAGCATCATTTTGCCGTCGGGCGTGGGGACGCTCAGCAGCTTGAGGTACTGGCCGCCGACGGTAGGATCTGGCAGATATGCCGTCGTCAACAAGCCTGATAATTCCTGCCACTCTTTGCTCTTCCAGAAGTCCATTGTCTCTACGATTAATCGATGTCTACGGTCTTTAGTTGCGTCTCATGTCTGAGAACTTGATGTACGCAGTTACTGGGTTCTCAAGGACCCAAAACCCGGGTTCTACTTCCACTCCACCCAGTTCTTTCATGTAGTCCACTCCTCCCAAAGTCCAGTTACTTGTCCCTAATTTGCCCCAACAGTTAGATTGAAGCCACATGCCACTGCCGTCGGCAGCTTCCCAAAATCTCAAAATTGCGGGTTTCCCAGTCGAACGAACCACCCCCGGCTGGGATTCGTGATAGCTCTTGTACATAGGTAGCCCCTCCGCTGTCAGTCCTTCACCTGGCGGTCCATCAACTGACCTCGAATTCCGCGTAGGTACCTCTTACGTTGAAGACATTGTAAGCTAAGCCCGCAGCGACTGTTCTGCCCAACGCGATCGTCATGGAACATTCCCGAGCATTCAGGGCCGTCAAGAGAATCATGACTACGCGCCAGGACCATTTCTTCCTTCTCTAGCCATCGTTGAAAGCTGGGGTGATGAATAGCATCTCGGAAGGATTGTAGCGAAAGGCACGTGTTCTCAACTGACGAAAACAGGCCTTAGCACGTTTTGGCCGTTGGTCATTGATTTGAACGAGCTTTCTGCCAGACGCGGACGGTTTTTATGACGTCTTCGAGGGGAGCAGCCTCAGTAGCAGATTCCCAATGGCCGCAGGTTGATGCTCTCCTGCAGTTCCTACCAGTGTGTACGACCGCTCAAAACCGTTGGGACCTTCGACTTTCATCTCCCAATCTTCCTTCGAACGAGATCCAACAATCGACACACGCCACTCGCCAGGCCGGTCGCTCAGAACGTGTTCAATGATCACCTGCACTTCCGTCCTGATCGTGGCATCTCCGGTATTATGCAGCTCAACCAACACAGACATTTCCTTTCCATTCTACAAAAACATTTCTGTGGACGCGGCGCAACTCGTCCTTTCTGGCGTTGCCGTTCATCGCGCATTGCAACTCCTGAGCGAAGAAACGCTGGCAAGATGTTGATGAAAAGTCCGGGGGGTTTCGCAGTATAATAGCGGTAATCGCGAGCCGCTCTTCGTCCCCGGAGGTTCTGGCATGTACATTCTCGTTCCCTGGAAGCCAGTCGTTCTCGTGTGGGGATTGCTGAGCGCGATGATCTTCTTTGGTTTCGTTGCATCGTCGGTACTTGAAGGAAAGGACCCCTTCGCGCCAGGTGCGACCATCACACAGCCCTCATCGGCGAAAGCGGGTGTTGCGCAAGCGGGGCAACCTAAGCACTCCCAAAGACCGGCTCGGACTCCGAGTCAGTGAGAGCTCGGAGATGTCCTCCGGCTAATTTGTTTGCTTATCCTTTTCGGTCACGTCCTCGCGTGGTTTGCTTTGCCCAATATTTTCTCCAGCTTTTGCTTCAGCATGACTTCTGAGGGCGAACGTCCTTGGCGTCCGAGCCATGAGACAAAGTCCTTGATTTTGACTTCGTGCTTTACGGGTGGCTGTTGGACAAGAACAGTTACCGTTGCGAACCCCTGACCGATCTCTCCTACCCAGTTGTCCTGCTGCAACGCGGCGAGAGCCGTGGCGATCGCTTCATAGAGTGTCTCCGCGGTGACCTCTATGGAGTGCTCAACGTCTCGAAGATCCCTGACCGCAACCGTGCACGTTCGGAGAACCACAGACGAAAGCGTACCATATTCGCTTTTCATTCGCCACACCATGTGGATCTCAGGTGACACGATGTTGAGGCGTCGGAGATCTCCGGATTAAGCCGAGCTTGGAAGCTGGCCGGGAAGGGTTCTATACGCCCCAGAGCCAACTCAGAACGTTCACTGCTAGAACCGCAATACCAGTTCCAGCTGCAACGCCGGCGAGTGCCTTTTTGGCGCCGGGTTCGCCGTGGGCGAAGCCATAGCCGCCGATCACAATGGCGACCAGACTTGCAACCTTCGCAATGGTGCCGGTGAAGAGGGCTTGGATGGCGTTAAAGCCAGTGTCGAACGGCGAGCCCTGTGCCATCGCGGCCACAGGCAGGACAAGAAATAGGGTAAGAACGGCGGCGGTTGGACGTGCCCATTTCCATCGAAAGAGGGGATGGATGGGGCGTAGGAGGTGGACTTGGAACCAACGCGATGACATTTGCGCCTCCGGGAGCAGCTAAAATCTGCTCCGTGTGGCGCAAAAGTAACCGCAGTCAATTTCGCTGTCCAATGAAAGTTCGGGAACGTGTTATTCCCTGAAGGACTAATAGCCGTTTGCGCTTATCCGAAGCGGAGGATTCTTCGGTGAGGGCGGTTGTCGAGGGGGTGCGCCGCTGCGCCGGCGCGGCGGAATTCTCCGATCCGCCCGTCAATGTCTACTGGCCGGGCGAGCATACGCACCCCAAGCGCCACCCGAAATACAAGCCCTCGACCGTGTACCTGATCGACCGCTCGCGGGCCTCAACATTCCATTTCCTGGTCATCCTGTGCGGAGCGCCAAGCTTCGGGGTCGGTCAGGAAAACGAGATCGCAACGCAGGCGGGCGTGCCCGCCATCCGTCTCGTGAATTCGCAGGTGTCGCGGATGATGCTGGGATCGTTCCTCAGGAGCTTCGACGTTCAGTACACCGGCAGCCTGAAAGAAGGGATTTTCTTCAACGACGAGGACTTCACAAAAGCGCTGCGCGGGATCGTGAAACTCCACTATTCACACGGCGCCCTTTATTCGACCATGAACGGCAACGATTTCGGGCCGCGCCTGAAGAGGCTTGTCGATGAGCGCGTCCGCGACGACCGAGCCTTCGCCGAAGAACTGGGCGTAAGTCTGGAGTATGTCCAGGCCCTGATGGTGGAGCCGCTCGTGGTGAGTAACCCGAGCGCCCGGCTGCTGGAACGCATGAGCATCCTGCTGGGCGAGAGCGTCGGTTTCCTCCTCGGAGAAAAGGAGAGGGACGACGCGATCTACCGTGAGAGCAAGGAAAATTTCAACGCCTGGGTGCGGGAATCCTGCGACGATGTTGATGCGCGGACCGCGAACGAGATCTTCGATCACTGGAAGGTCGACTATTTCGCCCGCAAGGTCGAGAACAGTCCGGTCTCCCTGCGCAGCGAGGTCAGGGCCATGGGTAAAGCCGACTGGGACGGGATGTTCCGGCTCGCGAAATCGAAGAAACCCGCATCGAAGCAGCAATCCATGTTCGGCACATAGGAGACGCATGTCCCTACTTGTGGAGCGTTTCGCGGCGGCAAGGGACGGTGAGGGGCCTCGCAGCCCGCAAGACGAGATCGTTCAATGCGTGAAGGCGCTGCGTCGGAGTCTCGGTTTCCGGGCGGTGGCGCCGGTCCGGCTGGAGTCGTTTCTGATCGCCCGCAACATACGGGATGTCACCACGGACGACACACTGAAGGCGGACGGGGCGCTGGCGCCGCTAGGCGCGGATTTCGGCGCGGGATTTCGCATGATCCTGCGGCGGGATCTCCCGGAAGGCCGGATCAATTTCACGGTCGCGCATGAGATATGCCACACGTTCTTCTACGAGCGCGTGCCGGAAATAAAATTCGCCGCTCATCCCGCCGATCCGGAGGAGGAGCGCCTTTGCAACAGCGGCGCCGAGGAGTTGCTGATGCCGGGGCTGGACGTGAAGCGTCGCGCGAAGGAAAAGTCTGTGTCGCTCGCCGCACTGCAGGCGCTGGCAGCCGATTACCGGGTGAGCGCACCGGCGATGCTGATCCGCCTGCGGAACCTCGGCCTCTGGAAGGCAGAACTCGTGCTGTGGCACGGAATGACCAACGGGACGTTTGCCGTCAAGCGACTATGGGGCGGACGGATGGCCGACTGGCGCTGGGTGGAAGACGCGATTCCCCGTGCCGCGCTGTCCGCATCGTCGGGGAAAATCCTGTCGGGGCACACCTTCTGGGTCGTCGACACGCCGCGCGGGCAAAGGTTCAAGCCAGTTGTGTATCATGTCGCGCGGCACCGGGGCGACCTGCTGGCGCTCGTGCTGAAGGGACACAAAAAGAAGCCGCCGCAGGGGTCGTGTTCCGGACAATCGGAATTTTTTTCGCGCGCCCCCAAGCATGAAAAAACGCAAGGAACATAACCGTTTGCCTTCGCTTCGTTCTCGTCGATAGACCGCGGCTAAGACGGAATTTTGGAGCGGGCGGCCGTTGACTTCCCGGCGCGCGCGGGCAGAGTCCCGTGAATGTTGAGGGCACCAGAAAAAGGAGCGCGATGAACGATGGATCGAAGATGAAAGAGAGCGGTGTCGTGCGAAACCGGCCAAGCCGAACACTTGTTTCGATAAAATCACGGCGGTAGGGCGGGAAGGAGCGCCTGCAGAAGTTATGACCGAGATCATGAATTGCTTGCCGGAAGGCGCAAGGAAACACTTCATTGATTTGCGGAATATCCGGCTCGAAGCGGAGACAGCAAGATATAGGGCGCGCCTGACCGAGCTTCGGGCACAGATCGCGGCCAAGAATCAGGGTCGCTCGGGCTGGCAAGAAATGGAGGAATGGAAATACAAGGAGGAATTGTCCGACAGTCTGGCGACCGGTTATGTTCAGGATGCGTTTGAAACCTGCCGCTTGTACGACATCGCCATCACACAGCCGATCTGCAATTGTCTCGTGAAGGCGGTCGAGGATCTGCTCGAAATCCAGTACAGGAACGCACTTCAGGCGCAGGGGCAGGGTCTGTCGGACGTTAGAATCCCCGTCTCCGTTCGGCAGCAGGGCAACTTGAGAAGCAGAAAGATCATGCCTCAGATCAGGGTGACGATCGAATCGTCACGGGTAGAGGACGTAAAGAAGAGGACTGCAATGGCAAAGGAAAAAGAGAGATATGGCGATACCTACATGCAAAACATCACGCAGCACAGCGGCGTGATGAATGCTTCGCAGACGGGGAACGTGTCGGCCCAGCAACTGACGGTCGGCGAACTGGATGCTCTGCGGCCGGCCCTGGCCGAAATGCGGGCTTTTTTCAAGAAGCAGGAAGAGTCGGTGGACGCGGACGAGTACGTCGGCCTGCTCGCGAGCGCTGAGAAAGCTGCTGGCGAAAAGGACGAGAGCAAGATGCTCGGTTACCTGAAGCAGATTCCCAGCAAGGCATGGGAAGTCGGAAAGGTGGTGGTCCCGCAAGTGCTCCTGCACTACCTGAAACTGCGCGGTATCGCGTAATCGCGAATCTTTCAGATGGTGTGGGGC
>JBAUYE010000123.1:0-3896 GCA_049584615.1 Candidatus Sulfotelmatobacter sp.
GTTCAACGCCATCCCTGGCCACCATCTTTTCCGTAACAACTTTTCGCCTGGAGATAGGTTGGCGCGCTCCGCCCGCCGGCTTTCCGAAATGCCCGTTTCGATCATGATTCGGCCGGTATGGCGTGTATGCTGGTGGCCGGATGGCAGTGAAGCTACGACTAAAAAAGGTAGAATTCGCGATATGAGTCCATGATGGCTTGCGGAACGCAATGTTCCAGGAGGCAAGAGGCAGATTGCATGGGGCACACACGACGCACGGTTCTGGCGGGGTTAGGGCTCGCTGCACTCGAGACGGCGATGTCGCCTCATGTCAGGAAGGCGGCGGCATCCTCATTGTCGAAATCGATGGCCGCGGAGACGGGCGCCTGCCCCTTCAAGTTGGCAGTGATCAATGACGAGATCACCCAGGACTTCGAGAAGGCCTGCCAGATTGTCTCCGTCGATTTCGGGCTGCGTTGGATCGAGCTGCGCTCGATGTGGGATAAGAATGTAACTGAACTCGACGCGAAACAAGTCGAAGACGCGAAAAAGATTCTCAGCGAACACAAACTGCGCGTCACCGATATCGCAAGTCCTCTGTTCAAGACAGATTGGCCTGGGGCTCCCCGTTCTTCGCAGAGCCAGACACGCGACCTGTTCCATGCCGACTTCGATGCCAACGCACAGGATAAGCTGCTCGAGCGCTGCATCTCTCTCTGCAAATCTTTTAGCACAGACAGGATTCGTTGTTTCGACTACTGGCGGCTGGATGATCAAAAGCCGTACCGTTCGGAAATTAATGCCCGATTGCAGCAGGCTGCGGAGCGCTGCGCGAAAGACGACCTCATCCTCTTGAT
This sequence comes from Candidatus Sulfotelmatobacter sp., assembly GCA_049584615.1. Lineage (GTDB taxonomy): Bacteria > Acidobacteriota > Terriglobia > Terriglobales > Acidobacteriaceae > Sulfotelmatobacter. The sequence continues at coordinate 837 of JBAUYE010000123.1, forward strand.
CGAGAATGAAATGTCCTGCAACACAGCAACGGGCGAAGAAGCGGCAAACGTTCTGAAGGCGATCCCGAACAAGAATTTCATGCTGAACTGGGATCCAGGCAACGCCGCAGCCGTAGGTAGCACGCCCTATCCGACCGGCTATGAGTTGCTGCCCAAAGACCGCGTCGGCCACTGTCACTGCAAGGATGTGGTGAGCAAGCCCGATCACAAATATGATTGGGCTCCGGTAGGTGACGGCATCGTGGATTGGGTTGGGCAACTTCAGGCTTTGCGGCGTGATGGATTTCATTACGGGCTGAGTCTTGAAACCCACTGGCGCGGAGCGGGCACGCCCGAGGCCTCCACGCGCGTCAGCATGGACGGACTCAGAAAAACTCTAGCAAAAGCTGGGATTGCCTGCTGAACAGAATTTCTCTCGCTAGAAGAGCAGGAATAAGGAGAATTTATGGTTACGCGACGCGAATTCCTCGACGCACTTGCCATAGGTGCCGCGGGGTTGGCGGTGAGAACTACTGCTAAGAGCTATAGCCAGATTCTTGGCTCTAATGACCGGCTCAACTTCGCCGTTATCGGTCTGAATGGCCGCGCCTACGCCCATCTTTCTTCGCTCAAGGCGAACTGGAACGTTGCCCGCATCTCGCATGTTTGCGACGTGGACAGCAACATTCTCAAACGGTTCGCCGACCGGACTCAACAGGAAATGGGCGAGGCTCCAGCTGCGGAGAAAGACTTTCGCCGGATTCTCGAAGAGAAAACTGTTGACGCCATCTCGATTGCGACTCCCGACCATTGGCATGCGCCGATGGCCATCGCCGGATTGCAGGCCGGCAAGCACGTCTATGTGGAAAAGCCTTGCAGCCACAATCCCGCTGAGGGCGAGATGCTGGTGCAGGCGCAGCAGAAATACCCGAAGCTTGTGCAGATGGGAACGCAACAGCGTTCTTCCCCGCATACTATCGAGATCATCGAGAAGATTCACCAAGGGATTATCGGAAGGCCATACTTCGCGAGATGCTGGTACGTCAATACGAGGAAGTCGATTGGCATTGGGAAAGAGATTCCCGTGCCGCCGCAGCTTGATTGGGACCTATGGCAGGGCCCAGCGCCACGCCGTCCATATAAGGACAACGTGCATCCCTACAACTGGCATTGGTTCAAACTTTACGGCACTGGTGAAACGCTCAACAACGGCACTCACGAGGTCGACGTTTGCCGCTGGGCACTCGGCGTCGACTATCCGCAGCGAATTACATCGTCAGGCGGCAGATACCAGTTCAGAGACGACTGGCAGTTTTATGACACGCTGGTAACCAGTTTCGAGTACGAAGGCAAGATGATTTCGTGGGAGGGCAAGAGCTGCCAGGGAATGAAATATTACGGCCGCGACCGTGGTTCGACGATCATGGGAACGACTGGAACGGTGCTGGTCGATCGCAGTGGCTACGAGATCTATGACCTCAAAGGCAATAAGACAAGCGAATTCAAGGTTGGCAATACGACTTCATCCGCTGATCTGATCGGCCGCGATTCCATGACGGATGCGCACTTCGCGAACTTCATCGCGGGAATCCGTAAAGGCGAAAAACTCAACGCGCCGATCTCGGTCGGCAACGTCGCGGTTACGATGCTCCAGCTTTCCAACATCGCATGGGAAGTCGACCGGGAGCTGCGTCTCGACACAAAAGATGGACGGATCCAGGGCGACCCGGAAGCGATGAAGATGTGGGGGCGCGAATATGAAAAGGGCTGGGCACCGCATGTCTAACGATTTGCTGATCACGAAAAATCACATATCCCGCCGCACTTTCGTTCGCTCCGGCGCACTGGTTGCAGCGGCGATCGCCGCGCCGAGTCATGTCTTCTCGCTGACTCAGGAACCGCCTTCGGCTGGCGAAGCGTCGCCGATTCGCCTGGGCCTGGCAAGTTACACGTTTCGCAACTTCACCCGCGCGCATCTGATCGCCTTCATGAAGCAGCTCAATGTGTTCGCATTGAATGCGAAGGACGTCAAAGACCATCTCCCGATGGACCCGCAGGAAGAGGCGGTCGCGCTGGCTGACTATGCCGCGGGCGGCGTCAAGCTTCACGCGGCCGGAACCATCTATTTTGCGAAAGATGAAGACGGTGACATACGGACAAAATTCGAATACTGCAAGCGGGGTGGCATTCCCGTTATCGTCGCCGGTGACCCTACTCCGGAAACCTTGCCGCGAATTGAGAAGTTCGCAAAGGAGTACGACATCAGTATCGCGATCCACAATCACGGGCCCGAGGACAAATTGTGGCATTCCCCGCTGGATGTATTGAAGGCGGTGAAAGATATGGATCCGCGCATGGGGTGCTGCATCGATGTTGGGCATACGGTTCGCGCGAGCACAGATGTGGTTCAGGCGATCCAGGAAGCAGGCCCGAGGTTGTTTAACATGCATATGAAGGACCTCACGAACTTCGAGAGCAAGGAGAGCCAGGTCGCAGTAGGCGATGGCATAATGCCGGTGCGGAAGATGTTTGAAGCCCTTATTGCGATAAAGTATAAGGGCTTTGTGGATCTGGAGTATGAGATCCATCCCGACGATCCGATACCGGGCGTTATCGGCAGTTTCGCGTATCTGCGAGGTGTTCTGGCAGGCATGGGGTATGGGATCCGGGGCTGAGGTTGGCCGCGCGCGACGCCCAAACCTCTTGAGCGATGCGTGATCGCCTTGAAGCATGAGATCGAATCCAACTCAGCCCGTTCCGCTGTCGCTCTCTTCGGCAGCGTTCATCGTCCTCCATGGCGGGGTTGTTGTCACAGGGATCGTGACAACGCGAGGCTGCTAATCGGAGGTCGCAAATCAATGATCCATCTTTGGAGCCTTGGTTACGCGGGTGGAGGATTGGTGCACTGGGTCACTTTCCGAGGCCATCGGCGAGATTTCCTTCAGACGTAAAAGCCAGGCGCTTGCTTTTTCCTGAGCTTCGTCGAGTTGCTCCGCCGTGAGCATCTGCGTAATATGCTTCCGGCCTTGGGATGCGCGTTCCAGCGCGATGAGATGCCACATGTAGGCGTGAACAACGTCC
>JBAUYE010000124.1:0-1618 GCA_049584615.1 Candidatus Sulfotelmatobacter sp.
GATCTCACTCCCGACGTGGCTGAGACCATCCCGGCTGCTGTGCGCGAGCGGCTGGCGCTGCTTTCGCCGCGAGAGGCGTTGTGGAAGGCGCATTGGCCCGAGGCGGGAGAGAGCTTGGCGGATTTGCAGTCGTCGCGCACGCCGGCTCACATCCGGTTGATTTTTGAGGAACTATTCTTCATCGAGCTAGGGTTGGAACTCAAGCGGCGCCAGCAGAAGGCGCAAACTGGGATCGCCTTTCGCCTGGACGACCGGGTGCGGCAAGCGATCAAGAAGATTCTGCCGTTCCATCCTACGGCGGCGCAGAAGCGGGTGTTGAAACAGATTGCCGACGACATGCAGAAACCATATCCCATGCGGCGTTTGCTGCAGGGAGATGTGGGCTCGGGAAAAACCATTATCGGTTTTCAAGCCGCAATCATCGCTATCGAAAACGGTTGTCAGGTGGCGTTGATGGCGCCTACTGAAATACTTGCGCAACAGCATTACTTCTCTGCGCGCAGGATTCTCGAGAATGCGGGATATCGAATCGTCTTGCTGACTGGCTCGCTGGAAGCCGACCGCAAGCGTGAGACTCGCCGCCACATCGCTCAGGGAGACGCGCAGCTTGTCATCGGCACTCATGCGCTGCTGGAGGAGAAAGTCGAGTTCGCGAAGCCAGGTCTGGTCGTCGTCGATGAGCAGCACCGCTTCGGCGTGCTGCAGCGCTTGAAGTTGATGAAAAAATCGGGTGAAGGCAGCGACGACAAAAATCCCGCTGAGCCCGATGTTCTGGTGATGACCGCAACCCCCATCCCGCGCACGCTGGCGCTGACTCTTTATGGCGACCTCGATCTGAGCGTGCTTGATGAGCTTCCGCCGGGGCGCACGCCGATTGTGACGCGAAGAATCACTGATGACCGCTCGCCCGAGGTGTGGGATTTTGTGCGCAGGCAGGTAGCGAAGGGGCACCAGGTATATGTCGTCTACCCGGTCATCGCTGAAAACGAAGAGACCGAATTGAAGGCTGCGATCCATATGTACCGCGAGCTGAGCGGGAAGGTGTTTGCCGATTTGAAAGTGGGGCTGCTGCACGGGCGGCTTGATTCTGAATTGAAAGATCAGGTCATGCGCAGGTTCCAGAAAGGCGAGTTGCAGATTCTGGTCGCAACCACGGTAATTGAAGTGGGCGTGGATGTGCCGAACGCGACGGTGATGGTGATCGAGCACGCGGAACGCTTCGGTCTGGCGCAGCTTCACCAGTTGCGCGGGCGCATTGGGCGCGGGGCCGCGAAGTCTTACTGCATCCTGATGACCGGCGGCAAGGTGACGGAAGAAGGTGAGCGCCGGCTCGACGCCATGGTGCGCACCAACGACGGCTTTCAGATCGCCGAACTCGATCTCGAACTGCGTGGGCCGGGAGAGTTCTTCGGTACGCGTCAGGCGGGCATGCCGAGCTTTCGCGTTGCCAACCTGATTCGTGACCGGCAATTGCTGGAACTAGCCAAGCGTGAAGCCGCGGCGGTGATGGCTGGGCCTAATTCCGAAGTCACGCAGGTGGAAATCAGCCGGGCGCTCGTGGCCTTGCGCACGCGCTGGCAGCATACTTACGGTCTGGTCGAAGTGGGCTAGGATTGAC
>JBAUYE010000125.1:0-11252 GCA_049584615.1 Candidatus Sulfotelmatobacter sp.
TGGCCTGATGCACGTCCATGCCGATATACTTTTCCTGACTCATAAAGGCGCTCCTCTTCGCTAGGTTGGCGATGCGAACAATCTCAACCTATCGCAAAAGTGGGCGTCTTTTTATATTGCGTGTAAACGCCTGATTTCAACAGTTATTTTTCGAGTCTAGCTCCTTCTGCTAGGATGGATGTCAGCGTAGAGGACGCACCCGGTCCGCGGAAAGGGTAGAAGCCCACCTTCAGATTACGAGCTTTGCGAACCTTCTTTCAGCCCGAATTGTCGGACAACGGGCGCTTGCATTGAAAGGAGGTCGCCATGCCGACCAATTCTCCAGAAGCGCACCGCCCGCTTCCCGAACGCCCTAACGTCCGTCATCTGAAAGACCAAGCCAAGGATTTGCTCAAGGCGGGCGCGGCCCAATCGATCACCGAAGCACAGTTCAAGATCGCTCGTAGTTACGGATTCACCAGTTGGCCAAAGCTCAAGGCGCACGTTGATTCACTCGAAGAGATTGGTGAACTCAAGCAGGCCATCGACACCAACGATCTCTCTCGCGTGAAGACGTTGATGACGCGCGACCCGGAGCTGCATCGGGCTCCGCTGGGCTATGGAAAGAATGGACCTCTCACGTGGGTTGCAGAATGCCGCGTACCCTGGGCGCCGCCCAGCCCGGAGAGGCTGGCCATGGCCGCCTGGATGATTGACCACGGCTCCGATGTGCATCAGGGAGGTGATGGGCCGCTCATGAGGGCCGCGCTCCGGGGCGATCGCATTCCGATGATGGAACTCCTTGTGTCGCGCGGAGCCAACGTGAATGCGTTGTGGAGCGGATACTATCCCATCATCTTTGCGCCGTGTGAAACCCTCGAGCCATTGGCGCTGAAGTGGCTGCTGGAGCACAGCGCCAATCCCAATCCGCCAGGTCAGCGGCAGAAGTATCCCGGCACAGCGCTGGATTTCGTGATCGGCACGTATGGACGTTCAGCCGAGCTCGGCACGTGCATGGAGATCCTGATTGAAGCTGGCTGTCCCACGAAATACAAGGTTTCTGCCGTCTTAGATTTGTTGCGCAACCGGCTCGACCTTCTCGTCCGACACCTGGATGCCGATCCTATGCTGATGCATCGGCGGTTTCCCGAACTCACTTTCGGAAACACCGCCGAACGCCGTCTGACCTTGCGAGGAGCAACACTGTTGCATGTGGCAGCGGAGTACGGCAATGTGGAAGCGGCAAATCTGCTTCTGGATCGTGGAGCAGACGTAAATGCGCGCGCGACGATAGATGACACCGGCGTCGGCGGGCAGACACCGATATTTCATGCTGTCAGTCAGTTCTACGACTGGGGACTAGCGGTGACTCGGCTGTTGCTGGATCGCGGAGCAGACCTCTCGGTGCGAGTAAATCTTCCGGGCCACTATGAACGACCAGATGAAGTGGTCAAGTGCACGCCTTTGGGATATGCCCTGTTATTTCCCGCTACCCATGGCCCTCGCCCTAGCAACAGCACGATTCTATTGCTTGAACGTGGGGCACCGGAGTGAAGCACTGACCGGCCCACATCCATGTGGACGTGGGCCTGGGGGTTGGTTGGCGTAACATCTCTATTACACTCATCGACCACGGTCGGCCAGTTCTCAATGAGTGTAAATCGCGCTATTGCGGCAGCGACTCTGGAAGGCTCTCCAGATTGAGCCATTTCAAGGCAGAAGGAAGATCGTAGAATACCCGGATTTCGGATGGATTATCCGACATTTCAGTAAAGATTTCCCACATTCGCGCCACGCCGAAAACGGCCGGGTTAGCGGCAATAAAAGCGCGTTTCGATGAGAAAGAGAAGATCATGCGGCGGGCCAGCGCCCGAGCGTGGTCGCTCGTCATATCGAAGCCTGTGACAGCCCGTAAATCCACGATCTGGTTGAACTCTGGGTTGAAGTCGGGATCGGTCTTGGTTTGGTCTTGGCGCTCTTTGATTTCCTCCCACGTCACACGACCCGACCCAATGCTGATTACCAGACCCTGCTCACGATGAACGACATAGCTGAAGGGCATACATCTTTCCGCCGAGAGTCTAACATGGGGCTGGTTGGCGATAAATCTCTATTGCACTCATTGACCTCATTCTTGCGAATCTGCGGGTCCTACCCCGACGCTTGGCCGCCCTCAAGCGTCCGCTCTCGGAACATCCAGTTATCGGGCGACTCGATTTTCGCGCTAGGCAGAGCCTCGCCCAGTTGCCCCCCGGCGGGGGTGAGCCAGGTCCGGCCCCTCGCCGAGAAATAGGGTTCCTCACGTCCTCGGAATCGTGCCCGAACTCGGGGGAGCGAGCCGCTGAATTTTGTGTCGTGACTTGTGTCGTAACCCTCGCCTCCCTGCCCGTCTCGGATGCTGTCTGGCACCGTAGCTCGGGTACAGCTCAAAGGCAGGGAACATCGATCAGAGCCATATGAACACTGCCTCTCCATGTCATTCGGGCTTCTGTAGTGTCGCTGCCTCTCGCGGAGGGGAAGAGAACTTTTAGGGCATGGGTCGCAGGTTCGAATCCTGCCGCGCTCACCAAGACTTGGAGATGATCACGAATACCCGCGAGTGTATCTTTGTCCAGAGCCGGACGGCCGGACGGATAGCGGGCTGGGCCTGGGAAGCAGCCGTAAATGATGTTAGCCTCTCTCGGCAGCCCAGGATTTACGCTCTTTGGCGCAGGACTTTCCGCCCCTGGACGATAGCTCTTGCGTAGTTAGAAAGTCTCACTACAGTCGCAATGACTGTCAGCGCGGCCTTGACTGGACCCATGAACAATGGAACGTTCACCCTGACGGGATCGGCGGTGGGAAACGTGATGTTTGTTTCGGGCTCGGTGAACGGAAACACCTTAAACCTATTTGGATATTTCGACCGTACGGGGGCCTATACCCAAATGCCCAACTCTCTCTTGGTCTTCGATTACGCCACGCAGGTCAGTGCTGGGTTGCTGATTGGACAATAGCCGGGTCGCGCATCCCCATACGAGGTTCGGAAGGGCATTCGCTCGACTGTGATTTCGATTGCGCGGTCGGGGAGCGCGTCGACGATTCATCAGAAATTCACCGCGCTATAACCGTTCTGTAACCTATCCGACCTAAAAGGATCGTACCTTAAAAACGCCCAAGGTTTAGCACTCGATCCCAGTGCTCGGAGGAATCCTTGTCGGATGCATCGTACGGTCCGGCAAAATGCCATGTTCTAGCCGGCCTCCTCCATTTGGACACGGGGTAGGGAGACACTGACGAACAGTAGTTCAGCCAAACACGGTTGCCGACCGTGTGCAATTTGATCTCACATTCGCAATCGCCTCGCACTGATGAGGAACAAGGAGAGAGCATGAAGTACATTCTCAGTTCGTGGGTAGTTCTGTTCTTGATAGCAGTCTCGGTGGCGCAGACCTCGACTACGGCAGCTCCCAAGAAGAGGGCCACTGGAGTGGCGGAGCTGGCAGCTGAGTTAAAGGAATTCAGAGATGTCCTGGCGGCCCAGCAGAAGCAGATCGAGGCTTTGCAGCAGGACAACAGACAGCTTAAAGACGAGATGCGAAAGCGGGACGTGGCCCTGGAGCAGGCGCAGGCAGCAGTTACTACTGCACAAGGGAAGGCCGAGCTAGCGGCGTCGCAAGCCACCCAGCAAGAGCAGACGGTCGTGGCCCTGCGGACCGATATTACGGACCTGAAGCAAAACGCGGGCAATGTCGCCTTGAGTCTGCAAGAAACGCAGAAGAACATAGAGGCCCGCCTGGATAACCCGACGAGCTTGCGCTTCAAAGGAATCAACATTACGCCAGGCGGTTTCCTGGCGGCAGAAACAGTGTGGCGAGCCCATGCCCTCGGCTCCGACATCAATACTCCGTTCAACTCGATTCCGTTCGACGGCGCGAATGCGAGCGCGCTATCGGAATTCTTTGGATCCGGCCGTCAGTCCCGTGTTTCCATGCTGGCGGAAGGTAAGCTTAGCAGCGCGACGATAAGGGGGTACGTGGAAGCAGACTTCCTCTCATCCGGCATCACGTCGAACAACAACCAGAGCAACAGCTACGGCCTCCGCCAACGGCAGGCTTACGCTCAAGCTGCCTTAAACAGCGGGTGGACTTTCACCGGTGGCCAGATGTGGAGCCTGGTTACCGAGACCAAGCAGGGCGTGGACAACCGGAGCGAGGCAACGCCGTTGACCATCGACCCGGCATACACGGTGGGCTTCAGTTGGGCGAGGCAGTACGGCTTCCGGGTGGCCAAGAAATTGAGCGATCAGTTGACATGGGCTGCTTCCGTGGAGAACTCTCAGGCCACGCTCGGTGGAACTCTCGCCCCTGGCCAAAACAACTTCGTCATTGGGTCGCAAGGGACCAGTGGAGGTCTTTACAATCCGACGGCAAACTACTCCTTTAATCCTGCGCCGGATTTCATCACCAAGTTGGCCATCGAGCCGGGCTGGGGGCATTACGAAGTTTTCGGCCTGGTTAGCGACTTCCGCGACCGTATCTTCCCCTGCGGAGGAGTCATAACGGCGACCAACGGAGTGTTGCCTGCTGCCGTACCGTGCGGCTCCGGCAACATTCCAAACTCGAGCGGCGCCTACAACAGCAACAAAATTGGGGGCGGCGTTGGTGTGAACGGGCGCGCGACGTTAGCTCAGAAGTTCGATGTGGGAATCCATCTCATGGCGGGCGACGGTATCGGCCGGTACGGCTCGGCTGGCCTGCCCGACGTCGTAGCACGTCCAGACGGTGTTCTGGTCCCGGCCCGGAATTATCAGGGGCTGGCCACCGCCGAGTATCACTCGAAGCGCTTGGATTTTTACGCCAACGCGGGCCTCGAATACGAATCCAGGGTGGCTTATATTTCCGGCGGTAAGGGTGCAGGCTATGGTTCGCCCTTGTTCAACAATTCAGGTTGCTACAACGAACCGGCTCCTAGCTCCACAACGACGAGCGTGGACACTCCCACTTCTTCCGGTACTACGGGAAGCGGTACCGTGCCGGTCGTTGGTTCCGGAGGAACTCCGCTGACTCCTGGGTTTAACCCGGCGAATCCTTCGAATTGTAGCGGCAATACGCGCTCCATCATAGAAGGGACAGTCGGATTCTGGTATCGCTTCTACAATGGTCCGAAAGGCCGAGTCCAGTGGGGACCGCAGTATTCGTACATCGACCGCAACACCTGGGGAGGGATAGGAGGCAACCCGAACGCCACGGAGAACATGTTCTTCACCTCGTTCCGGTACTACTTGCCGTAGGTGGAGCTAGCTTTTTGTCTCTCGGGCGCCAGCCGACGGCTGGCGCCCTTCGTTCCTCGGGGACTTCGCTCCGATGGATACGCATTTTGAGATCTGTTTCTTTAGCGCCCTTTATTAACGGTTGGCACAGCATACAAGGAACTGCGTGCCAGAACGAACAGCACGTGGCCGTCACGGCCTCCGAACAACAGTTGCGACGGGCGTTCCGGAACGTCTATGGTTTCGATGAGATGGCCCGATGGGTTGTATACAAAGACCTGACCTGCCGCAATATACACGTTGCCTTTGTCATCCACCGTCAGGCTTTCTCCGCCTCGTTCAGCAAAGAGCTTCAAGTCTGAGAGTGTTCCATCGGGCTCGACTGTCGCGGCATAAGTCTTCTCCCCATTTTCATCGGAAACATAGTAGGGTTGGCCAGCAACTGAAGGGGCGAAACCAAAAGCTCGCAGCGTGTTGTTGAGCTTCGAACCGTAATAGAGTTCCCCGGTTACAAAGTTTGCTCCGGCGGGAAGGAACGTCGTCCCGTCCGGAGAGACGAACTGATAGGGCTGCTTTACAGTGATCGTCTCTAGAAAATCGTTTTCGTTTCGCCAGTAGTCGACCGGCAACACGGGCGTCAATCCCGGGCGCGGCGCGGCAGGAACAGCGGGCAGCAGGGCAATATCGTCATCCTGCGCGCTGGGTTTGAAGGTGTAGACAGTTCCGTTACCCGAATACGAGACCAGCATTAAATCGCCGGACTTATCAAAAAACAACTGAACAGGGTCCAGCGGGTTGTCGCGTACTTTCGAGAGTTGATGGGTTAGAGCCGACCAGCGATAAATTGTCTGCCATCTGGCGTCTACGAAATAGACATCGCCTGAGCTGTCAACAGCTCCGCCGGAAATATTGAAGAAACCACCAACGAGTTTTTCAACTTTTGCTCCTTCAGCAAGGACATGCGAAGGTTGCGGCAATTTAGCGGGAGGGGCACCGCCGGAGACTGTCAGCCAGGAGAATTCACGCTGCCGTATTTCGATGTTGTGGGTCTCATCGTAAACCGTGTTGTCGAAGGACACCTTGCTATCGCTGTAGCAATGGACGTTGCGAAACCGTATGTTGGTGGAATTTGTAACCGTAATCGCGTAAGGGAAGGGCTGATAGGAGCTTACGACACGATACATGTGCAGGTTTGCGAAGGTGATATTGCTCGAATCCCGGATGTCGAGCGGCAATGCGAATCCACCCTCGCCTCGTTCTTCTTCCGTTTGGAGCGCGTAGATCTGCCAGTTGGAAGCATGGTTCAGGACTACCTCGTTGCGAACGTGATGCTCGCTCGAGAGTTCGTAAATTCTTCCTGCCGTGGAAGTATCCGAGATGTACAGGCCGGCTTGCGCGAAGGTGCTGGGCGTCCAGAGGCCGACGAAAGTGCCTCCGCCGGTGATCCACAGGCTGGGATACTGTCCGTCCCAGCGGCGATTCAGATTGGAATCGGCGGTGTGGGTATTGTTATAAATCTCGCGCCACGTTTTGGAACTCTCGGCCGCCGTGGCGTTTGGATCGATCGTGCCGTGACCGCCCAGAAAGCGGACATCGTTCATCATCGAATTTGTGCCGGCCGTCCATTTCGCCGCCACCGCGCGCGGATTGATGCCATTGGTGTAGAGGCCGATGCCGGTCACGATGTTCGTCCCGTCTTTTGGGGTTTCGAGCAGCGGCTTGGGGCTGCCGACGCCTTGAAAGGCTGGGGTTGAATCAGCAAGCAGTATTCGTGTGACGCTCGGATGCAGGCCGATGAGGACCGTATCCGGCCTGAGCGTGATGGTGTCCGTCACTCGATACTGGCCGGAGGGCAGGTAAATCGCGCGGTATTGAGCGACTGCTTTTCTGAGCGCGTCGCTATCGTCGGTTGTGCCGTCACCCTTAGCGCCTAGGGAACGGATGTTGACCCACGTGTCCATCGGCGGCAGATCCAGGATGTCGGACTTCACTGGTTTTGGCAGCGCGCTCAGCGGCGCGGTTTCATAGACGTCCTGAATCGCGGGTACGGCGCCAAGATCTTCGTAGTGAAGTCCATGAGAAAAAGTCTTCACCTCGTACATTTCTGCCGAACCTGCGACGTGCTTCCCGCTCTCGCGATAAGCCACAAAAACAGGAACCTTCCTGCAGATTACGCCTTCCATGTTGATCTCGGTGCGGGCGCTATTCTCATTGCTGATGATTACGGCGGGGCCGGTCACGTTCTCCATGCGCCCGTCTTTCACCCACAGTTCGTCGGAGTATTGAGCATCGATGGAAATCGCGGTAGGGACATTTTTGAATTGCGGGCGGATCAGGGTTAGACCCGCTTCGTGCTCCCTGATCGCGGCTTCGCGCTGGCCCTCAAACGTCGCATCGATGATTGTGAATTGCCACCCAGGGGAGGGCTTCCGGGTCCAGATGCCGTACTGGCCCCCGTAAAAATGCAGGTCTTGCGCGACGTTGCCGCCATCATGAATTCCGGCGAGTCCCGAGCCGATGTGAAAATCCATGTGAGCGAGAAAACAATGCTGGGCATAGTGGGCGCGTATGCCCACAGCGCCGGGGTTTCCGTCTTCAATTTCAATATCGATATTGCTGATGGCGGAATAGAACGTGCCCGGGCTGGCATCCGGCGGAGGCGCGTTCGCGCTCGGGCGAGCACCTGCGAAGAACAACATATAGGAGGGCCCATGCTCAAAACCCGGAGTGTTGGCGGCGAGCACAAAGGCGGGACGCGTGGCCCCGAACCCGATCAACCGGATTCCGGGCCAGATATAGATGGTCCTGGTCAAACGGTAGCGGCCTGCAGGAACGAACAGGATGCCCTGATTGGTCTTCTCCTGAACTTGATTGATGGCTTGCTGTAGGACGGCGGAATCATCCGCGATTCCATCGCCCTTCACCGCAAAATTTTCCTGCGTCAGGTAAATCGCTTTGGGATCGTCCAGGCGGGCGGGGTAGTAGGAGCTGGCTAACAGTGGAACGACCGATAACAAAATTGCCGCCGCAAGAAGTGTCTTCCTCATCGGGATGCTCGTTTTCGTGATGCTCTTGAGACAAAACCCATTCCTGAAAATTGCCGGCGCGCCCCAACGATCTGTTAGCTATCTCTTTGGCTATTTCTGGGGATTCGCATCGACGTTTTCGTCCACGCCTTGGTCCGGATTCAGATCGTGATAAATCTGCCGAAGCTTTTCCTTCATCTGGTTGTACTTCTGATATTCCTCGAGCTCGTGCTTGGCCTCGGCGGTGCGCCCCTCCTGTCGATAGACCGTACTCAGGCGGAAGTGAGCCACGGCGCTGGTGGGGTCAAGTTGAATCGCGTGCTCCAGCAGTGGCTCGGCTTTCTGCGGTTGATCCATCGACATCAAAACTTTGGCCAATCCGATGTTGGCTTCGGGATCTCCCGGCTGCAGCTTGACGGCCCGGGTGTAACGCTCGAGAGCTTCCTTAAAATCGGCTCTCTGGAAGGCGAGATCTCCAAGCCTGCATTCAGACTGTTCATCAAACGGATTAGCCTCCAGTGCCGCCTCGTACTCTTTCTCGGCCTCACTCCGGCCCTCCGCTGTCGACAAAGTCCGGAGCATGTCGGCGAGCTCAAAATGCAATCCAGGAAGGTTGGGGTCAATCTTGAGCGCGGCCCGGTAATGCTCGATGGCTTCCGCGGTATTCCCACGCTTCGCCAGTTCGTGCGCCAACGCTTGCTGCATGCGGGCGGAATTCGGATCCACAACCGACAAGCTGAGCAGCGACTCGTTGGCAAGATCGGAATAGATTCGATACGCGGTATAGAGAAGAGCCTGGTTGGTTGGCTCCAGCTTTCGCAGTTCGCTCACGATGGCCGCGGCTTTATCCAGATCGCCCGCCCCGGAGTCGATTTCGATCAGCTCCATCCCAGTCTCGATCCGAATCTTCTCTTCCTGCACGTTGGGAAAAGCTTTTTCTAAATCGCGGCGAGCCCCGCTGATGTCGCCCGTGCGTTTCTCAGCGATGCCCAGAAGGGATTGCGTCTTCCACAAGGTGGGCTGCAGTTTCAGCGCAGCGCGAAGCTGTGGAATCGCATTCGCATAATCCCCCTGGAAGAACAGCATCGTGCCCAGGTTGCCACGAGCATCTACATTATTCGGATCGAGGGCAACAATGGCTCTGAATTCGGGTATCGCCAGATCGGGTCTGTTCTGCTTCAGATATTCCCCAGCCTGACGGTTGTGTGATTCAATCTGCTGCTGCCGGCTAGGGCTGGATTGAGAGAAGCACGCCGACAACCCGAGACCTAGAACCACCCAAAATAAGACAGCGAACTCTCCTATGAACCCTCTTATCCTCATGTCACGATTGTACGGTGGACGAATCGTGTCTTAGCATCTCGATTGTCTGCCGCAAAAAAAGAAGGACGGCGGCATGCCGCCGTCCTTACTTGTTACGCGGGCGCCGTTAAAAGAATAGCCGCGCGCCCAGTTGGATCGTACGTGGCCCGTTCGCGAGGCTCGAGATAGTGCCCACGTTCGAACCATTCACGTCATTGTTCGGTAGTGCGAAGCTCGGATGGTTAAAGACGTTAACGAAGTTTCCGGTAAGTGTGAACCCAGCTCGTTCCTTGTAATGCCACGTCTTCGCCAGAGCCAGGTTAACATCAGACAGTTTTGGCCCGAAGAGCGAGTTTCTGTGTCCAAGCCCGAACGCCCCGTTGCCCTGCTCGGTTGGGGTTTCAAAGGCTGCAGTGTTGAACCAGCAGCTCACGGTGTGTACCGCCGAGCCATTGGCGCAGCTGCCTGAATTGGGGGAGATACCTGCAGCCGGGTTGGCATACACATTGCCAGCCTGCGAATAGTCGTTAACACCGCCGTCCAAAACCGTGTACGGAGTGCCGTCCTGGTAGATAAACGTCCCCGACAAGCGCCATCCGCCGAGCACAGCGTCGAGAGCAGCATGCTGGTTCATAAAGGGTTTACCCATGCCGAACGGCAGTTCATATACCGCGGTCCCTTTGAGCGCTTGGGGGATATCGAAGTTCGAGTTGGCGTAGTTGGAGGAGGGATTGTTTCCGAGTTGCCAAACCTGTTGCCCGGCGGTGCTGCCCCATCCGGCCGAGTCCTGGTCATCCAGCATATGCGACCAGGCATAGTTGACATCGAAGGTCAGCCCGTAGGAATAACGCTTCCGGACGTCGAGTTGCAACGAACCGTAGTTGGAGATGCCGTTGAAGTTTGAGCCACCAAGGCCTCCAAACGCCGGAAATGGACGCGCGCAAGGGGCGATGGCGGGGTTCGTGCTTGATGTCGGCGTTGCGGGTGTTGCCCCGTTGCAGCCCGATACATCGTTCGAGGCCAGCAGGGCCGTGTTGGTGATTTGGTTCAGGTCGGTGAGGTATTGCAGATTCGCCGCGTGGCTGCCGACGTAAGCGGCTGACACCGCAAAGTCCCTCGCGAACTGGTGCTCGACGGCGAGGTTCCATTCCCAGATCTCTCCCGGCCTGATGTTATAGGGTTCGTAAGGTGGACTAAAGACGGGATTGGTGGTGTAGGAGGCCGGGTTCTTCGAGCCCTGAATGTAAGGCAGGGCGTTGGCCATCAGCGCAGCGCTCGAGCTTAAATAGAGCGGGGTAGTGTTGCCGGTGCCAGAAATCCAGCCCGTGTCCCCGGCGGCGCTGAGAGGATCGCTGATGTTGCCCTGAGAGGTAGCGCCGAAGCCCATTTGCGCACCGCCCTCACCACCATAAAGATCCATGCTGTAGTTATAGGCGAAGAACCCCACACCGCCTCGGATGACGGTGTCATTCTTGACCGACCAGGCAAAGCCTACCCGAGGGAGGAAGATGTCCCAAACCGGCTTCTGTAAGGTCGTTCGGTTATCCTGAGGGGCAATCCATATCGAGCCCAGGGTGCCCGCGAAGGGGCCGGTAGTATTGACGAGATTCTGGTCGAAATCGCCAAGTCTATTCTGGACCTCGCTCATGCCGGTGTTCCACTCCCAGCGCAGGCCTAGGTTAACGGTGATATTG
>JBAUYE010000126.1:0-11611 GCA_049584615.1 Candidatus Sulfotelmatobacter sp.
GCCGCGTGGTTCACGGAGGTGGAAGCGCTGGACCTACGCCCAAGGGACGCGCCCCCGCGGGCGACTGCCGCGTGGGATGCATCGGTCTCCGCTCGCCCGGACGCAGCGGCGGACGCGGCGCACCGGGAGCTCCACCAGCCATCGGCGGACGTCGCTGAAAAATTGGCTGCCCGGGCACGGGACGTCCCGGTATCGGACGCGAACCGCCGATCGGCACTCCTGGCTGCACCGGCGGCGGAGCCGTCCGCAGCGGAGCTTTGTACACGGGACGTGGCCCGGTTTGCGGAACGATCATTCGCGGCAGTGGAGGCGCAGATGCAGATGGAAAAGCAGCCGGACGCGCGGCCGTAGGAGCCGATGGCGGAGCACTCGCCGAAATTGTTGGTGGAACTCCTGTGGCCGGAGTGTGCGCCACCGGGGGTGGTGTCGCTGGACGCACCGGGGCACTAATGGGTGACGTTGAAGCAGGAGACGATACCGTGGCAACGGAAGGAGCAGCCGGGCGCGCGGGTACAGCCGGTGCCGGTGGCGCAGCAACCGAAGCTGCCGGAGCCGTGACCACTGGCTTCGCCACCGGAGGCGCAACCACCGCAGGCTTCTCTGCCGGAGCATGCACAGCCGGCGGCGCTGCCGGACGCGGCGCTGCCGGCGCCACCGCTTCCTTGCGCTGCGTAATCGCCTTCAGCACGTCCCCGGGACGGGAAATGTTTGACAGATCAATTTTGGTCTTGATTTCTTCTTCGCCGCGAGACGCGCGTGAACTCGACTTGCCTGCCGAGGACGAACCTTCCGCCGAGGAGCGGAGGTACACACGTACTTTCTCCGCTTCGTGCTCTTCCAGAGAACTGGAGTGCGTCTTCTTCTCCGTCACTCCGACCAGCGGAAGCGTGTCGAGAATGGCTTTGCTCTTGACTTCCAGCTCTCGGGCAAGATCGTTGATTCGAACCTTACTCATCCGGCCTTTCGTTTCTCCGTGCTGTAGTTAGGTCATCATCGACCTCACGGAGTCAGTTTCTTCGGTCCCACGCCGTCGAACTTATGCCAGCGCGTCATGATTATTTTCTGGTTTCGGAGGTGGATTCCGCTTCCGGTTCGGGCTGCTCATCGGAAGCCTCCGCCTGCCCTTCGTTCTCGTCCGCGGCGAGCGTATCTGCTTCAACTGTGCCTTCTTCGGTTGCCGCAGGAACCTCCGCAGTGATGTCTTCTGCACCCGGTTCGAAAGGCTCCGCGACAGCGGCCTCACCTTCCACCACCACTTCACCTTCCACTGTGCCTTCAACCGCCGCACCTTGCTCGAGGCTGGCAAAGTAATTATTCACCGCAAGACTGATCTTTTCCACCGTCTTCGGCCCAATGCCTTCAATCGCCTCTAATTGCTCCGGCGTCATGTCAGCCAAAGCTTCCACCGTGCTCACGCCAGCGGCATTTAGCTTCTCGACCAGTCCCTCACCAAGACCCGGCACGCTCTCCAGCGGCGTGGCCGTCTGCGTGACCATCGCCGACATTTGCTGTTCCACTTCCTGCCGCTTTTCTTCCTCGCTCTTGATGTCGATCTTCCAGCCCAGCAGCTTCGCCGCTAGCCGCACGTTCTGCCCCTTCTTGCCGATGGCAAGCGATAGCTGGCTGTCGTCGACCACCACTTCGAGATGCTTTCCGCCAGAATCTACCACGGTGACCTTGCTGACTTTCGCCGGCTGCAAAGCTTTCTCGGCAAACGTCACCGCATCTTCGTGATACTCGATGATGTCAATCTTCTCGCCATGCAGTTCGCGGATGATGGACTGCACCCGCATCCCCTTCATGCCCACGCAGGCGCCCACGGCATCGACGTCCTTGTCTTTCGACATGACCGCGATCTTCGTGCGCTCCCCGGCCTCGCGCGCAATCGCGCGGATCACCACCGTGCCGTCATAAATCTCCGGCACTTCCGTCTGGAACAAATGCTGCACCAGGTCCGGCACGGCGCGCGACACGACAACACCAGGTCCCTTCGAAGCCTTTTCCACGCGAGCAATCACCACGCGAACGCGCTCGCCAATCGCAAACGATTCCAGCCGCGACTGCTCCTTGCGCGGCATGCGAGCTTCCGCCTTGCCGATGTCGAAGATCACATCCGGACCTTCCACCCGCTTCACGGTCGCATTCACCACTTCGTTCACACGTCCGATGTATTCGTTGTAAACAGTATCGCGTTCCGCCTCGCGCACCTTCTGGAAGATCACCTGCTTCGCCAGTTGCGCCGCAATGCGGCCGAGGATCCCTTCCGTAACCTTCGGCGTCCGCAACTCTCCGCCAACTTCCAGGTTCGGATCCACCTTGCGCGCATCTTCCAGCGTGATCTGCAACAAGGGATCTTCCACCTGCTCCGGCCTCTCCACCACCGTCTTCACCGCAAAGGCATTGATCTTGCCGGTTTCTTTATCCAGCTCGGCGCGCAGATTTTCCTGCGTCTTGTAGTACTTGCGCGTAGCCATGACAATGGCATCTTCCACCGCGCTCACCACAATCTGCGGATCAATCCCTTTTTCCCGGCTTAACGCGTCGATCGTGTTGTAAAGCTCACTAGCCATAAAAGATTCCGTTATGAAGACTGCTGCGTACCAGGTTTTGAAGTTTCAAGGTTTCAATGTTTCAAAAACCGTGCGCCGTTGATCTTCAACTTTGAAACCTTGAAACTCTGAAACCTTGAAACTATGAAACCTTGAAACCTAGATCTCAGGCACCAGATTCGCCTTCTCCACGTTGGCGAATTCAATCCCAACCTTCTGCCCTTGTTCCGCGCCCATCTTCATCTTGCGGCGCGATTTGTGGCTGGCCACGCTCAAATCCAGCGTCAGCCGGCCATCGCGAAAACTTTCCAGCCGCCCTTCGAAGTACCGGTTGTTGCCCACCGGATTCCTCGTCGTCAGCTTCACTCGGCTGCCGACAAAGCGCTCAAACTCAGCTGCCTTCGTCAGCTTCCGGTCGAGCCCAGGCGATGAAACTTCCAGCGTGTAGCTTGTCGGAATCGCGTCCTCGACATCGAGGATGGTGCCAAACTCGCGGCTGAAGTTCACGCAATCTCCGTGCGTAACTCCCGCCAACACATCGCCGCTCGTCGCTCCCGGCTTGTCCAGAAACACGCGCAGCATCCGGGCCTTGCCGCTCCCGCGAAACTCCAAGTCGACCACTTCCAGCCCGCTGGAGGCCGCTACCCGCTCCGCAATCTCTCGTACCCGATCAAGCTCAAGTGCCATGCATCCAATAACTTGCAGCCCGCCCCGCCCAGCCGATTCCTCCGCAACGAAAAAGTGGGCTTGCGCCCACTGGTGTGCTTCGCCAAACTCCGGTACTACACAACAGTTCTCAGTTCTCTAATATACGCCGCGAGCAGGGAAAAAGACAAATCCTCCAAGTTTCACGTGGTGCCCCACGAGGATGGCTCCCCTCCAATTTCACGGGAAAAATCGGCAGCGTTACCCCGCCGCTCACCATAAACTGGGGCGTTGGAACCAGGGGCGGAATACTTCGTATTCCCAATGCAAAAGCCTCGAAAAGAACCAATTGGTCCTATAATGGCAACGCGAAGTGGCTCCGCCTCCGCACGGGTCCTAATGATTTCGGCGTGCTCCCTTAGAAAAGGAAATCACCATTCTTCCTCCCCGTTATGGGCAGGACTGCTGCTTTTCCAAATTTTCCTGTTTCTTCCCTCAGCGCGCGCCCAGCACGCGCCCAGCTCCCCGCCATCGGCAGGCCCCCTGACATCGCCAGGCTCCCTGCCATCGGGACAGCCCGCAATCGATGATCTCCGCATGCACGAGCTAGAAAAAGCTTACTGCGACAAGGAAACTCTCCAGCTGACGGTTCGAACTGAGAAGAACGCTCTCCTCGATCGCCAGGCGGTCGCAAAACTGCAGGAACCAAAGAAGGATGTCACGCTTTGGCAGAGTACGTCGAAGGAATCTGTGGCAACGTTTTGCCTCGACTTTGGAGATTACGACCTTGAAGTCAGCGCAGTCGGATACCTGACTGGGCACAAGGAAGTAGAAGTACAGGTCTCCCGCACACGGACTCTTCAAGTGGAGATAATCCTGCAAAGCGACCCATCCGCGGTTGAATTGAGTGCCAGCGACGACGCAATCCCGCCCAAGTTGCGCAAGGATGCGCAGCGAGCGGTTGATGAACTCAAGTCGGGAAATTTCACAAAGGCGCAGAAACACCTCGATAAAGTTTACGCAGCCGTTCCATCCAGCGCCCAACTGAACTTTTTATATGGATATCTGTTCTTGCAGTTGAAAAACATGGAGTAGTCGGAGGCCCACCTGAAGCGCGCCGTAGCTTTGAATCCGCGGAAGGTCCAGGCTCTCAGTCTGCTGGGGCGTGAGCAGTTGCAGCAGGGACAGACGGAGGAGGCGCGTAAGACGTTGGAGCAGGCCGTGATCGCAAATTCTGCGGACTGGATGGCGCACACCCTTCTCGCGGATGCCTACTTGCAGCAGAAGGAGTTCGAAAAAGCTCGGCAACAAGCTCAAATGGCAATCGAAGTAGGAAAAGGCTCTGCAAGCGCCGCCCAGTTGGCTTTAGGGCAAGCCCTGGCAAGCCTTGGGCACACCCGGGAAAGCGTTGCCGCTTTGAACGCATTCTTGCAAACGAACAGCAATAGTCCAAACGCTCCGCAGGTAAAGAAACTGATTGCACAAATCGAAGCCCGTGATGCCGGCAATGCGGCGCTTGGCGGCCAACAGCCGGTAAGTGATCTGGTGCTGGCGTCCTCCAGCCCCAGCCTGCCGCCAAGCGCCTGGGGCCCTCCCGGAGTCGACGAGGTAAAGCCATTGGTTGCGCCGGGCGTAAGCTGCCCCACGCAGCAAGTGTTACGGATGGCCGGTGAGAGGGTGAAAGAGCTGGTCGATTCGATCTCACAATTCAGCGCCATCGAAGACCTGCTCCACGAGCAGCTCGATCGGGCTGGCAATCCGCTCACCAAGGAGACGCGCAAGTTCAACTACGTGGCTTCAATCACCGAGGAGCGGCCTGGGTTTTTAGCCGTTGACGAATATCGCAACAACCGGGACGCACTCCCTAGTCTTCCCGATCACATCTCCACTCAGGGATTTATGGCCGCGGCGCTTATCTTCCATCCTGACATGCAGGAAAATTTCGATCTGACTTGCGAAGGCCTGGGCCAGTGGCATGGAAACGCTACCTGGTTGGTACACTTCCGCCAGCGAGACGACAAGCCCAAACGGCTCGAAGATTACGGCGAGGAAGGCCAAACTTATGGTGTGAGCCAGAAGGGACGGGCCTGGATCAATTCCGACAATTTTCAGATCGTGCGCCTCGAATCGGAACTCGTGAATTCTGTTCAGGGGCTTACCGTCCAGCATCAAGTTGCCGAGTACGGTCCGGTCCAATTCCAAAAGAAGAACGTTCAGCTTTGGTTGCCGCAGAGTGTCGACCTATTCTTAGAGATTAATAGGCACCGCTATTATCGCCGGCACAGCTTTGACCATTACATGCTGTTCTCTGTCAATTCAGAACAGAAGTCAGCGGTGGTCGGAAGTGCGGAACACAAGGAACTCCAGAGTCAGTAGCCGCCTTACCGAGTGATCCGGCACGAGTCAATTTGGCTCACAAGCCGGCACCGCCCCCGGCGCCGTTGTTCCGCGTATCACTGCCGGAGCCAACTTTCCCCGGCCCGAGCAGCGCTCTCCCCGGAAACACATTCGGCACAATCTTGCCGTCATCCACCACCAAGGTTCCTCCCACTACCAGATAGCGCACCCCCACGCTCGGCTCCATAGGCTTTTCAAAGGTAGCCCGGTCGCTGATGGTCGCTGCATCAAACACAACAATGTCAGCGTCGCAACCCTCCTGCAGTCTGCCTTTCCGCCGCGCCGCCGGCGTCGACCGCTCCAGCATCTCCGCCGGCATAAAGCTCATCTTCCGGATCGCATCCATCAGCGTCACGGTACCTTTCTCGCGCACATATTGCGCCAGCACCCGCGAGTAAGTTCCGGCATTGCGAGGATGGCCTTCCAGGCCATCGCTGGCAATCATCACCAGCGGATTAGGAATCACCTTGTCCACAACTGCTTGCGTGTTGGCATAAACCAGCACCCACCGCGTTTTGCTCGAATTGTGCAGTTCCTCGAAGCGCTCCTTGGTGAGGTGCTCTCCCGTGTCCGGCAACACAAGGTCGCTGTAATCGATGCCGAGTTTCTCTCGCCAGCCCGTGTTGAACAGCGCCGAGTTTACCGCAGTCATGCCCGCGATGTAGGGATACGCCTCCGTGGTTACGTCCAGCCGACGGGCACGCGCTCCCTCCACCATCGCCAGACACTCCAGCGAATCGCGCAGGCAACTGCTGTTGATGTGCACGATGTGCAGCGACGCCCCAGTGATCGCCGCCGCCCCAATCACTTCGCTGACCGCCTCAATCGAGGATCCCGGCTCGACCCGCCCCGCACTGCGGATGTGCGTGTACACCGGCAACCCGCGCTCCGCAGCCACGCGGAACATTTCAATCACTTCCAGCCGCGTTGCTCCGGGCGTGTATTGAATGCCCATCCCAACGGCCAATCCGCCGGCGTCCAACTCTGCGCGCAGGCGTTGCTGTATCGCCTCGATCTGCTCCGACGTGGCAGGGTGGTCGGTCGCAGGGCCGCTCTTGGGCAAAATCTCGGGAGTTCCACTCTGGGTTCCGATAATTTCCGCCGGCAGCGGTGCACCAAACACCGCAGCCCGAGCCGCTACATGGCTGGCCGACGTTCCGTAATGAATCAGCGAGTGACCTTCTTTAGATTTCAGGAATTTCGCAACGTCGGGCGCGCCGATTTCGAGTTCCAGCGCGCTGGTCACCCCGTCCAGCGCCTTGACCCGCTGGCTCGCCATATCCTGACCGTGCTGGTGCAGATCGATGAATCCGGGAGCAACCACCAGCCCGTCGGCATGAATCACCCGCTGCCCGCTCAAAGGCTCAGACGAGACCCGAACAATCTTCCCATCTTGAATCCCGACATTGCGCACCGCATCCAGCCCAGTCTCGGGATCAATAGCGCGCCCGCCCTCGATCACAAGATCGTACTGCTGCGCCGCGACGAAGGCGGTCGCGAACACTAGAAAGCAGAAGAAGAGAGTCAGTTTGCGCATGGATGATTGTAGCGCGGCTGTCTCGCCGGCTGTCGCCCGGGCGCACTCACTGGCCGTGCCGAGGACGGGACACGCTAGGACAGCCGGCAGCATGCCGGCGCTGCTATGACCTCCGCACTTCGCTCGCTCCATTTGCCTCAACCCCGCGCTCTCTCTAGAATAAGGATTCACCTCCACGCCAGGGAGAATCTCCGAGAACCCTATGATTCATTTTCCCGTACCCGAAGCTCTAACCTTCGACGACGTCCTCCTCTTACCCGCGCGCTCCGACGTAATTCCTGCGACCGCCACCACTCAGACCCAAATCACGCGCAGCATCACCCTGAATATTCCGATCGTCAGCGCCGCCATGGACACCGTCACCGAATCGCACATGGCCATTGCGCTCGCCCAGCAAGGCGGCATCGGCATCATCCATCGCAACCTGAGCATCGAGCAGCAGGCCGATGAAGTCGACAAGGTGAAGCGCTCGGAAAGCGGCATGATCGTCGACCCGGTCACCATGTCTCCCACCGACAAGGTGAGTGACGCGCTCGAGATCATGCGCCGCTACAAAATTTCAGGCGTACCCATCACCGAGCACGGCAAGCTGGTCGGCATTCTCACCAACCGCGACCTGCGCTTCGAAACCCGATTCGACATTCCCATCGACCGCGTGATGACCAAGAAAAACCTCATCACCGTGCCCGTCGGCACCACGCTAGAAGATGCCGAAGAAATCCTCCACGAGCACCGCGTCGAAAAGCTCCTCGTAGTCGATGACAAGTACAACCTCAAAGGATTGATCACCGTAAAGGACATTCAGAAGAAGCTGAAATATCCCAACGCCGCCAAGGATTCCCAAGGACGCCTGCGGGTAGGCGCGGCCATCGGCGCCACCGGCGACTTCCTCGAACGCGCCCAGGAATTGGCCGAAGCTAAAGTCGACGTGCTCGCCGTCGACAGCGCCCATGGCCATTCCACTAAGGTCTTAGAAGCCGTAAAACTTATCAAGTCGAAGCTGCCCGAGATGCAACTGCTGGCAGGCAACGTCGCCACCTTCGACGGCGCCTGCGAACTGGCTCGCGCCGGAGCCGACGGCATCAAAGTAGGCATCGGGCCCGGGTCCATTTGCACCACGCGGGTAGTCACTGGCGCCGGCGTGCCCCAAATCACCGCCATCGCTGAGGCCTTCCGCGCCACCAAAGATGCGGGCGTTCCCATCATCGCCGACGGCGGCATCAAGTACTCCGGCGACATCACCAAAGCCCTGGCCGCGGGCGCCAGCGCGGTGATGATTGGCTCACTCTTCGCCGGTACCGATGAAAGTCCCGGCGAGTTAATCCTCTACCAGGGCCGTTCTTTCAAGTCCTATCGCGGCATGGGCTCGATCGGCGCCATGGCGCAAGGTTCCAGCGAACGTTATTTCCAGAACACCGAAGGTGATTCCTCCGCCGCCGTCTCTTCGATGGACGGCGAATCCAACCGCCTCGGCAAACTCGTCCCCGAAGGCATCGAAGGTCGCGTCCCCTACCGCGGTTCCGTCGCCATGATCGTCCACCAGATGGTCGGCGGATTGAAATCAGGCATGGGCTACTGCGGCTGCGCCACCATCGCCGAACTCCTGCAGAAAACCCGCTTCGTGCGCATCAGCGGCGCCGGACTCCGCGAAAGCCACGTTCACGATGTAATGATCACCCGCGAGGCTCCCAACTATGGCGTTGAGTAGGATGAACACCATCGCGGGTGCGCGACCCGCTTGAGCAACGATCGACATGAGGTTCTCAAGGCCTGGATCGCCGCCGTCCTCTGGCTGATCGTCATAGCCATCGAATCGAGCGCCCTGCTCTCAGCCCACAACACGGGCCGCATTCTCTATCCTCTGCTGCATTTCCTCTTCCACCTCGACCGGGACCACTTCGCGGTTTGGCACTTCTACATTCGCAAGTCAGGCCACGTTGTCGGCTACGGCACTCTGAGCATCCTGCTTTTCCGTGCCTGGCGCGCCACTCTACCCGCGCCGAACCACCTGAGATGGACTATGCGCTGGGCCAACATCGCCATCCTGGGAACCGCTCTGGTGGCCAGTCTCGACGAATGGCACCAGAGCTTCATCCCTTCGCGCACGGGACGATGGCAGGATGTTGTTCTCGACACCTGCGCCGGGATCGCAGCGCAGGTGCTCGTATTGTTGTGGATAAGAAGTTTCGGAAAGAGCACAGTCTCCAGTTCCTAGTGGGGTTCTGGCGGGTGGAGCAAGGTCTTCAGGCCTGCGTTTACGGCCAATACTTCGGACCGGGGCTTTAGCCCCTGAGGGAGCGTCCGCGCCCTGCGACCTGCAACATCCCCGCTGCAACCAAAGCCATCCCCGCCGAAAAATAAAACGGAATCGCAGCGCCATAATGCTTCCACAGTTCCCCAGTGATCAAGCTAGCAGCCAACGTCGCCGCACTGGTCACGAAAAAATAAATGCCGAGCGCCCGTCCGCGTACCTGCGAATCAACCGTCTCTACCACCAAAGCCTTCAGCACAGGCTGCGTCAGGGCATAATAGAAACCATACACCGCCATCGCGATCCAAATTGCCAGCGTAGACGGCGCACGCCCAAAAACTAAATAGACCACGGCAAAAATCAGATATCCCGCCGAGCCCACCAGTCGCCGCGAAACGTGGTCGCTGAACCACCCGGCAGGCCACGATGCAAGCGTGTAAGTGATGTTGAAGACCAGCCCAAGCAGAGGCGCCAGAGCCACTGGAATCCCAGCATTCTGCGCCCGCAGAACCAAGAACATGTCACTCGAGTTCCCCAGAGAAAACAGTGTCACAGCGACTAGCACAAAGTAAAAGGACGTGGGCAGAGTAATTCGCTCTCCGCGCGAGGCAGCACCCGGCTCGAACTTCTCTGGGGTGGCAACAGCCGCCTCCGCCTGTCTTCCGGGTGCAGCTCCGCGCCTTTCTCGAATCCCCACCAGAGCAACCAGCACACACAACGCCCCCGGAACCGCCGCCGCCCAAAACACACTGCGGATTCCAAAACGCGCAAGCAGGATCAGAGCAGCCAGCGGCCCGGCAATAGCCCCAGCCGAATCCATCGACTGAATCAGTCCATAGGCCGATCCCAGCCGCTCCTTCGGCACGGATTCCGCGACCATCACGTCGCGTGGCGCTCCGCGCACGCCCTTGGCCAATCGATCCGTAAATCGAATCAGCAGAATTTGCGGCCAAGCCGTCACAATTGCAAGCAGTGGCTTCACCGCGTTAGCGGCAAAGTATCCCGCAACGACAACCGGCTTGCGGCGAGAGATGTGATCGGTAAGATATCCAGAAAAAAGCTTGGCAAACGACGCCACGCTCTCGGCGACACCTTCAATCAGTCCCAACAGCGCTGGTCCCGCTCCCAGCGACGCCAGAAACGCCGGCAACACCCAGTACGCCATCTCGGAAGCCGTATCGTTCAGGAAGGAAGTGAGGCCGAAGGCGTAGATGTTCCGCGCGGCAGAAGGATCATGCTCAGCAGGCAGGTCGCGCATAAATAGGTTTTACCACGGGGACACGGAGGCGCGAAGAAAGGCAGAACAAATCAGCGAATCTGATAATGAACTCAATGCATCGCGTCGGCAACGCTGAGAACTGAGAACTGAGAACTGAGAACTGAGAACTGGGCTTCTCAGTACATCGCGTCGTACTTACTCACCAACCACTGTCCGTCCTTGTTTTCCTCTGTGACGGTGAACAGTTCCCTGTAGGTTGCAGACTGGCCTAGGTTGATAAGGCGCTTGCCGCGGTAATGAAGAATGGTCAGAGGAGGCGCGCTCTCCCACTCCGCCAGTTCCCAGGAAAGCAGCGGATGCTGCGCTTCCGAGTTGCAGATGAAGTGAGCATACTTTCTGCGATAGTCGTGCTCCCACCCGGAGAGCAGCTCGTCGCAGTGTCCATCGCGCAACTGGCGAAGAAAAAGGTTGGCGCTGTGTTCAATCGTTCGGTCGCGCAGCGGATTCATCCGGATACTGACCGGCAGCCCGGTCAAAGGATCGCGGTCTTCGGACCGCGCCAGCACCGGCCCCTGATTGCTAAGCCACCAGATGTAGCCGAGAAATCCAAACACCAGCAGCGCGCCAGCGGTGACGGCAATAGCGATCTGTGTGCGAGTGAATCCCATCTGAGAGAAATTTTATCTGGATGGCAACTTACGGCAAGATTACCGCCGGGGGCCGCAGCGGTACATGTACCGTCGCGTCATGGGTAAAGCATGAGCCAAAAAGAAAAGGCGCGGTCAGAAACCGCGCCCGTCTGACATCGATTGCAGCTACTCTTTCTTGTCCTCGGCTTCTTCCTTGATGGGCTCGACCCCGCCATCGTGCTGGGCCTGCGCCTCGGCATCTTCCATCGCCTTTTTGGCCTCAGCGACTTTCTTGGCCCGGGCTTCGGCGCGCTTCTCGCGCTTCTCGTCCAGCACTTTTTCGCTGCCCAAAAGCTCAAGAAATGCCTTGTCAGCGCCGTCGCC
>JBAUYE010000127.1:0-5211 GCA_049584615.1 Candidatus Sulfotelmatobacter sp.
CCTTCAATCGAGATGGATCCTTTGTAGACTGTGTACTTCTCCACGTCATGGGGCAACTCAACGCACAACCACCAGTTTTCCGAATCGGCAATACGCTCCAAGGCGATGAGCTTGCCGACGCCATCCACGTGTCCTTGCACGATGTGACCGCCGAATCGGCCATCGGCTCTCATGGGCAGCTCTAGGTTGACCTGTGTGCCTTCATGAATACGCGAGAACGAGGTCCGGTCCCAGGTTTCCGGAGCCAAATCGGCGCAGAACGAGCCGGGCCGGATCTCGAGTGCGGTCAGACAGACTCCGCTGACTGCGATGCTGTCGCCGGTTTTCAATTCCCTCGGCACGTTTTCGGCGGCAACGGTGATGCGGCGGTTTTCGCCGTTTTGTTCGATGCGCGTGACGCGCCCTACTTCTTCCACGATGCCGGTAAACATGAGGACCTCGATGAGGAACCAAATATAATAAACCCTCACGAAGATTGGATGAGACGAAAGAGAGCGCGAGGCCGCAGCGTGAAGATTTATGTAGATTTGCCCGACGAGGCCGTAGCCGTTTGGTGCCCGGTTGAGGCTGTTCATCTGGGTGGAAATGTGTATCAGATCATTGAAATTAACGCAGACCCCGAAGACACCCGATGGGCATTCGATACCGGAGCCACTGTACGATGCAGGCCGACATTGACCCGCGACGGGAAGGAAACAATTCTCGTGGCCTACGAGCAAGTTACATCTTGAATAGTCTTCAAAGCCGTCCACTACTCACTCTTGGTACGGATCGCGCAGATACCCCTCGACCGCAAAGTCTTCTCCAAAGCGGTGCAGATGGAGATGCTTAACCTGCAGTGCTTTATCCAGTTGGTGGGAGCCTGCGCCCGCAGCGAATGGAACCGACGCAGCTCCCAGAATCTTTGGTGCGTAATACAGAAAAACCTTGTCGACCACTCCCGAGGCGAGCGCCGTACCGTTCACCATCGATCCGCCTTCTATCATGACACTGGTGATTTCAAGTTGCCCCAGGCGGCGGAGAATGGCACAAAAATCGGGGCGACCGTCCGGCGTGTCTGGTGGAAGCTGCTCGACGCGAACGCCACAGGCCTCGAGTTCGGTCTTTTTCTTTTCGTCGGGTGAGGAACAAAAGATAAGCACGTCTTTTTTGCAGACGCCTTCATTTCCCACGCTCTGCACCAGGCGCGACTCCAGCGGCAGGCGCAAGTGCGAATCCAGGATCACGCGCAGCAACGGGCGTCGTCGCGGATTGCCGCTGCGATCAGTGAGGAGCGGATCGTCGGTCAGGACTGTCCCCACCCCCACCAGGATGGCGTCGGTTTGGTGACGCTGTTGCTGCACGTTTGCGCGAGCCGCTTCCCCGCTAATCCATCCGCCGGCAGGAGTTCCCGCCGTGCGCTTCGCCACCGCCGCCAGTGGTGGAGCGATCTTGCCATCAAGCGTCATAGCAGATTTAATCGTCACCAGGGGGACGCCGTGGCGAATGTAACGCGCGAAAGCCTCGTTCAATTTTCGAGCTTCCGCTTCCAGCTGTCCAACCTCCACATGGATGCCCGCCTCGCGAAGTTTTTCAAAACCTCGCCCGCTCACCTTGGGGTTAGGATCGGGCATGGACGCCACCACGCGACGAATTCCGGCGGCGATCAAAGCCTCGGTGCACGGGGGCGTGCGCCCTTGGTGCGAGTGTGGTTCGAGATTAATGTAGAGAGTGCCCCCGCGAGCCCTTTCGCTTGCGCTTTCGAGAGCACGCACCTCAGCATGCTTCACGCCATCGTGCGTATAAACGCCAGTGCCGACGATGCTGCCCCGTTGATCGACAATGACGGCACCAACGTATGGATTGGGTGAGGCCAACCCGATGCCCTGGCGCGCCAAGTCGAGCGCACGGCGCAGGAACTGGTCGTCAATGGAGTGGTCCAGCATATTTGGCGGGGACCGTCGCGAAGAACGGTTTCATTCGAACAGCGAATCCACAAATTCTTTCGGGTCAAACGGCAGCAGATCACCCACCTTCTCGCCGACACCAACAAATCGCACGGGCAGCCCCAGTTCGCGCGAAATGGCGACCACCACGCCGCCTTTGGCGGTGCCGTCAAGCTTGGTTAGCACGATGCCGGTAACGCCCGCCGACTCCGTAAACAGGCGCGCCTGCTGCAAACCATTCTGCCCGGTCGTGGCATCCATCACCAGCAGTGTTTCGTGCGGCGCTCCGGGGATAATGCGCTGGGCCGTGCGCCGCATCTTTTCCAGCTCCGACATGAGGCTTGCCTTGGTGTGCAGCCGGCCGGCGGTGTCAACGATCACGTAGTCTGTCTTCCGCGCCGTTGCCGCCTGCAATGCATCGAACAATACTGCTGCAGGATCGCCACCAGGCTTGGTCTTGATCACTTCCGTGCCCGTGCGCGTGCCCCAGATTTCCAGTTGATCGATCGCCGCCGCGCGGAAAGTGTCGGCGGCACACAGCAGCACGCTCTTGCCCTTCGACCGGAATACCTGCGACAACTTGCCGATGGTGGTTGTCTTGCCAGTACCGTTCACGCCCACTACCAGAATCACTTCCGGTGTACCGCCTATTGTTTGAACCGGCCGCGTATTTGCCGCATTCAGAATTGCTAGCAATTCCTCTTTCAGCAGGCGCTTCAGTTCCTGTACATCCTTGATCTGCTTCCGGTCGGCCTTATCTCGGAGCTTGCCCAGCACCTCCTGCGTGGTCGCAGTGCCCAGGTCGGCGCCGATCAGCGTCGCTTCAAGATCGTCGAGCGTGTTGCGGTCGATCTCTTTTCCAAAGGCAACCTCCTCAATGCGCTCGGCAAGGTTCTCGCGCGTGCGCGTAACCGCCTGCTTCATGCGCTCGAAGAGCCCCGGCTGCGTTTCCTCGGTACTGCCGAACAGAGTTTGAATCATGAAAAGTCCTGAAACTGATTATAGCGGTCAACGCGGCCAGACCGCCGTTCGTCGGCAGTGTGCGACAGGAAGATGGGCGAGAACAAGAGGGACGAGAGAAAGGCGTGCGAGAAGTAGTTAGACGCGGGTTCGTTCGAGGTTGGCCGCTTCAGGGGCGGGCAGCGCAGCGGGAACATCAGCCGTGGCCGCATCCGGGGTTGCCACAGCTCTCCTGATCGAAAGCCGCTGGATTCGAATTTCGCCCCGTCCGTAGACCGCAATCAATGCTGCCACCGGCTCAGGATCAAGCCGTTTCCCGGCAAGGTTCTGAATGATTTTGAATGCCTCTTCCGGAGTGTGGGCGTGCTGATAGGGACGATTGGTAGTCAAGGCATCAAACGTGTCAGCCACCGCAATTACTCGCGCCAGCAGCGGAATCTGATCTCCCTGCAAGCCGTAAGGATAGCCCCGGCCATCGAGCGCCTCGTGATGCAGTTCAATGCCAGGAAGCATCTCGGCAAGCTGCGTGACAGGGCGCAGAATGTTGGCACCCTTCGTAGTGTGAGTCTTCATGACCTCAAATTCTTCCGCGGTCAGCGCGCCCGGCTTCTTGAGAATACGGTCTTCGATGCCGATCTTTCCCACGTCGTGGAGCTGCGCGGAAATCTGCAGCGTTTCCATGAAATCAGTGGCCAGTTTCAGCTCCTTGCCGATCAGCAGCGAGTAGCGCGTGACCCGGTCGGAGTGGCCGCGAGTGTAGGGATCCTTTTCGTCGACCGCGCCGGCCAGCATCTGGATCGAGCCCAGAAACAGGGCGCGATTCTCTTCCGCTGCCCGCTTGAGATCTTCGACGAATTGTTCAAGTTCCTGCGACATGGTATTAAAGGTCTCCGCCAATTCGCCGATTTCGGTGCGGCTCCGCAAGTGCACGCGCTGCGAAAAATCACCGCGCGCCAGAGCCCTGCCTGATTGCGTAAGGATTTGCAGCGGATTCGTAATCCTGCGGGCCGCGAAGATGCTGACGCCAATGCTCAGCAACACCGCCAGCAGGGCCAGCAGGCGCGCCGTACGCTGCATCTCGACGACTCCTCGGTAAGCTTCGTATTGCGGCTTCTGCACCACCACCGCCCAGTCGAGCGCGGTCACCGGGCTGTAAGTGCCGAGCATCTCAACACTGTTCTTGCCGTCGTGGACGACGAATCCCATAGTGGGGACCACCTGCGCCTTGTTGCCCTCGTCCACAAAATTGCGGACGATCTCGAGGCTCTTCATGTCCTGGCCGGTCACATACTGCGGAGTCCCCGCGGCCACCAGCCGCCCTTGCGCGTCCACGACGTAGGGAATCAGACCGCCGCCGCTTACTTCCTGCAGCCGACGAATCAGGAATTGCAGATCCACCACCGCGCCGACCATGCCGAGAAAGCGCCCGCCGTAGCTGACCGGACTGCTCACCAGCACAACCGTGCGTGCCGTCTTGCCATCTCCCACCTGGAGTGCCTGCCCGTTGTAGGCGCGGCCATCGCGGGCTGCGTCAAAGGCATGTTGTAACTCGCGCTGCAGGAAGGCGTCCGGTGTGATGCGCCCGGCCGTAATTCCCATAGCCTCGGAGTTGAGCAAGGTGGCGTAGGCGATTTCGTCAGAGGAAGAAGAAACAAAGTTTTCCAGGAGCGCGCGCAGCTCCGGCGCCTCGATATTCTTGCTGCCGATGTCGCTCCCGCTTGCCACCTGAACTGCGGAGGAAAGGTTGGCCAGCCTCACCCGCAGGAAGCGCTCGTGCTGCGAAAGATCGTCGGCCAGCGACTGTGTCACCGTGTTCTGCAGTAGCTTCTCGTTGGTCTCGAGGCGGTCTCGGTTAATCTTCTCCACTTCGGCCGAGTAGAAATACATGGGCACGATGCTGATCACCAGAAGTACGCCGAGGATCACATAGAGAATCGGGATGCGCGCCGGATTGGGTGCGCTGGAAGGCAGGTCGCTCCCCTGGCTCAGTGCGGAAGCGCCGTCGATCGAAGTGGCGGCGGATTTCACGGGTATCTATAGAATTTTAATGTCGAAGGAATGCCCGGAGGTGAAAACCGTGAGATTTGCCGTTACCAAAGTACCACTCGAAGTGCACGTCTGGTGCAGGTTTGGCAAGAAAACGTTTGGCAAGAAAGCGCGCCGGATCCTTCCAGCGCGCGGAGATGCATTACGCCCCTAGAGTTTCACTTTTACTGCTGCGGGTCATCAAGTCATGAATCGCCTCGCGCGGATCCTTGCCTTCATGCAGAATGGCGTGCATTTGCTCCGTGATGGGCATCTCGACTCCCCGAGCCCGCGCCAGCCC
>JBAUYE010000128.1:0-2618 GCA_049584615.1 Candidatus Sulfotelmatobacter sp.
TAAGCTTCCAACCAGTAAGCTTCACCGGCCGCGACGAAGCCGTAACCGACGACCGCCGCCAAGCCCAGCGCTACACCCTATCTCACCTGGCCCACGACGTAAAAAACCAAACCGGCTTAGGCGAACCGGCTCGCGACTGGTTCCCAATAAGTTTCATGGGAACTTTCAGCGATTGGGCCGACCTGATGCACGCCAACGACGTAAAAAACGACTGGGGCCAACTAAGCTGCGGTTGCCATCCGAATTGCGGGACTGGGATGGCTGTCATGATTGATAAGGAGACTAAGGAGGCTGTTCCCGTTACTGCCTTCTTGGCTGGGGATCAGCTGGCTAAGGATATTGCCAAGGTTAACGATGCGGCGCGGGGGAAGTTTCTTACTGCGTTTGGCATGGCGTTGTGTTTGATGAAGAATTACGATCCGTATCAGGCGCCTACGCATTTCAAGATGATGGATCTGTTGAAGAAGTTTGACAAGAATTACAACGTCACTGGAAAGAACTATGGGAAGGTTGGTCCGGACCGGACGGTCGACGACGTGATGAAGCGGCGGACGAACGATCGTTGGAACTTCCTGTTCATCGCGGGGATGTGGTTCCAGGATCTGTTCAACTATGACTTCCGGCGGACGGAGCAATGCATTATTCCTTATGCCACGCAGGAAGGGGAGATTTCGTTCTGCGCTTACAACACAGGCGTGGGGTGGCGGAACATCATCGAGAAGATGCATATGACCGCAACCTTGACCAAGTGGTATGAAGAGCACGGGCGGCACGAGATCTTCGCGGGCGGGAAGAAAGTGAAGATGGAAGACGAGACTGCCGACTATCTCAAGTTGCGCGAAGAGATCGTCACCAACGAACTGCAACACGATCTGGACAAGCTGGGCATCGCGAAGAACGCGCGCGAGGAGAAGAAGCGGGCGCGGGATGCGAAACAGCAGGCTTCGGCTGACGGGCTTCGGGCTTCGGCTGTCGACCATTCCGAAACGCCCGTGGCGGGGCATCGTGGGCCGCAGAAAAATGATGAGGCTTACAACGCGCGCATGGCTTCGCTGTATCGCGAAGTTGTGTTGAAAGAGAAGCCGGCGGTGGCGGAGAATGGATTCATTCCGCTGGGCGCGCTGGGGAAGGCTAATGGTAACGGAGCGGAGGCTGCGAAGCCGGAAGTGGCCGAGCCGGTGGCGGGGGATTAACAGCAGCTTCTAGCTACTAGCTTCTAGCTAAAACCAAAACGGGCTGCCCTTGGGCGGCCCGAATTGTTTTGGTCCGGTTGCACTGGCAGTCCAGGGAAGATGGAGGCAGCGCTTTCGCGATGTGCGCAGGCGTCGCTTCGCTCCTTCCTGCTCCCACTGCTCTCGCGCTCCCCGCCCGCTTGCCCGCGAACTGGCCGGCTGCGTCGCTTCGCTCCTTGCAGGCCAGTTCGCCCACCAGGTCAAAAGCAAAGGCAAAATCAAAATCAAAGTCAAAGGCAGCGGGCGAGGGCGCCCGCTCCACACCGGCTGCTCGCTGCGCTTGCTGGACAGCCGCGGCGGCTGTCCCCACATGCTTAAGTATTACGGGAGCATGTTGCCGATGCGGCGGATTTGGGCGCCTACGGCTTTTAGTTTTTCTTCGATTTTTTCGTAGCCGCGGTCGATGTGGTAGACGCGGTCGATTATGGTCTCGCCGTCGGCTACTAACGCGGCCAGGACCAGGCTTGCGCTGGCGCGCAGGTCGCTGGCAAGGACTGCGGCGGCGCTTAACGGGGTTTTGCCGCGGACTACGGCGCGGTGGCCTTCGATTTTTATGTTGGCGCCCATGCGGACCAGTTCCTGGGCGTGCATGAAGCGGTTCTCGAAAATGTTTTCGGTGATGATGCTGGTGCCTTCGGCTTGCGTGGCCAGGGCCATGAATTGCGCCTGCATGTCGGTGGGGAAGCCGGGATATTCTTCGGTGTTGAGGTCGGAGGCGGTGAAGGGATTGTCTCCCATGACGCGGACGGAATCGGTAGTGGATTTGGTTTTGACTCCCGCTTCTTTTAGTTTGGTGAGGATTGCGTCCAGATGAGTGGGGTCACAGGCGGAGATGTTTAGGTCGCCGCCCGTTAGGGCTCCGGCGATTAAGAATGTGCCGGCTTCGATGCGGTCGGGGATGATGCGATGGCGTGCGCCTTTTAGTTTGGTCACGCCTTTTATCTTTATGGTCGGCGTGCCTGCGCCTTGGATCTTTGCTCCCATTTTGTTTAGCAGGGCGGCCAGGTCTGCCACTTCGGGTTCGCGGGCGGCGTTTTGCAGGATGGTTTCGCCATCGGCTAAGGTGGCGGCCATCAGCAGGTCTTCGGTGCCGGTTACGGTGATTTTGTCGAAGAGGATTTCTGTGCCGTGGAGGCGGTCGGCAGTGGCTTCTACATTGCCGTGCTCTTGTTTTATTTTTGCTCCCAGCAGTTCGAGGCCTTTGATGTGGAGGTCGATGGGGCGCTGGCCTATGGCGCAGCCGCCGGGGAGGGAGACGCGGGCGCGGCCGCAGCGGGCTACCAACGGTCCGAGGACTAGCGTGGAGGCTCGCATCGTCTTTACTAGTTCGTAGGAGGCTTCGGGGCTGGCTAGATTTTTGCAGTGGATGGTGGTGCGGTGCTGGGC
>JBAUYE010000129.1:0-2768 GCA_049584615.1 Candidatus Sulfotelmatobacter sp.
CACACCGGCGCGGTGCTGGCCTTGGTGGGAGGACGCGATTACGGTTTCAGCCAGCTGAATCACGCCTTGTCGAAGCGGCCCACCGGGTCCATCTTCAAGCCATTCGTTTATGCCGCGGCGATGAACACGGCGCTCGACGGCTCAACCAACGTGATCACCCCGGCTTCCACGGTAACCGATGCACCCACCAGCTTCGCCTATGGCGACCAGATCTACGAGCCGCGCAACTATAAAGAGGAGTACCACGGCGACGTCACGCTCCGTTATGCGCTGGCTATGTCGCTGAACAACGCCACCGTCAAAGTTGCGGAAGAGGTCGGCTACGACAAAGTGGCGGACCTGGCGCGCTCGGCGGGAATCACTTCGGTGAAAGCGACGCCGGCCATGGCTCTGGGCTCGTATGAGGCCGCCCCACTTGAAATGGCGGGAGCCTACACGTCGTTCGCCAACAACGGCGAGCGGCTTTCTCCAATTCTTGTGAACTCGGTGCGCAACGCCAAGGGCGATGTCGTGGCGAATTTCAAGACCGACCAGCGTCAGGTGCTCGATCCCCGCATCGCCTACGTCATGACCAATATGATGGAAGGTGTGATCAACAACGGCCTGGGCTATACGGCGGTTCGCCTGCACGGCTTTTTGCCGCCGGCCGCGGGTAAGACCGGCACTTCGCACGACGGCTGGTTCGCCGGCTACACTTCGAATTTATTGTGCATCGTGTGGGTGGGCTACGACGACTACAGCGATATTCGCCTCACCGGCGCGCAGACCGCGGGGCCCATGTGGACCGAGTTCATGAAGAAAGCGTCGGCGCTGCCGCAGTATTCCGGTATGAAAGAATTCCTGCAGCCGAACGGCGTGGTCGACGTGCAACTGGACAAGGCTACGAACCGCGTGGCTACCTCTTCCTGTCCAGACGATTATGTTGCGGCCTTCGTACAGGGCACGGAACCGCGCGAGACTTGCGATCAGCAGGCCGGAGTGACTGGATTCCTCTCCCGTTTCTTCGGTGGCGCACAGAAGCCGTTGCCGCCTCCGAACGCGGCGAACGCACAAGACCAGCAAACCGATCCTCAAAAGAAGAAGAGCCTTTTCGGCAAGATCGCGGGAATCTTCAAAGACGACAAATCTCCAACGCCGCCGCCCAAGCCGCCCGACACCACCCCGCCCGCGCCGCACTGATCACCATAAGATTGTCATCCTGAGCGGAGTTTGTCGCGCGCGAAGCGCGTGACAAATGGAGTCGAAGGATCCCTATCGCGCCTGGTGGCGGACCGCCCTACGCTTCGTAGTTTCAGGGTGGCTCAGTGGCCTTGTAAAAATCCACAGCCCGATGTGACATCCAACCTTGCGCCGGCTATCGAGGTTGCGCGATCATGACCGAGGAGAGCGGAGTACGGACAGTCTGATCGGCACGCCCCCAACTCCTTTATTGTCAAGATTTTGACCTCTAAACTCTTTGACATCAAGATTTTGCAGGCACTCTTTTGCAGAACCCGCGCCCCGCAAGATTTTCGGAGGGTGTGGGGGGAGGGGGTACCCTGGTTTCAAGGGCCTACCTAGACAAAACATCCCGTTCCGGGAAGGCCTCCGGAACTTTATTTCAGCGGGAAATCAACAGCCCATACCGGGCAGTAGGAATCAAATTTCTTCGCCGCCTGGCGAAAAGTGTGGCAGAATGGCGGCGTTGGAGTTGGTCGCTTTGGGGGTGTGTATGTCCTACCGAAAGGCCTGCCTCGTTCTTCTTCTTGCTGTAATCCCTTTCACAACCGCACAGGCGCAAGTCGCTCACCCAGAGCAGGTGCAGATCGCGCCGCCGTTGATTCGCGCCATTGACCCTCCGGCGCCGGACGCAACCGCAGCCGATCTGGAGCAACAGGGCGATGCCTTGCACGCCGTGAAGCTCTATTTGGACGCGCTGGATTATTATCGCGCAGCTTTGCTGAAGTCACCCAATAACGCCCCAGTGCTCAATAAAATGTGCCGCAGCGAACTGCTCATGGGCCGCTGGAGGGATGCGCGCAAGAGCTGCGAACGGGCAATCAAGGCGAATCGCGCGTTTGCCGAAGCCTACGGTAACCTGGCAGTCTCCTATTACGGAGACCACAAGTACGGCGCTGCTATCAAGCAATGCAACAAAGCCATCGCGATCGATAATACTTCCGCGGCGTTTTTCAACAATCTGGGTGCGGCCTATTTTGCCGAGAAAAAGTTCGAGCCCGCGGTTGCCGCTTATCAGCACGCCTTGCAACTCGACCCTGACGTCTTTGGACGAAGTTCACGCAGCGGCATTGAGGCGCAACTGGCTGGCCCGGAAGATCGCGCCCGCTTCGACTACACGATCGCCAGGTTATACGCCAAGATGGGCTTCTCCGAGCAATCGCTCGAGTATCTGAAGAAGGCGATGGAGGCCGGTTATAAAGATCTGAAGAATGTGTACAAAGACGAAGAGTTTGCGGCCCTGCGGAAAAATCCGCGCTTCACCGAGTTGATGGCCTCGAAAACGGCGGCCATTACGGATTAGGTTAGGACAGGATTCACAGTGATTTGGTTGTCTCGCGGAGCCGCTTTTCTACAGGATGATCCGCAAACGTCTACAGTATCTGCCCGATTGATCGTTAGAAAGATGGCTCTGTTTGCGCGAAAATTACAAAGCTTTACAAAATTAGACGGAACTCGGCCGGGTTCTAGGGTTTAATCATTTTAAATACTCCTGAAAACAACAGGGTGAGTAAGGAGAAACGGTAGCCCATCGGATGCTGACCCGAGCA
>JBAUYE010000130.1:0-24723 GCA_049584615.1 Candidatus Sulfotelmatobacter sp.
TAACACCAAGGTCCCTCGCTTCGCTCGGGACGACACTCCAAATGCGCTCTCTTTCGTGCGAATCCGTGGCTGATTTAGTTTTTCGGCTTTTCGCCTGAGCGGTTCATTTCTTCCAGGAGCTTTTGCAGAAGCTGGGTGCGCTGTTCGGTGCTTAGCTCGCGTTGCAGTTCTTCCAGAGCCAGGGCGACGATGTGGTAATGGTGCGCCCCGGCAAACTTGGGATCCGTTGTGATGTTGAGCCAGAGCTTGTGCATGAGTTCGATATCCTGCGGGCGCAGGCTCGGGGTGTGCGGGCCGATCCTGTATTCGCGAACGGTTCCGTCGGGAGCGACGACCTCCAGGCACAGGCGCGGACGCGGCTCAGGCAGGCGCTCCCAGGCGTCGCCGGTGAGCTTGGCTTGCTCGTCGGCGGTTAGTTTGTTCGAGAGGCCGCAAACTACGCGGGCGGAATCGAGCCGTTGCGCGGTGACCATGATGGCTTCGAACACGTCGGTCGCCGGGACTACCAACAGAGAGATCGGCTTGCCTTCCTTTTCGGCGACAGCGACGGCTGCGGTGAAAAGTTCCTGTTCGTAGTGGTCGAAAACCTGGCTGGCTTCCATGACCGAGCTGCCGCTGAAGCTGTGTTCGCGATGGTAGAGACGCGCGCTCATCACGACTACATCCTGCTTGGCCGTGTCGGTATGGGCCAGCACCTGGCGCAGGTAATACAGGTTGCGGGGATCGCGCACCGCAACCAGAATGTTTCCCTCGCGAACACCCATAGCTCCGCTGCCGAGATCCTGGTTGCCGTAGACGCGGAACTGGTCGAGCTGTTCCGGCTTGCCGTGGCGTTCTTTGGCGACGTGGTGCTCGGAGAGCGTGAAGATGGTGAAGAAGACGGCGCTGAAGATTACTCCGGCGATGGTGGCTTGATACTTGGTGAAGAGATTCACGAACGCGGTAATCAGCAGCACCGCGGAAATTAAAATCAGGCCCACCGGAACTTCGGTCTTGCCGAAGTGCAGATTGCCGGGCACTTTCCAGTCCCGGTTGCCGGGCTCGGTGTAGCGCAGCACGAGCACGGCGATGGACTTCATGGCGAAGCTCCAGATCACGCCGAAGGCGTAGAGCGCGGCCAGCATGTAGACGTTGCCGCGGCTGAGCACAATCGTCAGCACCTGCAGGCCTACAATCAGGTTGATGATGCGGTAGCTGGTGCCGAAGCGGTGGTGCGGCTTCTGGAACCAACTGGTGAGGACTCCGTCTTCGGCCACGCGATTCAGAACCCCATTCGCGCCCACGATGGAAGTATTCTGCGCGCCCGCCAGGATGAGCACGCCCACCAGCACCACGAAGCCGTGAAACAGCAGCTTCAGGCTCTCGGGCCCGGCCAGGTACATGGCGATGCCGCCGATCAGGTTGGCAAAGTAATCCGGCCGAACTTTGTCGGGGATGATCATCACGGCAAAGAACGAGACCAGCGAGGTGAAGAGCAGGCTGTAGATGAAAATTACCAGCCCGGTCTTCTCCAGGTTCTTCAGCTTGGGATGTTCGATTTCGCGATTGACCTGGGCCAGGGTCTCTTCGCCGGACATGGCCAGCACAGAGTGCCCAAAGCCGACGAAAAGGATGAGACTGGTGAGGATGCCGAGGGGCAGGTGGCGGAACCAGGTTGTATCCAACCAGCCCAGCGATTCTTTATTCAGCGGCACCACGCCCGCGTGCAGCGGGTTGGGGGGCAGTTGCACGGGAGCACGCAGAACGGTGATGGTGCACCAGATGATCAGGATCACGACCATTACCGTGGTGATGGCCATGATCTGCAGGGCTTTCTGACTGGACTCGTGCATGCCCTGGGTATTCTTCCACCAGAAATAAAGCACGACGATCACGGCCAGGCCCGCGGCGAAATGGTCGTCTGAAAAATGAAGCGGGCGGTGCATGTACACGCCCATGTCTTTGATGAAGCCCGCCAGGTATTGCCCCGCGGAAACGGCACTGATGGGGCCGGTCAGCACATAATCGAAAAGCAGAGCCGAGACGGAAAACTTGGCCAGGGTGCCACCCATGGCTTCCTTAACGACGCGGTAAACGCCGCCACGGACGAACATGCTGCTTGACTCAATGTAGAGCGCCCGCACGCAATAGCTGAACAACATGACGCCGAGAATGAACCAGGGAGCGCTCTTGCCGATTACTTTCTCGGCGTCGCCTCCGGCGTAATAAGCGGAGGATGCGAGGTCGGAGAGAACAATGGCGGAGGCTCGCCAGAACGAGATGAAGGTCAACATCACCGTGGTGGCGACGAAGACCCTTATGGCCGGTTTGGAACCTTCAACGGATGTAGCCATGCTGCGAGGACGCGCGACTGCTTATCAGGGTAAACCTATTGAAGATAGCATAGGGGAACGGGGGTCGGAGGTTCTAGCTGCTGCGGTGTCTCTTCTCATCGACGCCAAATGCGTGGGGCGCGAGATACGTGTGCGTGATGCGGTCGTGCCAGCAGAGCGAGTCTTCGTCGAGGAAGACCCAGGCGTATCCCATGCCGAGCGAAGCCGCGGAGAGGAACGACGCGAGAACGCGCCACCGGCGCAGGCGGCGGCTGGCGGGACTTCCATCGAAGCGAGCCAATTCGAGGCGAGCCAGAAGCAATCCCGGCGTCGTGCCCGAATAAACGACGAGCAGATATTGGTACACGGCCCAGAACAAGGCGGAAAGCCCGGCGGCGAGGCCGATCATCTCGAGTCGCGGCGGACGAATAGCTGTCAGCTTCCAGAAAATGAAGGCGAAGAGAGCGCAGGCTGCGGTGATAATGACGGCGTCGACCGCGGCAGATAGGATGCGCCGCGCCAGAGGCGCACTCTGCAAAGGGATGTCGATCCCCGGGCGTTTCTCTGTCTCCCTCCGCTCGACCGTCTCAATCGTGATTCCACCCAAAGCCGGCGGCGGCGGGACGATCTCCGGCGCCTCCAGGATGCGAGGACGACCGCGGTCGATGACGGGCTCGGCCAGTTCGTCAAACGGGGCCGGCGGAGGAGTCCAGGAGCGCGGGAACTCAATGAGTTTTCCTGTCACTGGGACTGTGGTCAGCGGTGCGGATGCTGGAATTTCAACGGCATGAGAGGCGCCTTCAGCGAAAGTATCCAAGGCCAGAGCCTGGTTGGATGACGGCATTCTGTCCGGCAACGTGGAGGGCCCGGCCGAAATATCACGTGCGGTTCGGAGATTCTCCTCGAAATGCAGCTGCAGAGACGGATAGCGCGGCGGACGAGGCTTGCGGCGAGACTGATAACGACTCAGGCGGGCCGCGATTTCCTGGCGCCAGGCAGCGGAATCCTCGCGGGCGGGTTGGTCTCCGTCTTTACTGTCAGGCGGCGCCGCGTCGGCCGCCGGACCCGGGCGCGCGACATCAGCTCCCGGCGTCTCCGGCATGTCGTGCGGTGAGGAGGCGGCCAGGAGCGCGTCGTCGTCGGCCAGCCAGCGCGGCGAAGCAGCGGAATGCAAGTCGGAAGAGCAGCGGCAGATGTCACCACAAAGCGGACAGGGCATGAATCACAGTCTTACGAGCAAGCGAACCAAGAGCCAGCCGGATAACCGCAAAGACGGTGCCGGAATCCAAGAATGCGGGCGGCTTTTGCCTCCCGAGGCGCAAGCGTGCTAACTTCACCACGACTGCTGCCGGTAGAAGCGTCCGTGCGCGTTTTGCATGCGCTTCGGATGATCTTGTTCCGACGATATTCGTTCCGGCGATCTTGTTCCGATGACTCTTCGCAACAGATTCCTTATCACGGCAGCGGTGCTTTGTCACCTTCTTCTCGTCCCGCCGTTAGTTACCAGCCAGTTGCCACCCGC
The DNA here is from genome assembly GCA_049584615.1 of Candidatus Sulfotelmatobacter sp. Lineage (GTDB taxonomy): Bacteria > Acidobacteriota > Terriglobia > Terriglobales > Acidobacteriaceae > Sulfotelmatobacter. Next base: position 3,835 of record JBAUYE010000130.1, read on the forward strand.
AAATGCCGCTGCCGCGGAGCCGCGCGCTTCGTCTTCGGCCCAGGCCTCGGCGGAAAAGCCGGCGGCTGCGCCGACAACGCCCTGCGCGCTGGCGGCTGCGGCCCAGAAGGAAAAAGGAGACGTCCGCACCATTTGCGCTATCCAGCAGGAAGAGGAAGGCTCGGTCTACAAGTTGCACGGAGCGGTTGAAATCTATTACGGAACTTACATACTGCGGGCTGACGAAGCCACTTACAACTCCGACACCAAGGAAGCGACGGGAACTGGACACTTCGCGCTCGACGGCGGTCCCAATGACGACCACATTCGGGCGTCGCATGGCACCTACAATCTGGATCTCGCAACCGGACGCTTTTACGATGTGACCGGAACCACCGGGCTGGTCTTTCGCGGCAACCAGGTGATCCTGACCTCCACGGCTCCCTTCGCCTTTACCGGCAGGATTGTCGACAAGGTCAGCCCCGATCATTACCTGGTCTACGACGGCACCATCACCACCTGCGAGTTGCCTCATCCCATGTGGCGATTCGACGCGCGCAAGGTAAATGTGGACGTGGGCGGCAACGCTCAAATCTATCGCAGCGCTTTTGTTCTGCACGGCATCCCCATGCTTTATTTCCCGTACGCCACCCATCCCGTGCAGAGAGAGTCGCGGCAGTCCGGGTTCCTGATGCCCTCGATCGCCCGGTCTTCCACCAAAGGCAATGTGGTGGGTGACGCTTACTACTGGGCCATCAATCGCATGATGGATGCGACTCTGGGCGCAGAATACTTTTCCTTGCGCGGCTGGTCGCAGCGCGGCGAGTTTCGAGCCCGGCCCAGCGAAACTTCCTACGTGGACCTCAACTACTTTGGAGTGATTGACCGTGGTATCGGCTCGCCCCCGGTCAAAGAAGGCGGGGAAAATGCGCGTCTGAACTCAGTGGGGAACTTCGCAGGGTTCCGTGCCGTGGCCAACGTCGACTACCTGAGTTCGTTTCTCTTCCGGCTGGCCTTTAACGAGGTTTTCAGTCAGGCCGTGTATTCGGAAGTAAAATCGCAAGCTTTCCTCTCGAAATCAAACGACGGCTTCAATCTGAATGGATTCGCGGAGCGCTACCAGAACTTCCTGAGCACGACGCCGGGTCAAGTAATCACAATTCTGCACGCCCCGAGTCTTGATTTCTCCGGCAACGAACGCGAGTTGGGGCGCACGCCGTTTTATTGGGCGGCTGACGCGTCGGCCACCGGATTGTCGCGCAGCGAGCCCCAGCAAGGTACGTGTCCGGGGTTCTTTCAGTCTTGCACGCCGGCTTTCCGCACGGGCAATCTGGTTGAACGCTTCGACCTGAACCCTGGAATCTCTTTGCCGCTGCTGTTTCGAGGATGGTCTCTGCGTCCCGAGCTCACGCTGCACGAAACCTATTACAGCGAAAGACTGGTCGGAGAAGAGCAGAATAACCCGGGGCAGGCGGTGGGTGACGCTATTAACCGCCAAGCCTTGGAGACGGGGGTGGAGCTGCGACCACCCGCGCTGGAGCGCGTGTTCGACAGGAGCTTTCTGGGGAGAAAGTGGAAGCATGTCATCGAGCCGCTGGCGGTCTACCGCTTTGTGACCGGCGTGAACAACTATGCCAATGTTCTCAAGTTCGACGAACGCGACATTCTCACCGATACTCACGAAGTGGAGTATGGCTTTGTAACTCGTCTGTATGCCAAGCGCAATTCCGACAAGCCGGAGGATTGCGATCCCATTATGTCGGCTCTTATGGTCGGCGGGGCGGGGCCGGAATCGACCGTGCCCTGGCAGCATATCAACACCCTGGCCAATCGTAGGTGCCCGGCGGAACCCGCGGTGCGCGAGGTCGTCACCTGGGAACTGGGGCAAAAATACTTTCTCGATCCGACGTTCGGCGGAGCACTGATTCCCGGCCAGCGCAACGTGTTCACCACGACGGTTGATCTTACCGGCATCGCGTTCCTGACCGAACCACGGCATCTTTCGCCACTGGTTTCTCGCTTGCGCGTGGAAACCAGCTCTCGCACCGACGCGGAATGGGACTTAGATTACGACTTCCAGAATGGCCGCATCAACGCGAGCACTCTGCTCGCCAACTATCACTTCGGCCAGGTGACGGTCGGCGGTGGCGATGCATTCTTGCAGGTGCCGGTGCCGGCGGTGGGATCGCCACCACGCTTCAACCAGTTTCGCGCCGCCCTGGGATACGGACGCCCCAACAAGCGCGGCTTTAGCGCGGCCAGCAGTTTTGGCTTTGACGCGGAAACCGGTCAGTTGCAGTTCTTCAACGCTCAGACCACGTACAACTGGGATTGCTGTGGCATGACCATGGAATATCGCAGCTACACCGTCGCCAACGTGCGCAACGAAAATCTGTTCCGCATATCCTTCACTCTGGCGAACATCGCCAGCTTCGGCAGTCTGCGGCCGCAGGAACGGCTGTACTGAGGCAGCGGACAGTCGCCTCCAGTCACTGACATTCAGATGGGGACGCGATTCAAAGGCACGATGAACTGGATGCCGGGCACATGCTTGCCTTGTAAACGCCCGTCATTGGTGACGAACAAGTCGGCGGCGGCGCCGGCGGCGGAAGCCAACTGGATTACGTCGGGAGCCTTCAACGAGCGATCACCCCGGATCGCAGCGTAAATCTTCGCTACCCTGGTATCCAGGGGAATCAGGAGCGCAACGCTGGAGATGGCTTCTTCGTATTTTCTGCAAAGCTCTGTGTTCCCGGCAAGTGTGGGCTTGACCAGGATCTCAGCGAGTGTAAGAGTCGAGGTCAGAAGCTGGTCTCCACGCCGCAGCATCTTCGTGCGAAGATCTTCCACGGCCCGTGATAGTGCGCCGTTGTCTTCCCAAAGGTAGATAAAGAGGTTTGTATCCCAGAAAATGCGGCTCATTCCCACCCTTCTCGAAGCCTGCGCACGTACTCGTCGGCGTGCTCATTAGCCCAGAGTCTCTTCCCGGAACCCCGCAGAGCCAGAAGGGGATCGTTCTTAATTCTGTCTTCTGCTCTGTCCTGGCTCCAGTCTCGATACCAGTCGAGCAAGGCTGCGTATTCAGGAGGAACATCTTCTCTGGCTGGGACAACTTTGGCGCCTTCACGCCCAGCGTCGTAATTGTCTCCGCTACGAAAAAGGCGGCGGCGTCCGGGAGCGGTTTCGAAGAGCATGCGATAGCGGCCAGGGTTCGGCGGACGGTTCGCCACGCAATGCTGGTTGATATGCACCCGAACTCCGGGGCGCAGTGGCTGCTCGCGCGCCTCCTTGCCCGCTCGTTCCATGATTTCTTCAATCGAAAAATCAGGGAGGTTCGGTTGCTCCCGATGCAAGAGTGCTACGGCGATCCAGACTTCATCTGCGACCCTAAGCTGCTGGGCTACCGGCGCCATTCGGAGACTCCTGTGATTGTCAGTTCTATTATACATAGGTATGAATGATTCGTCATCATATTTATATCTCTCATAAACAACGGGAGACGGGTGAGTCGATGTTTCCCGGGACCTGCTGGGTCAATCCGAAAGCTGGTTCCTGCTAACATGTTGCGTATGTCAGCGGTCGGAGCAAATTGCGAGGCGAAACGGACGGCGCTGCAGTCCGATCTGCGCACGCTGGGCCGCACTCTCGTCGCCTATTCTGGTGGCGTTGATTCCGCGTATCTGGCATGGGCTGCGCATGAGGCGTTGGGAAATAACATGCTGGCGATCATCGCCGACTCTCCCAGCCTGGCGCGCACCCAACTTGCCGATGCCATCGCCTTTGCGCGGGAGCAGTCGATTCCGGTGGAAGTGGTCGCCACCTCGGAGCTCGATCGTCCCGAATATGTGCGCAACGATGCGCAGCGCTGCTTTTTTTGCAAGGATGAGCTGTTCTCGCTGATGGAAGAACTGCGCGTGGCGCGGGGATTCGACGCCATCGCGTACGGGGTAAATCTTGACGATCAGGGCGATTTCCGTCCCGGCCAGAGGGCGGCGATCGGGCATCAGGTTGCGGCTCCTTTGCTCGAGGCGCGGCTCAGCAAGGAAGAAATTCGCGCTTTGGCGCGGAGCGCTGGCCTGCGCATCTGGGACAAACCCGCCTCCGCCTGCCTGTCCTCCCGCATCGAGTATGGCCGCCCGGTTACGCGCGAGGCGCTCGACGTGGTGGAAAAAGGCGAAGACGCCCTGCGCGCGCTGGGGTTCCGGCAATTCCGCGTGCGGCATCACGGGGAAATGGTTCGCATTGAAATCGCGCGCGAGGAACTTGCGCGGGCTCTTGACCCCTCCATGGCCGCGGAGTTCGCCAGGATATTCAAAGCTCTCGGTTTCAAGTTTGTGACCCTCGACCTGGAAGGCTTCCGCTCGGGGTCAATGAATGCGTTACTGCCGGCACAGGATTTATTTCGGCAGACTGATTGAAGAGGAAGCCGCGATCGCGGCCGCTTTGAACGCGCCTTTTTTCGCCCGTTTCCTACTACGGCATTCCCGCGCCCCACCCGGCCCTGTGAGATAATCAAGCTGCGACTTACGATGTTGAGGCGGCTTTTGGTGAATCTAATTCGACGCTCTTTTATCCTTCTGCTGGTGGTTTGTCTGGGCTGCGTGGCCCAGTCCGCTTCGCCCGATTTAACCCGGAAGATCGAGCGTCAAGTTCGTTCCTACTATAAGATTCCTCCCGAGACGCGCGTGCTGGTGGGTGTTCCTTCGCCCAGCGCCGACTTCCCTAACTACGATTCGGTGGTTGTAACCGTGGATGACGGAGACAAGAAACAGGATCTCAAGTTTGTGATTTCCAAAGACGGTTCTTCGCTGGTGCGGACGATCAAATTCGATCTGAACAAGGACCCGTTCGCCGAGACCATGAGCAAGATCGATGTCAGCGGGCGGCCCACGCGGGGGGCGAAGGCATCCAAGGTGGTAGTGGTGAACTTCGACGATTTCGAGTGCCCGTTCTGTTCCCGGCTCCATCAGACGTTATTTCCACAGATTTTCAAAGAGTACGGTGACCGGGTCACTTTCATTTACAAGGATTACCCGCTGGTGGAAATCCATCCCTGGGCGGTGCACGCCGCGGTGGATGCCAATTGCCTGGCGGCGCAAAACAGTGACGCCTATTGGGATTTCGCGGATTACATTCACAGCAACCAGCATGAAGTAAACGCTGAAAAGACGCCGGAAGCGCGACTGGAGGCGGTCGACCGCATCACCCTTCTGCAGGGACAGAAACACAATCTGGATGTGGTCAAGTTGCAGTCCTGCGTTAAGGCACAAGATGAAAGCGCAGTGAAGGCGTCCATGAAAGAAGGCGATGCGATTGGGGTGGAAGCCACGCCTACCATGTTCGTCAGCGGACAGAAAATCGACGGCGCCGTGCCCATCAGCGAAGTGCGCGCCGCGCTGGATCGCGCCTTGCGAGATGCCAACCTGCCGGTGCCCGAGCACGCGGTCGCGGCAGCACCGGTGCCGGGCGCCAAGTGATATTGGGAAACGGAGCGATGTTGGTTGCTCTCCGCGCAGGTTGCGCCGCCAGCCGGCGTTTTTGGGGGGAAATCGTTTGAAAAGAAATGCAGATTTTGCCCGGCTTGTGGCCGTGCTGGCAGCGGCCGTTACGCTGGCAGCGCTGTTGGGCTGTAAGTCCCAAGTGAGCGGCGACGTCATGGCTACCGTCGATGGCCGCAAGATCTTCCGCTCCGACGTCGACAAGTACTACGACAATTCGGTGGCCAGCGCCCAGCAAGCGCCCACCGGAGAGCAAGCCACGATTCTCCGCCTCAACATTCTTCACCAGTTGATCGAAGACGAAATGGTGATGCACCGCGCGGAGAAGCTCGGGTTGCTGGCCACGGAAGAGGAAGTGGACCGCAAGCTTAACGAGGTCAAGTCCCCTTACACGCAGGAGGAGTTCGATCAGCGGCTGAAGGAGAAAAAGATCACACTTGAAGATTTCAAGCGCGACATCCGCCGCTCCATCACCGTCGATAAGGTGATGAACAAGGAAGTGCGATCCAAGATTAATGTAACCGACCAGGACATCATCAACTACTTCAACGCGCACAAGTCCGAATTTAATCTCATTGAACCGCAGTACCATCTGGCACAGGTCTTCGTCACTCCTACTCCGAACCCGCAAGTGCACAACCAAAACAACAAGGCGCAGAACGAGGCGGACGCTCGCAAGAAAATCCAGATGATTTCGAACCGGCTGGACAGCGGTGACGACTTCGCCACGCTCGCCATGAATTATTCGGAGGATCCGGAGACTTCCGGCAACGGCGGAGACCTGGGAACGCTCCCCGAGTCCTCTTTGCGCAACACCGATCCGGGAACCCGCGACGCGGTGATGAAGCTGAAGCCCGGGCAGTACAGCCCCATCATAACCTTGACCAACCCCGCGAATAAACAGGTGATGGGATTCCGGATCGTGAAGCTGATGTCGAAAGAGCCCGCGGGTCAGCGCGATTTGTCGGATCCCCGTGTGCAGCAAGCCATTCACTCGCAGCTCCAGGACCGCCGCGAGCAGTTGCTCAAAGCCGCGTACTACGAAGTGTTGCGCGATTCTGCCAAGGTGGATAACTACTACGCTAAAAAGATTCTGGATAGTAACGGGCTGACGAACTAGGGTACAATCATTTGACGATCGCGAGTACATCACCCGCGTTCACGGCCGCGCCTTCGCTGACTAGAATTTTCTGTACGGTTCCCCGCTTCGGCGATTTGATTTCGTTCTGCATCTTCATCGCCTCGACTACAGCGACGCCACGGCCTGATTCCACTTCATCTCCTTCACTCACCAGCAGGCGCACCACTTTGCCGGGCATGGGAGCGACTATCTTCCTGGGCCCACGATCGTCTCCGGCGCGAGCGCGTCCGCGCAGCGAGCGCGGGTCGCGGACTTCAACCGAGAAGCGCGCGCTCCCCACCCACAAATGCAAATCGTTCGCGACGCGTTCAGACTTCACCTCATACGCCAGGTTACCGATACGAAGCGAGAGCACATCCGGGCGAGCGAGGACGGCGTCGACCTCAAAGTCGTGGCCATCGAGGCGACAGGACCAGCGCCCGTCGGCGCGGTTGAGGTCAAGCCGGTAATTCTTTCCGTCGATGGTTATGTCATAGAGCATCGGAAACCGTGGCCAGTGATCAGTGATCAGTAGCCAGTAAATTCAATTTGCGATCACCTTCTCAGCGGAATGCTTCGCGGCGACCGGCGCTCTTCCAGTTCGACTTTACATTTTCAGCGGCGAGCGAACCACTTCCCGCGCCGTTTCCCGTGCCTTGCTCGGTTGAGCCCAGCGCCGCGAACAATCCTGCCGCGATCGCGGCCACCTCCGCAGCCTTTGAGTCGGATGGCTTGTCCTCTGCCCGCTTCAACATGCGATCGAGGAATCCCGTATCCAGCCTGGCAGCGCGAAAATCTGAATCTTGCAAGATGCGCCGAAACAACGAAATGTTAGTCTTGATGCCGCCCACAAAGTATTCGCCGAGAGCCCGCGTCAGCCGCGCGATAGCCTGCTCGCGGTCGCTGCCGTAACCGATCAGCTTGGCCAGCAGCGGATCGTAGTCGATGGGAACGTTCCAGCCTTCATACATGCCGCTGTCGATGCGGATTCCCGGACCTGAGGGCTCCAGCAGCAGCGAAATCTTGCCAGGGCTGGGAAAATAGCTGTTGTCGGGATCCTCCGCATAGATGCGACATTCGATGGCGTGGCCGCGGATGCGCACGTCGTCTTGGGTGAAGGGCAACTTTTCTCCAGCTGCGATGCGAATCTGCAAATGGACCAGATCGAGTCCAGTGATAAGTTCGGTCACGGGATGCTCCACCTGCAAGCGCGTGTTCATCTCGAGAAAATAGAAATTCCTCTGCTGATCGTTTCCCGCTTGATCGACAAGGAACTCGACCGTGCCGGCATTAGTGTAGTTCGCGGCTCGCGCCACGCGGACTGCAACTTCGCCCATTCTGCGCCGCATGTCGGCGTCGACAACCGGCGAAGGCGCTTCTTCCAGCACTTTTTGATGACGCCGTTGCAGCGAGCACTCGCGTTCGCCAAGGTACACCGTGTTCCCGTGTTCGTCGGCGAGCACCTGCATCTCGATGTGCCGCGGATTCACGATCGCCTTCTCGATGTACACTTCGCTATCGCCAAAAGCGCGCTCCGCCTCGCTACGGGCCGCTTCGAGAGAAGACTTAAGTTCCTCAGGGGTATGCACCAGCCGCATGCCTTTACCACCGCCGCCCGCGGCTGCCTTCAACATGACCGGATAACCGATTCCGGCAGCGACCTGTTCGGCTTCGGCGAACGACTCCACCCCGCGCGACGTTCCCGGCACGATGGGAACACCCGCCTTCTCCATGGCCTGGCGGGCGCGGGTTTTCGATCCCATGGCTTCCATCGCCGCTGCAGTCGGGCCAATGAATTTCACCCCCGCATCGGCGCAGGCTTGAGCGAACTTGGCGTTCTCTGACAGGAAGCCGTAACCGGGATGGATGGCGTCGGCACCGGAGCGCCCGGCAACGTCAAGAATTTTGTGCAGGTTGAGATAAGACTCGGAAGCTGCGGCGGCGCCAATGGGGTAAGCTTCGTCAGCCTTGCGCACATGCAGCGCGGCGCGATCCACGTCCGAGTAAACCACGACTGCGGCGATTCCCATTTCGTGGCATGCGCGCAGCACACGCACCGCGATCTCGCCTCGATTGGCTATCAGAATTTTCTTGAACATCGCATTCTTGCGTGAACCGCGCTGGTCCGGTGGACCGAAGATTCTGCGGACCCAGGATTCTACCGGAAACCTGGCCGTGAGTCTGTGATCTATCTCGCTAATGCTATTCCGTCTGTGAGTACAGCGCCCACGCGGTTGCCAAATCCTGGACGACGTGACCAAGCGACTTGTAGACAGTGATTTCTTCTGGCGAGCGGCGGCCCGCGATATCGCCCGCCAACACCTGGCCAATCTCAGCGACGATGTGGTCGTCACCGATCAACCCTGCAGCCTTTGCTCGCAGAAACTCTGCGCCCTGGGTTAGAACACCCTCGCGGCTGTCGGCAATGAAGCGCGAGCGGACGACCAGATCGTTGTCCACCTCGGTCGGCCCGGCGTGGCCCGAGCCGACAAGATTCACATGCGTACCGGGCCGTACCCACGCGCCCTTCAGGATTGGCTCGGTCGCGGAGGTGACAGTGCAGATAATGTCAGCTTCCGCCACTGCCTCTTCCACGCTTCTGGCGCTGGCGACAGTCACGGCAAGTTCCGCTTGCGTCCGGTCCGCGAAGGATCGGACGCGCTCGGGCGAACGTCCCCAGATTGAAATCGATTTAAGGCCGCGCACCTTGCTGATGGCGCGAGCGTGAGTCGTGGCCTGTTCGCCATAGCCCAGGATCGCCAGCCGGCGGGCATCCTTGCGCGCCAGCGCATCTGTTGCGACCGCACTGGCCGCGGCCGTGCGAATAGCTGTAATCTCGCCAGCATGCAGGACGCAAACTGGCGCACCGGTTTCGGGATCGAACAGAATGACCAGACCCTGATGCGACTGTATCCCCAGCGCGAAGTTTTCCGGGAAGACGCTGATTAACTTCGCGCCGAAGGGCGCGTGCTCGCCCATGGCACCGGGCATGACGCCGAATAAACGGCCCTCACCGAGTGGAATGATCGACCGCAGAAGCTGACGGGTTTCGCCGCGCGAGAACGCGATCATCGCATCGCGCACGATTGGAATGCACACATCGTAGGTGAGACGCCGGGCGACTTCCTCGCGGTCTATGAATCGCATCCCACGCTTCCTTGGCCGATATCCTTCACTCCTGCGTGCGGGAGAAGCTCACCGCGAACGGAGCAGCGGCAGCGCGGGATGTTCTCGCCCAGCGCGCGCGGGGCGTGAAGCGGTAGCGGAGCAGGGTCCAGATTGCGAGCCAGCCATCCGCGTGGCGAATCTTCTTGCCTTCTCCGGCCGTGCGCGGCGCGTAGGCGATAGGCACTTCCGCGATCTTCTCGCCCATGCGGCAGAGCTTGGCAGTCACTTCGGGGCAGAATTCAAAACGCCGGCATTCCAAATCAACTTGCTCGATCAGCGAGCGTCGGAAGACCTTGTAACAGGTGGCTTCGTCGTGGATGCGCGCGCCGTAGAGCAAATTGGCCAGGTGAGTCAGAAGCTTCGCTCCCAGAAAAAAGCGGAGCCCGCGCTCGGGCCGGTCCGGGCGCACGCCGTAGACTACGTTCGCCAGGCGCTGTTCGAGCGGCTGCAGCAGCGCGGGATAATCCTGCGGGTCGTATTCCAGGTCGGAATCCTGAATCAGAATATATTCTCCGCGGGCATAGGCGAGCGCAGTGCGGATGGCCGCACCCTTGCCGCAGTTTTTTTCGTGGAAGACGATGGTGACGTCGTTTGCAAGCGGCATGGCCCGGAGCTTCTCGCGAGTGCCGTCGGTGGAACCGTCATCGACGATGATGATTTCCTTCTTGACCGGCGAGGCATGGATGGCCTGCAGCAGCTCATCGACGTGCGACACTTCGTTGTAGACGGGAACGATCACGGACACGCATCCCGCCCACCGGTCGTTGCCCGGTGACGCGGTAGCATTCGCGGCCTTACGTAATGATGTTCCGAGCGATGCCACACTCATCCTGTGGAACCCTCTGAATTGTGCGCTGTTCCTAGCATAATACCATCCGGTAGACGCCGAAAAAGCAAACCCACGGCTTGCGCCGTGGGCTGCATTCTTTCGCCGCAACGCGGCTGGCTTGGCCCAGCTATTTTGGCTGGTCCATGGTGATGCCTTGCGTCCCGGGCTGCTTCTCGGCTTTGGCTTTCTTGGTGATTAGAGTCTCATCGACCCAATGGTCGGCGGTCTTCAGATCTTCCTGGCGGGCAGCGAGATCGTCGCATTCCACATCGGCCTTTTCGCGATACATGAGATTCAGGTAGGCCATGGCGTCGTCGTAGTCGGGGCGAAGTTGAATCGCCTTGTTCAGGCTCTCGATGCCTTCCTGGATCGAAGGCGAATTCTTCACCTTCAATTCCTCACAAACTTTTTTCTGATCCTTGTTCTTGGGGTTCAGGTTCTCGTCTGGCTTCAGGCCGAGTTTGGCGCGCTCTTCCATCCGCGGCTGGTAGCAGGCCGTCCAGTCAATGACGCCGACGGAGTAGTACGGCTCTGGATCGTTGGGATCGATATCGGCAGCCATCCGGTAATATTTTTTGGCATCATCGAACTTCTTCATGTTCAAGTACAGGTAAGCGATTCCCTTGGCAGCATTTACTTTCTGATCGCGGGCCGGATTCATTTCGAGCACGTGCTGGTATTGCTCAATGGCCTGCTCCGCCATTTTGTTGTTGTCGGGCGTGTCCGCTCCAGGGATGTACTGCTGCGCGAATGCGGTGGCCAGATACATCTTGGCGTTAATCAGGCTGGGATCCAAAGCCACGGCTTGCTGGAAATGATCGATGGCCTCTTCGTACTTGGCGTTCTTGTAGGCAGTGACGCCCTTGTTGAGCTGGTCGCGGGCGCGCAGCTTGCTGCAGCCCACGGAAGAGAATAGCGCCAGCATAGCGGCCGCCAATGTTAGCAGTCGAAAATGTTTATTCATTGCGGTATAAGTCTCCCTTGCCACACAGCATCCTAGGCCCAGAGACAGCGGGTTGACAAGTGCTGGCCGAGCGTTTGTTCACAGAAGCGGGGTGGGAACAATGGCCCCCGCGCAGGCTGAATGCGATGCACGGCTTCCGGGCGCTTCCGCGTCCCAGTCCCGCGCGTGCGCGCCCTTAGCCGCCCGCTTCGATCTTCGCGGTAATCAGACCGACCTTATCCACTCCCGCAGCATGCGCAATGTCAATCACGTTGGCTACGTCGGCGAACGGGACGGCGTCATCGCCCTTCACAAACATGACTTTCTCGGCGCGGGTTTTGTAGATATCGGCCAGACGGCCCTGCAGGTTGTCCCATGTGGCATCTTCCTGATTGATCTTGAGGCCGGGATCCTGACCGGCACCGCGATCAATCAACTGCACCACGATGGTGCGGTCGGGCGTATTGTTCTTGGGCGCATTGGGCGGGGGCGGCTGAGGCACCAGCGCATCCAACCCTTTCGGCGTCAAAGGCGTGATCACCATAAAAATGATGAGCAGCACCAGCAGCACGTCAATGAGCGGAGTGACGTTAATGTTCGCGCTTTGGCCTCCGCCGGTTCCAACTGCCATGCTCATAGTCGATTCTCCTCTTATTTCACTCGCTTCACTGCCCACCCGCCGGAGCGGTAGGCGGAGCGTTTGGAGTGCTCTTCCTCTGGTCGGTGAGCAGGCCCAGATCATCCACCCCAGCGGCGCGCACGGCGTCCACCACCTGAACTACATTACCGAAGTGGGCGCGCGCATCCGCCTTCAGGTAGACCTCCTTGTTCGTGCGATTGGTCAGGCGATCCCTCACCTTGCCGGTCAGACTGTCGACTGCGACCTTGTCAGAGCCGAAATAGACCGTTCCATCGCGCATCACCGAAACCAGCAGCGCGTCTTCCTTATCCGCGTCTTGCATCGGTGTTGGATTGTTCACCTTGGCCATATCCACGCTGATGCCCTTCTGCAACATGGGCGTGATCACCATGAAGATGATCAACAGCACCAGCATCACGTCCACCATCGGTGTAACGTTGATGTCTGAGTTTACGTTGGCCCCTTCATTCCGCTTTGCGATTGCCATAACCAATGTCTCCCAAGAGCAGTGGCCAGTTGTCGGTGGCCAGTTGCCAGTAAAACCTTGCGCCGGCGAATGCAGAATCTATTCAGCCGGATCAGTCCACGTGAATTGGGAAGCCCGGCGCCGGAAAGGTTCCCGGCGCCAGACAGCAACTCATGCGGACTTGCGCCAAAAACTTCTAGGACCGGCGAACGTCGCGGCGCTTCAGGAAGTAGTCGATCAGTTCGCTCGACGAGTTGTCCATCTCCACATCGAACGCTTCGACGCGGCCGGTGAGGTAGTTGAACATCATGACGGCGGGGATGGCGACGAGCAAGCCGAAAGCCGTGGTCACCAGCGCCTCCGAAATGCCGCCTGCGACTGCTCCCAGACCGGTCGCCTTCTGTTCGGAAATGCCCTTGAAGGCGTTCAGAATGCCCATCACGGTGCCGAACAGGCCCACGAAGGGAGCCGTCGAACCGATGGTAGCCAGTCCGCCCAGACCACGCTTCAGTTCGGCGTGGACGATGGCTTCGGTGCGCTCCAGAGCGCGCTTGGAAGCTTCAATGGTCTCGCCGGGGATGGCGCCGGGGCTATCCTGGTGGGCCTTGAATTCCATCAGGCCAGCGGTTACAACCTTGGCCAGATGGCTCTTCTTATTGCGCTCGGCGACCTTGATGGCCTCGTCGATGCGGCCGTCGCGCAGCGCTCCGGCAACCGCCGGGGCGAAGGCGCGGGACTGCTTGCGGGCCGCGTTATACGCCATGGCGCGGTCAATCATGACGCCGATCGACCAGCCTGACATGATGAACAGAATGATGACCACGATCTTCGCGATGATACCCATCTGCCGCCATAGCGAAATCGGGTCCCATCCCACTGCGCCACCTTCCTGCACAATCCAGGCGGCGGCTCTGGGCACATGAACGAAAACTGCTGCTGCCACATTAGCTAACATGAGTTGCTTTTCCCTCCTCGGAACTTTCTAGACTCTTTGATGCGAGATTCGAACGTCCTGCAAAGCCTGACGGCAAAAGTTATCCGCCGACATTCTCCTACCTGAGATGAGAGGTACGGCGACCGCGCCCGGCAAGGGCGATCTCCCGGCCACCGCTTTAGGTGAGAGGGGAGGGCCACACTGCTTATACACTTTCTGACCTTGCCGCGTCACGTCGCTGCGTCACGCCACACCCGCCGGGATCTAGCCCCCCGACAGGGTGAAGTTGACCAATACTTCCGTATCCACTTCGACCGGCTCGCCGTTCAGCAGATACGGCTTGTACCTCCACTGCTTTACGGCCTCGATGGCAGCAGGCGCCAGCATAGGATGTCCGCTGACCAGCGTGAGATTTTCGATCGAACCATCTTTGGCGATCACCGCCCTCAATATCACCTGACCCTGGATGCGAGCCTGCCGCGCCAAGGGCGGGTATGTAGGGTTTACTCTGCGAACCAATAGTCCGGCGGAAACGCCCTGCGAAACGCGGACGCGCTGCGGGGTCGCGACTTTGGGCACGGCTACCGGGGTCGAACTGATAATGCCGCCGATCACGCCGCCCATCTGGCCGCCCGGGATGCCTCCCGGAACGCCGCCCACGACGCCGCTTGACGCCATCACCGGCGGAGGAGCTTCGTCTTCCTTGATCATCTGCACTTTTTGAGGAATCTTGGTAGGCGTGCGCAGTTCGCCGTTCACGATGTCGGTCTGAACCTGCTTCACGATTTTAACCGGGGCAGCCGCCGGGGGTGGCGGTGGTGGCGGAGGCGGGGGGGCCACCAGGAAGGTCATTAACTGCTGCTTGGGCAGGGCTTCCGTGAAGATGAGGGGCATCAGAACCATGAGCCCGACCAACGCGATCTCAAGAATGATAGCGAAAGTCGTGGTTCGTCCCCGTTTCGTCTTCAGCCTGCCACCAGATTCCAGAAGGCTATCTTCAAACATAAGAGTTTCTCCCTACTACAGAGCCTACGTAAGCTTAGACACCGCGTGCATCCCCTTTGCTCCCAAAAACAAACTCCATCGCCCAGGACAACCTACGAATCCTCTGGCGTCGAACCGCACCTTCCAACTATCTACAAACAAAGACTTTAACTAAGGATCGCCGGCACATCTACCGTGTGACCACCTGACCCGGACGGGCTGCGGCGCCCGGTCGTTTGCCCTTCTCGATCCGCCAATCCTGATAAGCCACAAGAATCGGGGCTGCGATTGCGATCGAGGAATACGTTCCTATCAAGATGCCGATTACCAGCGCCAGGCTGAACCCGCGCAGCACCTCGCCGCCGAACAAATAGAGAGCAAGTACAGTAAGGAAGGTTAGCCCGGCTGTCAAGATGGTTCTACTCAGGGTTTGATTGATGCTTCGGTTGACGATTTCCGATAGCTTCTCACGCCGCATGAGTTTAATGTTTTCCCGGATGCGGTCAAATACCACGATCGTGTCGTTATTAGAGTAACCAATCAGGGTAAGAATGGCGGCGATGACGGTGAGGGAGATCTCTTTGTTGAGCAACGAAAATGCGCCTACAGTGATCAGAGTATCGTGAAACACCGTGACCACAGCCGCAACTCCGTAAATCCACTCAAAGCGGAAACCGAGGTAAACCAGCATCCCAGCGAGCGAATAAGCCGTCGCCAACAGGGCCTGCTTGCGCAACTGCGCACCCACCTGTGGCCCGACGATCTCCACGTTAAAAACCCCGTAGTCCGACAGGAAGAAGGCATCGGGCAGAGAAGTCAGGACTGCCGGATCGACCGCACCCTTCAGTTGATCGAACGAACTCAGCACTCCGCCCTGCACTTTGTCCCGTGTGTCCACGATTGCCTGGGCTTGCTGGCTATATTTCTGGTCGGCGTCGGAGCCGAGATGCATGGGGTCTTTGTCCAACAGATAATTCTTGATCGTCAAGAAGCTGGAGTTGTTCAGGTCCTGTTTGCCGGCCGGAGCGTTGGCCTGCAGCGCATTGATGATCTTCGTCTT
Organism: Candidatus Sulfotelmatobacter sp.; assembly: GCA_049584615.1. Lineage (GTDB taxonomy): Bacteria > Acidobacteriota > Terriglobia > Terriglobales > Acidobacteriaceae > Sulfotelmatobacter. The sequence continues at coordinate 19,456 of JBAUYE010000130.1, forward strand.
ACCTTGGTCAAGGGCCTGTTCGCTGGTCTCCTGCACGTCGAGATCGATCAGTTCTTCGTTGTCGGAAACCGGGCCGAAACGCTGAATCTTCGCGTTGTGCAGGCCGGCGTGGTCCATGGCTGCGCGCAGCGCGTTATCGTTCGGCGTGTGTGAGAACTTGACATACACCAGAGTGCCGCCGCGGAAGTCCACGCCGTACGGGATGCCATGCCAGAACAACATGGAAAACAAGCCCGCCACACTGAAGACGAGGGAGAAGGCGAGAAAATACCACTTCTTGCCGAGAAAATCTATGTTGGTATTGCGAAAGAACTCCACCAGGCTTACCTCTTATCCGATTTATGATTTCGTGAACGATTTGTAATTGGGTAATTCTGCAATTTGGTAATTGAAAACGGAAAATCAAACCAGCACGGGCTTTCAAATTGCAAAATTACCAATTACTAAATTACAAATTTCCTAAATGCTCAGCGCGTCGCCGCGCTGCTTGCGGCTGAGAACCCAGTCAAAAATCGTCCGCGAAACAAAGACCGCCGTGAATACGTTCGCGATCAAACCAAACACGAGCGTGACCGCAAATCCCTGCACCGGGCCGGTTCCGAAGATGAACAGAATTGCCGCTGAAACGATCGTCGTGACGTGTGTGTCAACGATGGTCACCCAGGCATGGCCAAAGCCCTGATCCACGGCCGAAGGCGGCGTCTTACCATTGCGCAGCTCTTCGCGGATGCGCTCAAAAATCAGCACATTGGAATCCACGCCCATACCGACGGTGAGAATCACCCCGGCAATTCCGGGCAGCGTCAGCACGGCTCCCACGTAACCCATGAAACCGAGCAGGATGACCAGATTCAAAAGCAAAGCAATGTCAGCATTGATGCCGGCCGCCCGGTAGTAGATCAGCATGAAAATCAGCACCACGAGCATGCCGATAATGGCGGCATTCACTCCGGAACGGATCGAATCGGTTCCCAGCGACGGCCCGACCGTCCTCTCTTCGAGATACTTGATGCCTGCCGGCAGCGCACCGGACCGCAGGATCATCGACAAGTCCTTGGCCTGCTGCTGGTTCATGCTGCCGCCGCTGATGCGCCCGGTATCGCGGATGGCTTCATGGATGTTGGCTACCTCCTGCACTTTGCCGTCGAGGACTACTGCCAGGTTGTCGCCGACATGCGCGGAAGTGAAGCTGAAGAAGCGCTGCCCGCCTTCACCAGTTAGAGTAAATTGCACATCCGGCTGGCCATTCTCGTCAGTGCTGGCCTGCGCATCCCGCAAGTCTTTTCCGCGGACGGCGGAAACCCGCGACACTAAATACCAGGCTTGTTCGTCTGCCGGGGTTCCGGGAGCGGCGTGCCCCGGCATAAGCATCGCATCTGGCGGTAAAACTCCGCCCTTATCCTGCAACGCAGCCTGCTCGCTGGGATAAGGTCCACCCAACACTTGCTTGATCTCAAGCATGGCGGTGGATTGCATGATGTCCTTCACCCGGCCGGGATCGTCCACGCCGGGCAACTGGACCAGAATCTGATATTGGCCGAGGCCGTGCTCCTGAATCGTGGGCTCGCTCACGCCCAGGGAGTCGATGCGGTTGCGGATGGTCTCGATGGCCTGAGTCACGGCCTTGTTCTTCAGGTCGCTGAGCATCTGCGGCTTCATCGACAGTGTCCAGGTATTGTCCGCTCCCGAATTCAGGTTGTACTCGGGGAGACGCTCGTTCACGATATCGAGCAGGTCCTTCCGCCCGTCCGGCGGCACGCCTTTCAGTACGACCAGATCTGGAGCGTTTTTCGGATCGGGCTTAGAGATATCGGAGAAGGCGATCTTGCGCTTGTTCAGCTGTTCTTTGAGGATTTCGACGGCATTGTCGGAATCAATATTTACGGCGTCATTGACCTGCACCTGCAGGATCAGGTGGGTTCCGCCGCGCAAATCGAGCCCAAGATGAATGTTCTTGGTCAGGGCCGCCAGCAAGCCCTGGCCGGAAAAACTCTGCGGGATGCCGAATATGCCGTACAGAAAGACCAGCAAAGTCCCGATGATCGCCACCAATTTCCAGAGAAGATTCTTATTCATAACGAAAACAGAGTCCAAAAATTCCTTAGGTTGTTGCCGCTACTATTTGGTCTTGGCTTCTTCGTCCGCGGTGGTCAATTGCGCCACCGAAGCCTTGGTCACTTCGAGCCGCAGGTTGTCCGGAGGAACCCGCAGATGGATCGAGTCTTCCTTGAGAGCCACCACGGTACCGCGCAGGCCGCCGGTGGTGGTTACTTTGTCGCCCGTCTTGATGCTCTCGAGCATGGCTTGCCACTTCTTCTGCCGGCGGGATTGGGGCATAATCACGAGAAAGTAAAACACCCCAACCATCAACCCCATCGTGATCAGGAAGGAGAAGCCGCCTCCACCCGGTAACTGCATTGCCAGCAAAAATTCCATATTCACCAAGGCCTTCGATCTGCGAGCCTCAATCCGCCAGCTTCAATCCGCAAACAACCGCCCACGGACTAAAACGCCGCAGACCTGCCATTTCACGACGGGAGTTCTGATCGATTCCGGCCGAATCATCTACCGCTCAGGCTTGAATCCGGGAAGAGTCGTCACAGGTAAGGTCTAGGGTTCCGGTCGAGACCGGACGCTAGGTGAGAAACCTGACTCTTCCCCAAGTGAAATAGAATGACGCACTCGCCGCATGGTGTCAAGGTAGAAACTCAGGTTATGCAGGGTATTTAAGACCTGAGCCAGCACCTCATTGGAAGCATAAAGATGCCGCAGATAGGCCCTGGAATAGCGCTGGCAAACCCGGCAGCCGCAGTTTGGATCGAGCGGCCCTGGGTCCTGAGCATAGCGCGCCTGCTTGATCGAAACTTTGCCTTCGGAAGTGAATAGCAAGCCGTGCCGTGCCGCTCGCGTAGGCAGGACGCAATCCATCATATCGACGCCCAGGGTGGCGTATTCAGCAATCTCCTCGGGCGTGCCTACCCCCATTACATAACGCGGCTTGTCGGCGGGAAGGTGTTCGAGCGTGGCTTCGATCACCTCGCGCGTGCGTTCCCGCGGCTCGCCGACGCTCAGCCCGCCGATGGCATAGCCAGGAAAGCCGATTTCAACGGTCCGCTCGGCTGATTCCTTCCTCAGCTCGATATCCATTCCGCCTTGAACAATGCCGAAGAGGGCCTGGGTCGAATCCTCCGGAAGTTTGTCATCCCGAGCGAAGCGAGGAATCTTGGTTTGCTGAGAACTGAGAACTGAGAACCGAGAACTGTTCCAGGGCACCTCGCGTTTATGCTCCTCAAAATATTTCTGGCTGCGCTCGGCCCAGCGCAAAGTCAATTCCATCGAAGCCTTCGTCCGCGCGCGATCGGCAGGATACTCCGTGCACTCATCGAACGCCATGATGATGTCGGCGCCCAGGCCAATCTGCGCCTGCATCGCGCTCTCCGGACTGAAGAAGTGCGGCGAGCCATCAAGATGCGAACGAAACGTCACGCCCTCCTCGCTGACTTTGCGCAGCTCGTTCAGGCTGAAAACCTGGAAGCCGCCGGAATCGGTAAGGATCGCCCGCGGCCAGGCCATGAAACCATGAAGCCCGGCCATCTGGCGGACAGTTTCGACTCCGGGGCGCAAGTAGAGGTGATACGTATTACCAAGAAGAATCTGAACTCCAAGTTCCTCGAGAACATCCTGCGGCACGCCTTTTACGGTCGCGACGGTGCCGACAGGCATGAAGACAGGGGTTTCAATCTTGCCGTGAGGAGTGAGCAAACTTCCTGCGCGAGCCTTCTTGTTGCTGGCCTCGATGCGAAACTCAATGGACATTAGTTTGGATTGTAACGTTCGAATTGTAGCGTTTGGATCGTAGCAACGGTCAAGAACTGGCGCCCGTCGCGGAGAGCGCGAGCTCCACGAGTTCGCCTCGTACTCCGCCGTCCTGTACGATTAAACTGCCGACGCTCACCGGCAGCTTGAATCTTCGCGGCCCGGCGCTGCCTGGGTTGAAATAAAGCACTCCGTCGCGTGTCTCCTGTTTGGGAACGTGACTGTGGCCGTTGACGACGGCCGCAAATCCTGCTGCTTTGGGCTTGAGGTCCAGCTGCGCCAGATCGTGCAGCACGTAGATGGAGACCCCGTCCAGTTCAAGCACCGCGGTTTCCGGCAGCTTGCGAGACCAAGCTGCCTTGTCGACGTTGCCCCGCACCGCAGTTACAGGCGCAATGGCGGCAAGCTGTTCGAGAATCTCCGGCGAGCCGACGTCCCCAGAATGAATGATGTGATCGGATCCGCGCAAGGCTGCAATCGCCTCAGGGCGCAGCAGGCCGTGCGTGTCAGAGATAACGCCGATCAGGATGGAGGGCATCGCACCTTAAGGTTTCACTTCGTCAGATCACACAGGTACAGCAGCCTCGATCAAGTGCGAGCCGGCGCGACCGCCCGATGTAGACTCAGAACATTCTCCTCGAGCACCTCGAAACGCTGGTACTCACACTCGGCTGCCGTCCCCATCGAAAGGTCTGGATTGCGATGGAGCATCGGGCTGGCAACAGAACTCCTCAGCCCAACGTGAATTTCTTTCACGCCGGTCTGTTCGATGATGCTCGTGGCATTCTGATCGTTGATGCCACCGCAGGCCATGATCACAATACGCCCACGCGCGGCCTCAACCAGCCGGGCAATCTGCTTAACGGCCTGTAGCGCAGTTTTCTTTCCGCCTGAGGTCAGCAGCCGGTCCGCGCCAGTCGCGCAGATGGAGTCCAAAGCACGAAAGAGATCTGCCGACATATCGAAAGCTCGATGGAAAGTGACATTGAGAGGCCGCGCCAGTTCGACCAATTCCCGCGTGCGCTCAATGTCCACGCTGCCGTCGGCGTTGAGGATGCCCACGACCACGCCGTCGGCTCCGAGCTTCTTGGCGGCCAGAATGTCGCGTCTCATAGTCTCGAACTCTTCTGGCGTGTAACAAAAATCGCCGCCGCGCGGCCGGATCATCACCTGTAGGCCGATCGATGTTCTGGCCCGCACCAGCTCAATCAATCCCGCGCTGGGAGTAACACCGCCCTCGAGCAAATTGCTGCACAGTTCCACACGTCCGGCTCCGCCGCGCTCGGCGGCGACGGCAGAGGCAACAGAATCGACGCATACTTCAATCAAAATCCGGTCGCTCATCACTTTCAGGCTTTCGATCACTTCCTCTTCATCTTCTCAAGAAGCTTGCCGACGCTCACAATCGCCCGTGCGACGGTGCCCCGACCGATCTCCTGCACAGCGTCGCGC
>JBAUYE010000131.1:0-8472 GCA_049584615.1 Candidatus Sulfotelmatobacter sp.
CATTGGGTGAGTTCCTGCCGGATCTCGGCTTCGCTCTTGAAGATCAAGAGAGGATGAGTGAAGGTGTGGTTGCCGACAACGTGTCCGGCCTGGACGATCGCGCGAGCGATTTGCGACTGCTGCTGGACGTAGCGTCCAATCAGAAAAAAAGTGGCGTGCACGTTGTGTTTCGCGAGGACTTCAAGCAAGCGCTGGGTGTGCGGGTCGTTGGGGCCGTCGTCGTAGGTCAGTGCGATTTGGCGCGAGCCGCGCGGCAGTCCGGTGAAGGCTTGTCCGAACCACTGTCCCGTCGGAGCCATGGACTGATAACCGGCGGCGATTGCGGCTGCGGCCGAGGCGGCACACGTTAGGGCTGGGACCAGCATGCAGGGATTGTATTTCATTGAGTCATTGGGCGATTGCGTGATTGGGCGATTGAAGATCGCACGACCCAGTTGAAATCACACAATCACACAATCGCTAAATCGCTCAATCGCACAATTCTTGCTGTTAACTCTTCCCTCAATTGCCACTCGGCTCTATCCGAGATATCCTGCAGCTTCCGAATTATTGCGAGCCCATGGCCAATCTCTTCGATCTGCCCCGTTACATTGCAGTGGAAGGTCCGATCCGAGTCGGCAAAAGCACGCTGGCGCGCATTCTGGCGGAGCGGCTGAATGCGCAGCGCGTGATGGAGCCCGAATCCAATCCGTTCCTTGGAGCTTTTTACGAGGGCGAACGGGGCGCAGCGTTTCAGGCGCAGTTTGCGTTTCTGGTGCGGCGCTTTGAACAGCTGCAGGCGCTCGACCTGGGCCCGCGGTCACAGAAGACGGTGGTCGCTGACTACATCATCGAAAAAGACAAGCTCTTTGCGTGCCTTAATCTGACCGATCAGGAACTCGATACCTACAATCGCTATTACAACCACTTCCGCGAGCAGCTGCCTACGCCCGATCTTGTCATCTATTTGCAGGCCACGCCCGAGGTGCTGAAGAAGCGCCTCAAGAAAAAGAACGCTCCCGGCGAGCGCGCCGTCAGCGACGAGTATCTGGAGGAAGTGGTCAAGGCGTATGAGCACTTCTTTTTTCACTACACGTCGTCGGACCTGCTGATCGTGAATACTTCCGACATTGATTTCGTCGACCGCAACGAAGACTTGCAGGAGTTGCTGCGCAAGGTGAGCGAGCCGATCAAGGGCACGCAATACTTTTTGCCGCTGGGTGGGCAGGAAGCGTTAGGAGCGTAGGGAAGTGTTGTTGCCAATCAGTCCTGTTATTAAACGAAAAAGGAGATTCCACTTCAGAATGACTCGCACCAATTTGGTTATCGCACTCATGCTATTCGCTCTTCCTGCATTCGCCCAGCATGGCCAATCTGCTAAGCCGGCGGCCGATGCCAGCGCAACTCCCGCGGCAGAAAAATCCGGCGACTCGAAATCTGCCGACTCAAAATCCGCCGAGTCGAAATCCGGCGAACCCATGAAGAATCCTCTGCCCGCGGATAAGTCTGTGGCGCAGACGATCACCGTGAACGGCAAGACTCTCCATTACACGGCGACGGTCGGCACAATCACGTTGAAAGGCAAGGATGACAAGCCCACCGGCGTGGTGATGTACACGGCATTCACGCTGGACCAACCGAAGGGCGACCAACCAAAAGGTGACGAGCCAAAAGGCAAAAACAAAGAAAGCGACAGCGCTTCGCACCGGCCGGTCACGTTCGCGCTGAATGGTGGGCCTGGGGCCTCGTCCGTCTATCTGAACTTGGGCGCGATCGGGCCGAAGCATGTTGCGTTTGCGAATGAGGGGGACTCGCCTTCGGACCCGGCGACGCTGACCGACAATCCCGGCACATGGCTCGACTTTACGGATATGGTCTTTATCGACCCAATTGGTACGGGATTTTCACGTTCTCTGGTGGACGAGGCGGAGACGAAGAAGCTTTTCTATGCGCCGAAGCCGGACATCGAGTATCTCTCGCTCGTCATCTACAAGTGGCTGGTGCAGAACGATCGCTTACTGGACAAAAAATATCTGGTTGGGGAAAGCTATGGTGGGTATCGCGGGCCACTGATAACGCACTATCTGCAGTCAACGCTGGGCGTTGCTATGAACGGCGTGGTGCTGGTGAGTCCATATCTGAATCCGGAGAAAGGCGATGGGGACCTGTCGCCGATTCCCTGGATGATCGACCTGCCGTCGATAACGGCCGCACATCTTGAGTCCGAAGGCAAGCTGACTGATGCGGCCATGCAGCAGGTGATCGCCTACACGCGCGGAGACTACGCAGAGGCGCTGCTGAAAGGCCGCAGCGACCCGGCCGCTACCGATGCGATGATTGCGCATGTAACCGACATGACGGGGCTTGATCCGAAGTTCGTGAAATTTGCCGGTGGCCGGCTGGACATTCGAGCCTATCTCCGCGAGGTGCACCGGACGCAAGGATTAATCGGCAGTGTGTACGACTCGAACGTGACCGCACCCGATCCCTTCCCCTACGCCCCGACGCAACAGACCGGCGATCCGATTCTGGAGAGCATCGTCGCGCCCACAACCACGGCCATGGTGGACTTCATCACGCGAACGGTGGGATGGAAAACCGATGCGCGCTATGAAGCCCTGTCGGAGGACGTCAACCGGCAATGGGATCGCAACGACGACCTGCGCAAGGGTGCGGTGCGAGACCTGCGCGAGTCGGTTGCTGCCGATCCCAAGCTGCGCGTGCTGATCGTGCATGGATGGAACGACCTCTCCTGCCCGTTCATGGGATCAATACTCAGCATAGACCAGATGCCGATCATGGGGGATGCGAACCGGGTACAGATCCACGAGTTTCCCGGTGGCCACATGTTTTATACGCGTACGGTGAATTCGGACGCGCTGCATAAGCTGGCGGAAACCATGGTGGAGACGCATTAACGCTTGTGATCCTGAGCGCAGCCGTTTTTCAGACGGAGCGAAGGACCTCCGACTGAACCGGCCCAACGCGTAAGCCAGACTGCACCACTAACCGGGGAGTTTCGGCTGCTCGATCCTATCCCGCATTACAATCCGGAGCTTATGCATAGACGAATCGGTGTTTTCCTGCTCGGTGGCTTCTTGGTAGCTGTGGCCGCGGCACAAGAAGCGCCCAAGCCCGTAGATGTCAGGGCGCGCGAGGTGCTGTCGCCGATCCATGGCAATCTGGTCGTGCCCGGGCTTAAAGAGCCAGTCAATGTGCTTCGAGATCGCTGGGGCGTTGCGCACATTTACGCAAAGAATCAGCACGATCTCTTCTTTGCGCAAGGCTTTGTCGTGGCCCAGGACCGGCTCTTCCAGATGGAGATGTGGAAGCGGGCAGGCCAGGGCCGTCTGGCCGAGGTGCTCGGCCCATCGGCGGTGCAGCGCGACATCAATGCGAGGCTGCTTCGTTACCGGGGCGACATGACGGCTGAGTATGAGAGCTACGCGCCGGATACGGAGGCAATCCTGAGCGCTTTCACTGACGGGATCAATGCCGAGATACGCTCGCTCACGGCAAAGACCGGCCCCGGCTTGCCGATCGAGTTTCAACTGGCCGGCTTCGAGCCGGAGCCCTGGAAGCCGCAGGATTGTCTCAATCGAATGGCGGCATTTGCCATGACTGGGAATGCGTTCAGCGAGCTTCGTGATGCGGAGCTGATCGCGAAGTTAGGTGTGCAGAATGCGAGCGCCGTTCTGAGCCTTGATCCAAAGGTAACGCTTGACCCCGCGCCGGGTGTGGATTTCGGCAGCCTGACTCCGTCACTTCTCAAGAACCTCATTGGAAGTGATGCGAGGATCGAGTTTCCGTCGGACGGCAAGCAAGGCAGCAATGACTGGACGATCTCGGGAAAGCTCACATCCACGGGCAAGCCGATTTTGGCCAATGATCCTCATCGCGTGATGGCGTTGCCTTCGCTGCGTTACATCATCCATCTGGTAGCACCCGGTTGGGATGTGATCGGCGCGGGCGAGCCGGGCTTGCCAGGAGTCGCGGTGGGTCACAATCAGCACATTGCGTGGGGATTTACCATCTTCGGTCTCGATCAGCAGGATCTGTACATCGAAGATCTGAATCCGCAAGATCCGCTTCAGTACAAGACGGCGAATGGATGGGCGCGCATGCAGGTGGAGCACGAAAGCATCGCAGTCAAAGGAAAGCCGCCGGTCGAAGTCGATTTGAAGTTCACTCGTCATGGCCCAGTGCTTTGGGAAGACGGCAAGCGCGCGCTGGCACTTCGATGGGTTGGTGCCGAGCCCGGCACGGCGGGCTATCTCGCATCTCTTGCGGTCGACCGAGCTACGAACTGGGACGAATTCGAGGACGCCATGAAGCGCTGGAAGGTGCCGTCGGAGAACATTGTCTATGCCGACGTTGCGGGCAACATCGGCGAGCACTCCACTGGTTTGGCGCCACTTCGAAAAAACTGGACCGGGTTGTTGCCGGTGCCTGGCGTGGGGCAGTATGAGTGGTCAGGATTCGTGCCGAACTCGGAGCTTCCTCACAGCTTCAATCCAGCGGGCGGGTTTATCGCAACCGCAAATCACAAGATGATCCCGGAGAATTATCCGTATAACGTCGGCTTCGAATGGGCTCCTCCTGATCGCGTGCATCGTATCGAGGAGGTGATCTCTGGCATCCGGGACAGCGGGAAGAAGATAACTCTGGAGGATATGGAGAAGCTCCAGACTGATGTTGTGTCACTGGTGGCTCGTCAGTTAGTGGAGCTGCTAAAAGAGTCATCGCCGAACCCAACCGTTGCGACGCAAATGATGCAGGGATGGGATGCGACGCTGAGTAGGGAGTCGGGAGTTGCCGCGCTTTATGAAGTTTGGCTGAAGGAACTGCGAAAGGTTATCGCCGAGAAGGAAGGGGTTGCATCCTTTCAAGACGATTGGGAATTAGAGAACGTACTCGAGTATCTTTCGGATCCGTCACCGCAAGTTTTCGGAGCCGATGCGGTCGCAGGCCGAAACCAGGTGTTGCAACAAACTCTCGAATCCGCGTGGAAACAGACTGAACAGCTGCTGGGCGCCGATCCGCAGAAGTGGTCATGGGGTCGATTGCATACGATTCAGTTCCGGCACTCGCTGGACCGTTTACCTGACGGTGCGGCATTGCTTGATTTGGGGCCGTTGTCGCGTCCGGGCGATGGCAACACCGTGAATGCCACCTGGGCAGGCAAGAAGTTCGAGCAGGAGGGTGGCGCGAGCTATCCAGAAATCCTGGACACGGCCGATTGGGACCATTCATTAGCCGTAAATACTCCGGGACAAAGCGGACAGCCGGAATCGTCACATTACTCGGACCTGCTTCTGCTGTGGGATAAGGGCGAATATTTTCCCTTGCTCTATTCGCGTAAGGCCGTGGAGATGAATGCTCGGGATCGGTTGATGCTTGCGCCGAATTGAGCTCCCATCTGGCACTCGTAACCTGCTGAATATACATCGCTTATCGGTCAGTCGGTGGTTCCCAAGTAGCGGCTGGTCATTCCTGGTTTCTGAGGGTAGAATTGTTTCAGTATCCACGAAGATGCTGAACAGGCTCTATCCGGCCGAGCCGGAGGGGCACTGGAGGCCACGATGAGTCTCACCCCGATCGGCGGGCGTCCCGACTTTCCTAGTCCGGGCACGAGCCGCGAGAAGATCACTACCGCTTCCCTGCGGGAATGCAAACTCCGCCACGAACCGATCACCTGCCTCACCGCCTACGATTACGCTACTGCGCGCCTGGTGGATGAAGCCGGCATCGAAATGATTCTGGTGGGCGATTCGCTTGCCCAAACCATTCTCGGCTATGACAACACGCTCTCGGTCACCATGGACGAGATGCTGCATCACGTGAAGGCGGTGCGGCGGGGCGTGAAGCACGCGTTGCTGCTGGCCGACATGCCTTACGGGTCTTATCACGTTGACGCCGAAAGCGCCCTGAATAACGCTACACGCTTTATAAAAGAAGGCGGCGCGGAAGTGGTGAAGATCGAAGGCGGCGAAAAGCGCGCCGACCTGATTCGCCGCATCATTGACGCTGAAATTCCCGTGGCCGGCCACATTGGGTTAACGCCGCAGTCGGTCAACATGATGGGTGGCTATAAGGTGCAGGGGAAATATCTCAGCGGGATCGAGCAACTCATGCGGGATGCCGTAGCGCTCGAGCGCGCGGGCGTGTGCTGCATGGTGCTGGAAGGCATTCCGCGCGAAGTAGCGGCGATGATTACCGCAGAGGTGGGAACGCCGACCATCGGCATTGGCGCTGGTCCGGAGTGCGACGGTCAGGTGCTGGTGTTCCACGACCTTGTCAACCTCACATTTACCGCGCCTGCGAAGTTTGTGCGCCGCTACGGCGACGCGGCCGGGCTCATCAGCAGCGCGGTGCGCGCGTTTCGGGCTGACGTGAAGTCGATGCAGTATCCGTCGGATGAGGAGTCTTATCATCTGCCGCGGGAGACGAAAGCCGGGCTGGACACTGTGCTGGCGCGGAAACGGGCGCTGCGGCGGTAGAAAATGCTTGCCACGGATTTACACGGATCTCACGGATGGAGCTGAGACCGGCTTCGAGCATCGTGGGCTGCGTTGGTGCTAGGCTATATTTGTCAGGAGGTCGTTATGACTCACTTCTTGCCCGGTTTTTTCCTGCCGTTTCTCGGCTTTGGGTTCGTCATGTATTTTCTACCTTCGATCCTTGCCTTTGCGCGCAATAAGCGGGATACGACTGCGATTGTGCTGCTGAATTTTTTTCTGGGCTGGACGATGATCGGATGGGTCGTCGCCTTGGTCTGGGCCGTGAAGACGGACGTTCCTGCGGTGGTGCGGTGAGTTTTTTTGCGGTCTCGCGCCGACTGGCGCGAACCGGTCTGGTATCTGTTCTGATGATGAGCTTCGGGCTTGCCTGTTCGCAGCGGAACGCGCCACCGCCGCCGGATGCGGCGACGCTGCTGCAGGCCGTCGCGGCTGCTGATCCTGCGAAGTATCCGCCGCTGCAAGAAACGAAACATTGGAGCAATCCCTATATCGTCATACGTCCCGAGGCGGTAGGCCTGCTCACCAGCATCACCGCGAATGAAGAACAGATTTTGAAGCCCGAGGAAGTTCTGAACGCGCTCGCGCGGTTGCCCGCATCCGCCTGGCCTTACGGGCGCGCAGTCGCGATTCTCGTGGATGAGAAGCCTACCGCTTCCGAAGCGGACAAAATTGCGCTTCGACGAAGCCGCGGCATTGTCGCGGGCGATCTTGAGGGCGCGCATGTCGCGATCGATTGGATCTCTGCCCCCTGAAACAACCTTCCCGAGCGATGAGGATCTACCAGACCATCGAAGAGATGCGGACGGCGAGCCGTGCAGCGCGGCGCGGCGGCGGGCGATTGGGATTCGTGCCCACCATGGGAGCGCTGCATGAAGGACACTTGTCTTTAGTTCGAGCCGCGAGAGCGGCTTGCGACATCGTGGCGGCATCGATTTTTGTAAATCCTACGCAATTTGGACCGAACGAAGACCTCGCAAGATATCCGCGAGATTTCGAACGCGACCGCGACTTGCTGGGGAAAGAAGGAGTGGAATTGCTTTTCGCTCCTTCGATTGAGGAGATGTATCCGGCGGGGGCGGTGACCTGGGTTACGGTGGAAGAGCTGAGCGGCAAGCTGGACGGGCGTTCGCGGCCCGGGCATTTTCGCGGGGTCACGACAGTGGTAGCCAAGCTGTTTCACATTGTCGAACCGGATGCAGCTTTCTTTGGGCAGAAGGATGCAGCGCAGTTGGCAATTATTCGCCGCATGGTGCGCGACCTGAAGTTTCCCGTGGAGATTGTCGCAGGTGCGATTGTGCGCGAGGCGGACGGATTGGCCATGAGCTCGCGCAACGCCTATCTCGACTCCACGCAGAGACGATCGGCGTTGGTGCTGCATCGTGCGCTCACGAGAGTGGAAAAGTCGTGGGCAGCCGGTGAGCGCGATGCGGCAAAGCTTGTAGCTGCCGGCCGCAAAGAAATTGCAGAAGAAAAATCAGTGCGCCTCGACTACTTTGAGATCGTCGACCCGGAGAACCTCGATCCAGTCAAGAACCTCGCGGCCGGCGCGCTGGTTGCGGTGGCGGCTTTCATAGGGACGACGCGCCTTCTCGACAACATTCTGCTTCCCGCGTTGTCCGCTTAAAAAATGTCATCCCGAGCGACGCGAGGGACCTTGGTTCTTGCTTGTGTCATCTGGATTGCCGCAGCCTGCACACACCATGATCCCTCACTTCGTTCGGGATGACAGAACTTAACGGGAAGCAGGAACTAAGGTCGCGAGTGAACTGCGGCGGAGGCCGCCGCAGAAGTGTCTGCAACGGCATCTGCAGATAACAGTCGCTGCCGCACCATGGTTTCGATTTGCGACCAAAGGTGAGGATCGCATTCGCTTTGCATGTGGTCAGGAATGAAGACGTGATCAGCCCAGGAGGCGCCGGGGCACGGCACTGGATTCTTTCTGTAATCGACGAGGTAGTTTCCCAGGATCGCA
>JBAUYE010000132.1:0-8730 GCA_049584615.1 Candidatus Sulfotelmatobacter sp.
CGTGTGGACCGTGGAGAATTTAACGGCGGCCTACCGCGCACTTGACCGCGAGGGGCTCCTTGAGGTCGCAGCCGGGACCACGCGCCGCCTGACTGAATCCGAGCGCCTCCAGGTAATGCGGCTCGCGCAGAATAACCGCGCTGATGAAGCGATTGGCGAATACTTGCGCGCGGCGCTGGACGGCGAAGAGCCGACACTGGACATCATCACAGACCCAGCCTACGCGACAGTCTGTAATGAAGCAGTTCTATATGTCTTCGAGGTTGGAGAGGCTAGCTACACGCCTTCCCCCGAGCGACGCAATTTCATTCTTCGATACGCGGCTGGCCGTCCACTTACCTTGACACTGTTACAGCAAGCTTGGTCGGCCTGCCAGGCGAATGAGAAGCGACACGAACGCGGAGAGCTGCTGGAGCAATATCAGCGACCACAGGCAACTGAGACGCCGACGAATCTTGACGCGCTGGACGATAGTTCAATCGAAAATTTGTACCATCAAAGTTTGAGAGCCTACGCGAATTCGATCCGCCGCGCGCCCGGCGTTATCGCCTAGCAAGAACAGACCCACATCGCTTTCCGCCGAACTTGGTGGATTTAGTACGGGCGGGTACTCGAAGACCGTGCCGCCGCAGGACCGTCGCTTCCCATTCCTCAGCGGTCTTCTTTTTTCTCCTTCCCCCATTCTCAGGTCTTTGACAGCGCCTCCGAATCATTTTGATTCGGTTCTGCCAGAAGCACGACTCGAACAACTACTTCCTCGATCTCTCTCCCAAGGCAGGACCTTAAATCCATGTGCGGTGGACCTAGTTCGCAGCAGCAACAGATCGCGCAGCAACAGCAGCAGTTCTATTCCACGCTGCAAAGCGGCTACCAGCAGATGTTCGCCGGTCAGACGAACATTCTTAATAGCCTGCAGCAGTCGTTCGCGTCTACCCTCGCCGCTGGCATCAACCAGTACGGGTTCTCGCCCCAGGAAAACGCGGCGCTGCGGACTCAGGCGACCACCGGAATTGCCAATCAATACCAGGCGGCTAACCAGGCCACTCAACAACAACTGGCCGCCAGTGGCGGCGGCAACCAATTCTTACCTACAGGAGCCAATGCTCAACTTACCCAACAGAATGCGCAAGGGGCTGCGCAAGCGGAGTCTTCGGCCAACCTTGGCATTACCGAGGCGGGCTACGCACAAGGTCGGCAGAATTATCTGGCGGCGGCGCAGGGGCTCGGTAGTGTCGCGTCTGCGATGAATCCTCTTGGTTATGCCGGACAAGCCACGGGAGCCGGAAGCTCGGCTTACGGATCGGCACAGCAGAACGCCACACAGTCCGAGCAGATGTGGGCATCGATCGGCGGAGCGGTTGGCGGAATAGGTAGCACTGCTCTCGGTGCCTACTTGGGCGGCCTGGGTGGTGGCACAACTACTTCTACCCCAATACCAGCACCTTCTGGAATACCGGGGACGACAGGGATCAATAGCGGTGGCGGAGCAGGCGGCGGCGTGACGTGGAGTGAGGGGTGAATAGTTTTATGTTTTCACCATAATCAAAAAAAGATGAGGAAAGTAAATGGCAAACAGCTTTAGCACAATGCCGGTCTATCTCGACACTGATACGACTAAGGCCCTTGGTACGAATTGGAAAGGCGCGAGCGGTGGATCGAAGTACACCGGTGGCATAGGTATTCGACCGACAAAGCTCATTATCGGGTCAGCATCTACGACTGCGACCACGCCGGGCACGGTGTTCATCTCCGATGTCAATAACACAGCCCAAGCTTACTTCACGTTTGAAGTTATATCGACGGAACAGACGCCAGTGGAGATCGATCTCACCAGCGGATCTCCCGGCTGGCACGACTTCATTGCGACCGGACTTACAGCTACAGGTACGTCTATGCAGATCTACTACAGGGTGTAGCCAGACCGGACCCTCCCAGGACTTTTCTTAGGCTTCACACAAAGAAGGACTTTCAACAATGCCAGACGATCCCATTCAGTCTCAAACTCCCGGCCAAGTGCTCGCTGGTCAGCAGCAGACTCCGCCGCCCGCGCCGAGTGCTGGAAACGCGCCGCCAGTATCGCAGCCTGGACAACCTCCGTCTGCATCTCCGGCGCATCCGCCCGTTCAACAGCAAGCTCCACCCACTCCCCAACAGGCGGTTGCCGCCCAGCATCACGCGCTCGGCCAGGTCACAAGCTTCCTCTTTGGAAAGCAGCGCGATCCTCAGACCGGAGCGCCGATAAAGCAACCACCGGGTACGCTCTTTCGTAGTCTCTTGGCGGGAGCCCTGCTTGGCGGCGCAATCGGTTCGGAGTCTCCGAAGGGCGGCTTCTTTGGCGGTCTTGCGCGTGGCGGAGCTGGTGTCGAGCAACAGCAGTACCAGCGTCAACAGCAGGCCCAGGAAAACGCGAGGAAGCAGCAACAGCAGACGCTGGAGGAGCAAAAATTCGAGGAAGAAAAAACTCAGAATGCCGCCACGCTCGAACATTGGAACATGGAAAACATTGCGAGGGGACGCGAAGCCGATTACCGAGACCGCGAGGAACTCAGGAGCGAAGAGGCCCAGGAAGAGAACGTCGAGAAATGGGCTACAGAGAATAATGCCTATCTCGCCCCGATAGTGCCGCAGAACGGCGTCGCTGGTAACGGTCCCGCATTGATGAAGGCGATGGTCGCTAATCCCGCAGCGTTCCAACCTCCGGCTGGCATGGGGCGCTTAATCACGAAACACTATGATTTTGACGGCCTCGATCACGATTCCAAAAATGGATGGACCGAAAACGGGAAACCGGTTGATTGGAGTAAGCACCTGACGTGGAACGTTTACTATGTTCCGCCAGGCGGTGGCAAGGTAAGCATGACAGGCTCGGACTGGCAGAAATTTTATCACGTAAATGGTCTCGATCCTAACAAGACCTACAGTGTCGATAGCGTCCAGCATCTCGTCGCGGCAGCGTCAACCGAGCGAAAAAATGACCGTGAGGATTTCAATCAGAACTTCAAGGAACAACACGACGCGCTAAACGCGACCATCAATTCCGCGCGCACCAACGTGACGCAACTTGACACCGAGAAGCGCGAACTGATTAGACAAGGCTACACGAAAGACGATGACGAAGTGCAAGAGCTTGACGAAAAGATAGCAGCCGAGCAGAAGCGCGAGACGGATGCCATCGGCGAAATGCACCCGCGTATCCGTGAGCGCGTAACCAAACAGACTCCGGCAGCGCAGCCCGCAAATAAGCCCGCTGGGCGTGCGGCTCCGGCATCTGTGCCGAAGAAGGGCGATACGCAGACTCACGCTGGCTTTAGCTACACATTCGACGGCAAGCAATGGGTTAAAGGACAGCCAGTGCCGCCTGCCAACTCAACCGCAACCCCCGCGCCGACGCCAGTCCAATAAAATCATGGCCACTCCACAGCAGACATCGGCACTGAACACTCTGCCAGCGGACTTTTTCTCTGCCGGTGGGGCGAGTGCTCCTGACACGCTCCCGGCAAACTTTTTTTCTCGGCAAGCTAAGGCACAGGCAGCACCGGCGACGCTCCCTGCGGATTTTTTCAGCAAGCAGGCGGCTCCGGCTCTGCCTGCGGACTTCTTCTCGCCGCAACCGGCTCGCGATCCGAATGCACGCTTCTTCTCTCCAGGTGGTGGCCAGGCTGAGATCCGTCCATACCAGCCGACGCTGTGGGACAGAATCCGCAACGTAGTCACGGCTGGCATTCCCAATTACAGCTCGCGCACCGTCTACAACCCCAAGTACGGTCAGATGCAGCTCGTCTCGCCGGAAGAAGCGATGACGCCGTCCGAGCAGCAGGCACATCCCTTCCGCACCGGCCTTGGGGAGATGGCGGGCGGCCTGACTTCGCCGGAATCCGTAGCGCTCCTGGCGGGGACTGGCGGACTCGGTGAACTGCCTGGCGCTGCCGCCATGCTTCCTCGCCTGATGTCAGCAGGTTTCGGGGCGCAGGCCATTTATGGCGGCATCAAGAATGTGCCTGCAATTCGCGATGCTTGGAATCGCGGCGATGTAAGCGAAGTTGAGAGGTTGCTCACCCACACTGTTTTGAATCTTGGCATGGGCGCGCTGGCTGGCCAACATGCGGTCGCCGGGGAAAGCGCGATCACTGGCAGAACAGCGCCAACCGAAGCTGAGACGCCACGCGCAGCACGAACTGAGACACCTACGCCACGCGCTGAAACTCGCGTGCCGGAGACAACAGCGCCACGCGCCGAAGCTCGCGTGCCGGACTCTAGCACGGCACAAGGAGTCAGCGCTCACAACCAAGCATTTGAGCTGGCGAAAAAAGAGCTAGGACCGAAGGCCGATCCGCGCGCACTGCTGCGCCGAGCGCAGGAAATCCTGACGGAATCCGCAACGCCAGTCAGCGAAGTGCTGAATGAAGTGCCCCGCACAGTTCGTGTCGTCGATAGTTCTGCCGCCGCGCATGACTTAGTGGAAAAGGACACCGTCCTCCGTCCTATTACCAGCCTCAAAGGTTACGAGGTCAAAGACCCCACCTTAGCGCCGCTAGAAGCGCAGATACGCGGGCGCGCGGAAGAAGTCGCGCAGAAGTATCCCGTTAACCCTGGCGAACCGGAGGGGACTGAGGCGCGCGTCACAGCGCCGAGTGGCGTTGCTGCGTTCCGCAATCCAACGGCGCGCGTCGTCAACGATGGGCATGTTCCGGTCGTGAGCAACGATGAGATTCTGGCGCAGGCCGTGCAGAGCATCGTTAACAACTCAGGCGAGTTGCGGCGCGTCGGTGTCGATCCTGCGACCATCCAGACGCGCGGCGACATCCAATCGGCATTACAAATCGCGTCCGACCACATCGCCAGCAACCTTGATCCTCGTGCCTCTGCGGTCATCACCCTCGAAGGGCAGAAGCAACTTGCTGCCGACCTGGGCATGACCACGGAAGAATTGCTGTCACGCAGACAGGGCCAAGCGTTCAACGCGGAGGAACTGATTGCGGCACGCGCGCTCTTGAAGGCGTCGAACGATAGCGTCATCAGCCGAGCCAAAGCAGCCGCTGCAAATGGGGACACTGATTCCTTAAACGCTTTCACTACATCCTTGTCTCAACACAAGGCCATCGAGGAAACGATAGCTGGAGTTAGAGCTGAATCCGGGAGAGCATTAGGATCGTTCCGCATCGGCGAGCAGGACCTACCGCAAACAAAGGTCGCGGACATCCTGGCGAAACTCCCACAGAAAGCACAAGCGGAGGCAGCACGTTTGATCTCGCGCCTTGATCCGACTGATCCAGCAACCGTGCGAAAGCTCAACCAGTTAGTCGAGCAGGTCACGCCACGCACGACGCTTGAGAAACTGCATGAGTATTACCGCAACGCGCTTCTCTCTTCGCCGCACACTTTGGTCGTTAAAACAGCGAGCGAGGCGTCTATGGCCGCGATGGAGGCGATGAAAAAAGTGGTCGCGAGCGGCATCTCGAAAGACCGTTACTTAGCCGAGAGCTGGTATTACGCCAAAGGCATGGCACAAGCGCTCGCGGAACATGCGAAGCCAATTCTTAGTGGTGAGTTCCAGCTTGAAGGCTCGCCAGGCTTTGAACGCGCCGGACAGCAAGCCATCAAAGGCCAGCTCGGCAGCATAATCCGTTCGCCCCAAGAGGCAATGTCCCGGATGACAAATCTTTTGTATGCGGGCAATTATTTCGGCGAAGTCAACTCGCTCGCCGCGCGTCAGGCCATCGCAGAGGGGCTTCAAGGCGATTCTTTTCACGCCCGCCAAGAGTACTTGGCTCATCATCCTACGGACGAGATGAACGAGGCTGCACACAAGCTAGCTCTACGCAATACGTTCCAGTCGGAACTCGGCAAGCTCGGAAAGGCTGTGGGGAATGTGATCGCCTTGAAACCGACCGCCGCGTGGTTGCCTGAGTCTCTGAAAAGCGTCGCGCCCGGTCGCTGGCTTGCGCCTTTTTTCAAAACCCCAGTTAATCTTTTCAAAGCTGCCGTCACGACCGCGACTCCATATGAACTGCTTAATGGCTTCGTGAAAGGCGACCCAGACGCTCTCGCGCGCGGCGTGTTAGGCAGCTCGATCTCCGCCGCCCTTGCGTACCTCGCGCTGACCGGAGGCATTACCGGTGGAGGGCCGACAGACTACCGCAAGGAAGAGACGCTGAGAGCAACGGGATGGCAGCCGTATTCGATCAAAATAGGAAACAAGTACTACAGCTACCACAGGTTTGAGCCCGTGGGCCTCGCTGCTGGGATGATTGCTGATGCAGTACACGGAGTTCAACACGGCGATAGTGAAGCGGTTACCGAGACTAAGGTTAGCTCAGCGGTGAAACATGTCGCTAGGAATCTCGACGACTTTCCTTTCATGGGAACGATGGCTAACCTCTTACAGGCTGTCCACGATCCGGTCGGAGGCCCCGCGCGGTCTTTTATTAACCGCGAGGCAGGATCTCTCATTCCCGCTGCAGTCGCCAACGTCGCGGAAAGCCTCGATAGAACGATCCGCCGTCCGCAGAACGCGCTGCAGGCAATCGAGTCCCGCGTCCCTGGCTTGACGCAAGCAGCGCCGCCGATTGTCGATGTAACCGGTCATCTCGTACAAAGGCCCGCAAGTAATTTAGGTGGTGGCAATCCTTTTCCCTGGACCGTTTCCAAGCACGACCCCGTCGTTAACGAGCTTGCGCGCCTTGGCATCTCGACCCCGCAGCCCCCAGCGCAGATCAAGTGGCGCGGGAAGAAAACGGATCTGACGGACGCAGAGCGCCAGCAATTCGCGATGGGTGAGGGGCAGGAACTTTACAAGCGCGTGGGTCGCTTGCTCCAGTCTGGCGCATGGCAGCGGCGCAGTGATGATCAAAAACGTAAGGCTCTCGTGGAACTTCATCGCATGATAGATGAATCACGGCCAGCGAGGCTTACGAGGATGCGTCGCCAATCGCAGGCCGATCGGAACGAATAAGGTATGTCAAAGTTCATGTCGCCGGTCAGCGCGCTTTCCCGCGTGGTTGAAGATGAAAACGCCCCGGTAGCTCTGCGATGCGCCGCCCTCCAACAGATTCAGCGGCCGACTTTGGCCTTATTGCGTCGCATCTTAGTTGACACAGAGGCCCGCACTAAGCCGGTTCCTTCCCGCTTAAAGGCGATCGCCGCCTTAGCCTATGCTCGCGAGATTCAGCTCCGAAAGTTACGGCCACGCCGGACCCAGAAGACACAAGACGTGAACGCGCTCGGAATATAATCCATGTCCCTATTAACCCAGCTCCGGGCAAAGCAAAAACGCGAGGAAGAAGAAAAGGCAAGACGCCGCGCGGACAGGATTGCGAAGAAGGTTGCACGCACCGCACCGGCTGACGATGGATTGAGCGACTTGCCGTTGGCAATAGCCGTTGCGATGGAAGAGAGCCCAGCGCAGGACGCCAAAGCCGAGTCACAACCTGTCCAGAGCGATGACTCGGTCGAAGGCTTGGTTTCGCGCCTCAGCGCCATCCGGGAAAGAATCTGGAGGCTGCAATCAGTGTTTGCGGTCTCACTTAGTCAGGAGACGGCTATTGAGGCGAATGGATGGCTTCGGCTTTTCCAAGACCTAGCACAGCGATTGAAAGCCAAGGACCCAGCGTCGTTGGCTCGCTTAACCGATGGCCACGAAAGTTTGCTCCAAGCCCCGGCACTGCCGATCAGGCCGACAATACCGCTATCGATACAGGAACTTGTGGAGATGAGATGGCAGGCAAGCACGCAAAAGCCGACATACCAAGCACCAAAGAGGTCAACTGATTCGATCCATGATGGTCTGTCTTGGATGGTTTAATGACGCCGTACATCTCGCCGGTTGAATTGATATTCCGCCAGTTATCGCAACCTAAACCACAGGACGCAAAGCCCGCTCCTGTAGCAGAGCCATCGAAGGCCGAGCTAACGCGCGCCGACGTAGACGCAATCATTCAACGTAAGCGCGCAGCCACGCCGGAAGAGCTGCAGGAGATTCTCGCGTGCGTCAAGCTAACCAGCGGCGAACGGAATCAGCTTTCCGTGGATCTCACTGTTATGATGGCGCAACGTTCCCGCCGAGTGAATAGCAAGTGCGAAGATCCAAGCGCCAAGCTGATACACGAATTGGGATACGCTGAGACTCCGTTCGGTTTGCTCTATGAGCGGGCTTGGTTCCAAAAGGAATTCCAGACCGGCACTAAAGCCATCGCCGAGTGCCGAAGCCATCGCCCGCCCCATTGTTCATGCTGGCGAGAAACGCGTGAGAGTCTGTGGTACGTCCGCAGTTCATTCCCAGAACGGTCGCCGGAGTCGCTGACGGCGCTGCGGATCTGGGAAGCTTTGGAAGAGCTAGAGTTCGCCACGCGCCCTGAGCGAAGCACGCGGTAAAACTCCGATGAGGAAAAATGATTCAGTTTAGAGCATTCAAGCCGGGAGACCTAAAGCCGTGTCGAAAGTTGATCCCCAATGGGGCAGTAGAGCCAGCATGGGACAAAACGGTTCTTCTCGACATTGATGGAAAGATCCGTGGATGGGCAGCGATCCGCGAGCATATCCAAGTCGAGCCGATGGGAGCAACCGACGCATTCTCTGCAACGCTGTTGTACTCGTGGATCGAGGGTCAGTTAGCCGGAAGCGAGTATCAATTCTTTGTGCTTGATTCCAACGAGGCGTTCAAGCGGCACGTCGAAAAACACTTCAACGTGTCAGCAAAGTATGAACTCCGAGGAACGCTTTACGTTTGCGGCG
>JBAUYE010000133.1:0-15727 GCA_049584615.1 Candidatus Sulfotelmatobacter sp.
AGGGACAATCATTACGTGGCCCGGCGTGTAGGGATACGCATTCAGGATCACGAAGCAGTGCTCGGCACGATAAACGATTAGCGCTCTGGCGTCGTCGCCCGCTTTCACGGCGTCGCAGAAGATGCAACTGCTTGTCTTTTCCGTGCTGGTGACGTAAGCGTAGCGCCACGGGGTCCAGAGGTAATCCATAGCAAGGGCAGGGTAGCAGATGGCGCGCGCGAGGCAAAACTGCGGGTGCCGATACGCCTCGCTTTGCTCAGCTGGACGGCCGAGGCGGCCGTCCCCACACACAATCTGCAACACTCCCGTAACATGCACCTTTTGCGTTTGACACTGTTTGCGAGGCGTTGCTATAGTCGAGGAGTTCCCTTTGGACGCGGGTTTCTGTGAAACGTCCGGCAGCTGGGATTGTCCAAGCTCACTCGCCAGGGTGAGCCCACCACAACCAAACGACTCACTCCAGCAGTCCGCCAAGCAGGCCCGTATCCTCCCCGCACCGAGTGCGAGGCACAGACGAGAGGCATGACCTTGTTCGACGAAACCACCACTCACCATTCCGACTCCGCCGTCGCAACCGAAACAGAACCGATGGCTACCGAACCCACCTCAACCGAGCACGGATTGACTGATCGAAGCGCGCCTCAGCAAGATCAGGCTCCGGTCGCAACCGCCGCTTCGACTGGCGTTTCCACGGATGAGGCATCCCATCCGTCGCCCGCTGCCGATGACAAGCACGCCGGCGAAGACTTCGCTTCCGCGCTGGAGAACTTCACCACCGAGACCGAAGAGGCCGTGGGAGAAGACCGCGTCATCAAGGGCACGGTGCTGAAGCTCACTGCGACCCATGTGGTGGTCGACATCGGCACCAAGTCGGAAGGCATGTTGCCGCTTTCAGAGGTCCTCGATCACGAGGGCAAGCCGAAGGTGAAGCCCGGGGACGAAATTGAGGTGATGCGGGAGAAGGGACAAACCGAGGAAGGCTACGTCAATCTTTCGCACCAGAAGGCAGCGAAGATTCATGCCTGGGAAGAGATTGAGAAAGCTCATCACGAGAAGCGGCCGATCAAAGCAACTGTGATTGAGCGCACCAAGGGCGGCCTGACGGTCGATATTCTAGGCGCACGGGCTTTTCTGCCGGGCTCGCAGGTAGATCTGCGACCCATTCGCAATCTCGACGGCATGAAGGGTCAGACCCTCGAAGTTACCGTCATTAAGGTTAACAAGAAGCGCGGCAACATCGTGGTCTCGCGCAAGGAGTTGCTCGAAGGCGAGCAGAACGAGAAGCGCAACAAGACTCTCGAACATCTGGAAGAGGGCTCGATCCTGACGGGAGTGGTAAAGAACCTGACGGAATATGGGGCGTTCGTCGATCTCGGCGGGCTCGACGGATTGTTGCACATCACAGACATGTCGTGGGGAAGGCTCACGCACCCGCGCGACCTGGTAAACGTCGGCGACCAGATTCAGGTGAAGGTCCTCAAATACGACAAAGAGAAGCAGCGTGTTTCCCTCGGATTCAAGCAACTGACGCCCGATCCGTGGCTAGATGCTGAGCATCGCTATCCCGTGGGCGCACACGTCTCTGGGCGCGTGATCAGCGTCACCGACTACGGCGCATTCGTTGAGCTTGAGCAGGGCATCGAAGGCCTGGTGCACGTCAGCGAAATGACTTGGTCGAAGCGCATGAAGCATCCCTCCAAGCTGGTCAACGTAGGCGATCAGGTGGAATGCGTGGTGCTGAATGTGAATCCCGGTGAACGGCGCATTTCTCTCGGCATGCGGCAACTGGCGGAGAATCCCTGGGATGCGCTGCACGATAAATATCCCGTGGGCATGACAGTCGAGGGCCGGGTACGTAATCTGACCGACTTCGGCGCCTTTATCGAAATCGAGGATGGTATCGATGGTCTGGTGCACGTCAGCAACCTGAGCTGGACCAAGCGGGTGAAGCATCCTTCCGAGGTGCTGAAGAAGGGCGACCGCGTAAAAGCTGTGGTGCTGGCTATTGAACCTGACAAGCGGCGCCTGTCGCTCGGGGTGAAGCAACTTCAGCCGGACGTCTGGGAAACTTTCTTCGCGGCGCATCACGTCGGCGATGTGATTCATGGCAAAGTCCTGCGGGTAGCCGCGTTCGGCGCCTTTGTTGAGATCGCGGAAGGAGTCGAGGGTCTGTGCCACAAGTCGGAAGCGGTGGATGGAAACGGCCAGCCCCTGCATTTGGAATCGGGCGTGGAGCATGACTTCAAGATCATCAAGATGAGCGCGGAAGGTAAGAAAGTTGGGCTCAGCATTCGCGCCGTCGGCGAAGAAGCTTCGCGCTCTGAGGTCGAGGCTTACAAGCAGCCGGTCTCCAGCACGAGTTCGACCATCGGCGAACTGATCTCGTGGAAGCGCGCCAGCAACGAAAACAACTAAGGACGTCCGTCCGTTCCCAGCATTCTGTCATCCTGAGAGTAGCAGCTTCGCGATAGCGAAGCTGCTGCGGAGTCGAAGGATCCCTTATCCTCTGCACTGCCTCGAACCCTTCAGGGAGTTTCTCCCTCGATTCGGTTTGGTCCCTCCCGCCACCCTGTTCTAGAATCAATAGTTTGGCTTTGATCATCTGTTCCTACTGAGGAGCGCTCACTTTGCCTGAAACTATTTATGACGTCGCCATCATCGGCAGCGGACCTGCCGGATACACCGCCGCGATTCGTGCTGGCCAGTGGGGTTTGAAAACTGCGTTGATCGAAAAGGACGGCTTCCTCGGCGGCACTTGCCTGCACGTGGGCTGCATTCCGACCAAGGCTCTGCTGTTCAACGCGGAACTCTGGGAGCATCTCAAAGATGCGAAGGAGTTCGGCATCGAGGGCGTAGATTCACGCAAGCTGAACTGGGCCGCGGTGCAGGAGCGCAAGTCGAAGATCGTGGCCAAGCATGCCAAAGGCCTCGAGTTCCTGATGAAAAAGAATAAGGTTGAGATCGTGAAGGGCTATGGCAAGCTGACCAGCCCCGCGCAGAATGGCTTGTTGACTGTTGAATTAGTAAATGACAACAAGGCCAGCCATCTCAAGGCGAAGAACGTCATTCTCGCCACCGGCTCGGAAGCGCGCATGCTGCCCAGCCTCGAAGCGAGCGACCGCGTGCTCACTAACATTGAGATTCTGAGCTTGAAAGAAACTCCCAAGTCGCTTGTCATTGTCGGAGCAGGAGCGGTCGGGGTGGAGTTCGCCTCGATCTATCGCTCATTCGATTGCGAGGTCACGATCGTCGAAATGCTCCCGCGGCTGGTTCCGGTGGAAGATGAAGAAGTCTCGAAGGAACTGGCGCGAGTATTCCGTAAGCGGGGAATCAATTTCCACACCAGCGCGAAGGTGGACAAGGTTGAGAAGACAAAGGCAGGCATCGCTGTCACAATCACGGTCGACGGGAAGCAGCAGGCTATCGATGCTGAGAAGATCCTAATCGCCATAGGCCGCAAACCGCGTACGGAAAATATCGGCCTGGAGCGCACGAAGATCAAGCCTGATCGCGGCTTCATTACGACGGATTCCTGGATGCAAACTGCCGAGCCCGGCATCTATGCAGTCGGAGACATTGTGCTCGGCACGCCGCAACTGGCCCACGTGGGCGCCATGGAAGCAATCGTCGCGGTTGCCAAGATCGCAGGAAAGCCGGGCAAGCCGATCAACCCCGAGCACATCCCCGGAGCAACGTACTGCCATCCGGAAATCGGCAGTGTCGGCCTTACTGAGACCCGGGCCCGCGAGGCTGGGTACAACGTGAAGATTGGCAAGTTCCCCTTCACTGCGAATTCGCGTGCCTCGATCGTCGGGCAGCACGAGGGCTTTATTAAAATCGTTTCCGACGCCGACTACGGTGAGATTCTCGGTGTCCACATCATCGGCCCACAAGCGACCGAACTGATCGCCGAGGCCGTGGCCGCCATAGAGCTCGAAGCCACCGTCGAGGATTTGATGTGGACCATTCACGCGCATCCGACCTTGGCCGAGGCCATGCTGGATGCGGCAAACAGCGTGTACGGGATTGCGATCAACGCGTGAGACTTCTTAGCCACGGATCACACGGATAGACCAGGACTTTATCTTGAGCAGTATTCATCCGCAAAAATCCGTGGCAAACTGAATTTGATTTCTCTAGTCCAACTCGGCACCGTCGACTACGCCACCGGCCTGCGCCTGCAGCAGCAACTAGTCGCTCTGCGCAAAGAAGAAAAAATCGGCGACGTCCTGCTCCTGCTCGAACACAAGCCTGTCATCACGCTGGGTCGCAATGCAAAAGCCACCAACGTAATCGCTTCGCCCGAACTCCTCGCTCAGCGCGGCGTCGAGCTGTTCGAATGCGACCGCGGCGGCGACGTCACCTTCCACGGCCGTGGCCAAATCGTCGGCTACCCCATCTTCGATCTGCGCGGATTCGCCACGCCTGACGGCAAGCGCAAGACTCTGGGCGCAGTCGAATTCGTCCGCC
This sequence comes from Candidatus Sulfotelmatobacter sp., assembly GCA_049584615.1. Lineage (GTDB taxonomy): Bacteria > Acidobacteriota > Terriglobia > Terriglobales > Acidobacteriaceae > Sulfotelmatobacter. The sequence continues at coordinate 4,471 of JBAUYE010000133.1, forward strand.
GCCTGGAAGAAGTTCTGATCCGCACCTGCGCTGACTTCGCAATCCCGACTATGCGAGTGCCAGGGTTGACCGGCGTGTGGACCGACTTTAATCCCTTGTCATTCCGAGCGGAAGAGAACGATTCGCAGAATCGTTCTCTGGAGTCGAGGAACCTGCTGTTCGCTGGCGCCACCACAAACGCCTCCTCCGAAGCCAAAATCGCTGCCATCGGCGTCCACATCTCTCGCTCAGTCACCTCGCACGGCTTCGCCCTCAACGTAAATACCGACCTCAGCTTCTTCAACCTCATCATCCCCTGCGGCATCACAACAAAGCCGGTAACCTCAATGCACCAAGAACTCGGCAGGCGACTAGACCTGAACACGGTCTCTGAGTCCATGTCGCGCAACTTCGGCACGGTGTTTTCCAGGCAGATGCTGTGGGTTGAAACTCTCGATGCGCTGCTTGGGAACACAGTTGGCATTCCCTTGCAACGTCCTGCCGAGTTCCGTCAACTCCACAAAGAAGACGACACCACCTGGGCCTAGCCCAATGCGGCACTCTCGCGATAGCATTTACAATTGCGGCTAGGCGTAGGCCTCACCATGGCAATCAAGAAGAAGAACTCCAAGAACGGATCAAACGGGAACCGCCGGCGTAACGGGGCATCTCAGTCAACGCGCACCACAACGGACGTGCGTAACTACTCCATCCCGGATATGCGCCTCGAGCATCCTGACCTCAACGTCCGCCAAGCTGTAGAAAAAGATAAAGACGGCGCCGAGCACATCCGCTACGAAGTCACGGGTAACCTCAGCGCTCCGGTCCCGCCCATTCGCGACTCGAAGTATCTCGACAAGCAGCAGTGCATCGAGATCTACCGCTACATGCTGCTCAACCGCAAAATGGAGGTCGCGCTCGAAAATCTCTACAAGCAGGGGAAGGTCGTCGGCGGAGTCTATTTTGGACTCGGTCAGGAAGCCTGCTCCTGCGCTTCCGCCTACGCGCTGGATAAAGACGACTGGTTCGCCCCCATGATCCGCAACCAGGGCTCGCTGCTGGTCCGCGGCTTCCGCGCCTCTGACACCATGATGCAGTACATGGCCAAAGCCGATTCGCCCACCCACGGCCGCGACGGCACTTCGCACTTCGGCGACATCGAAAAGCGCAACATGGTCTCGCCCATCTCCATGCTCGGCGATTTAATTCCCGTGCTCTCCGGCGTGGCGCTGGGCGCGCGCTTGCAGGGACGCAACATCGCAGTCATGACTTACATCGGCGATGGCGGCCAATCCACCGGCGTCACCTACGAAGGCATCAACTTCGCCGCCGTGCAGAGCCTCGGCCTCGTGCTTTTCGTCGAAAGCAACGAGTGGGCTTATTCCACGCCGTCGGAAATGCAATATCGCTGCAAGGATCTTGCCGAACGCGCCATCGGATATGGCATCCCCAGCGTGATCGTCGACGGCACCGACGCTTGCCAGGTCTACGACGCCGCCCGCGACGCCGTCGAGCGCGCCCACCGCGGCGAGGGCCCCACCCTGATCGAAGCCAAGATGATGCGTATGAAAGGCCACGCCATCCACGACGCCGCCGCGTACGTGCCCAAGCTGATGTTCGACTTCTGGAAGAAGCGCGATCCGATCGCGCGCTTCGAGAATTATCTGGTGAAGGAAAAGAAGTGGCTGACGGCGAAAGAAAATGCGGAATTGATTTCAGAAGTTGAACGAGTGATCGAAGCGGAGCGCGAAATCGCGGTGAACTCCCCGATGCCGACTCCCGAGTCGGCTGAAGGTGGAGTGTTCTGCGAGGACAGCTGCCACGAAATCAAGCCGAAGTATGGGATGCCGAAAGTGAAGAAGGGAACAGTCGGCTACAAGCAGACCGAAGCGGCCGGACATTTAAAGTAGAAAAATCCGTGACGATCCGCGCAAATCCGTGGCAAAGAATTTTATGCAGCTAACCTATCTCGAAGCCATCCGCCAGGGAATCTGGGAAGAAATGGACCGCGACCCCTCCGTCTTTTGCCTCGGCGAAGATATCGGCATTTACGGCGGCGCTTTCAAAGTCACCGACGGTTTCATCGACCGCTTCGGCCCCGAGCGTGTTATCGACACGCCCATCGCCGAATCCGCCATCGTCGGCGCGGCCTTCGGAGCGTCGCTCACCGGCATGCGCCCCGTAGCCGAGTTCCAGTTCATGGATTTCATCGGCTGCGCCTTCAATCAGATCAGCAACATGGTCGCGAAAACACACTACCTCTGGGGCGCACCCGCTCCGCTCGTCCTCCGCGGACCCAGCGGCGGATACGTCCACGGCGGCCCGTTCCATTCGCAGAATCCCGAGATGTGGTTCGTCCACAATCCCGGCCTCAAGGTAATCTGTCCCGCCACGCCTTACGACGCCAAAGGCCTGATCAAAGCCGCTATCCGCGACAACAACCCCTGCATCTTCTTCGAGCACAAATATCTCTACCGTCGCATCAAAGGCCAAGTTCCTGCGGAAGATTACGTCGTCCCCATCGGTAAAGCCAATATTGTTCGCGAGGGACGAGGCCTCAGCATCATTACTTATGCCGCGATGGTGCACACAGCCTTAGAAGCCGCCGAGGTTTTAAAGAACGACGGGATCGATATCGAAATCCTCGACCTGCGCACCGTCTCGCCGCTAGACCGCGAAGCCATCGCGCAAACGGTGAAGAAGACGAACAAAGTCATCATCCTCCATGAACACTCCCGCACCGGAGGCTTAGCCGGTGAAATCGCCGCCATCATTAACGAGGAGGCGTTTGACGACCTCGATGGCCCCATCGTCCGCATCGCAGGCTTGGATTCTGCGATCCCGTTTTCGCCACCGCAGGAAGAGCACTACCTGCCGAAAGTGGAAGACGTAGTCCGCGAAGCCCGCCGCCTGAAAGCGTATTGAACCTGCGGGCTGAGGGGCATACATGGGGACGGCCGCCTCGCGAGTCTGCCCTGAGCGAAGTCGAAGGGTCCAGCCCAGCGCAGCGAGGCGTCGGTACCCTGCTCAGGACTTTCTATGGCAACCCTGCCGCAAAACTAGCGCCCTACCCACTTCATCTGCCACAATAGTTGGTCCGGAGGAATTCATGCGTAAATTTATTCTCGGCGTAATCGTTACTCTTCTCGCACTTATTCTCGGCGGACTCGGCTTCGCCACGCTCGGCTTCCTTCCGACCCACGCCAACGTTCCACCGCCCCGCTGGGAGCATCATCTGGCCAACGCCGCCGTCGATGCTTCCATGGAGCGCCACGCTCCTCACGTCTCCAATCCTTTGCCGCCCAGTGATCAGAATCTTGAAGATGGCATGAAGCTCTACACCATGAACTGCGCCGTCTGCCATGGCGGACTCGATCGCAAGCCGGCCTCTCTCGCAAACTCCTTCTACCCGCCTCCTCCGAATCTCATTTCCGATCCGCCTGACGACCCCGAATGGCACGTCTTCTATTGCATCCGCACCGGCGTCCGCTACACTGGCATGCCTTCCTGGGAAAAAACTCTGAGCGAGCAGGATATGTGGAAGATCACCACCCTCTTATCGCACCTCGACAAACTGCCGCCCGCCGTTCAGGACTACTGGAAGACCAGCTTCGGCGTTCCTGCCCCGGCCGGTGAAGAAGAGAAGAAATGATGGAGAGAGCAACACACCCTCGCGTGGACTACTCAGAAGACCTGACTCTTCAACTCAGACCCAACCCGCTATAATATTCGTTTGCATCCGGCCCTCCATCCTGAACCGGGGACCGCGTGGAAGGAAATCATGCCGACTGACATCATCATGCCCCAGATGGGCGAATCCATCGTCGAAGGCACCATCACCAAGTGGCTGAAGAAACCCGGCGACAAGGTTCAGCGTGACGAACCGCTTTTTGAAATCTCCACCGACAAGGTCGACGCCGAAATTCCCGCGCCTGCCTCGGGCGTCTTGCAAGAGATCAAAGTCACCGAAGGTACAACGGTGGGAGTAAACACGGTAGTAGGCACCATTGCCGTGGATGGCGAAGCAGCAGCCAAGCCCGCGAAAGCCGCCGCGGCGGCAGCACAGTCAGCGAAAGAAGAAAAGAAAGAAGAGAAGATGCCAGCCGCCACACCTGCCCCACAAGCAAGCGCCACGCCCGCGCAAGAGTCGGAAGACGAAGAAGCCCGTTCCTCACCTCTCGTCCGCAAGATCGCCCGCGAGCACGGCGTCAATCTTTCCCAGGTCCCCGGCACCGGACTCGGCGGCCGCATCACCAAGCAGGACATCATGGCCTTCATCGAGCGCCCCACCGCCGCGCCAGCTTCAGCACCAGCGCCGGCCGCGCCTCAAGCCCCATCGCGACCACCCGCTCCCGCGGCCTATCCCGGCGACCTCGTCCCCATGACCAACATGCGCAAGATCATCGCCCAGCGCATGATCGAGTCGCGCCGCACCAGCGCTCATGTTCACTGCATGTACGAAGTCGATTTCACCCGCATCGTAACCCTGCGCGCCAAGAATAAGAACGCCTTCGAGCAGCGCCACGGCGTCCGCCTCACCTTCATGCCTTTCTTCGTGCGCGCGGCTATCATTGCGATACAACAGTGGCCAATTATCAACGCCTCGCTCGAAGGCGATAACATCCGCTACCACCGCAACATTAATGTAGGCATTGCCGTCGCCCTCGACTGGGGACTCATCGTCCCCGTCCTCAAGAATGCCGGTGACCTCAACTTCCTCGGCTTGCAGCGCGGCATCACCGACCTCGGCGAACGCGCCCGCAGCAAAAAACTCAAGCCCGAAGACGTCGAAGGTTCCACCTTCACCGTCACCAACCCCGGCCAGTTCGGCGCCGTCTTCGGTCTGCCCATCATCAATCAGCCCAACGCCGCCATCATGGGCGTCGGCGGCATTACCAAACAGCCCCTAGTCGTCACCGACAAAGAAGGCAACGATTCCATCGCCATCCGCTCCGTCGTTCACCTCACGCTCGGCTACGACCACCGCCTCATCGACGGCGCCGTAGCCGACCAGTTCATGGCTCTGGTGAAGAAGAATCTGGAAACGTGGAGCGAAGAGATCGGCTAAAAGTGTCTAAGCGGTAGGTTGACTGCTTTGGGCTGGTGGATGTTTACACCAGGTGGAGGCGTTGAGGCATTCGACCGTGCCGTCAATTATTTTAGAAATCCCATTTTTGAAATTTTCGGGATTGATGATCTCGCGCGTAGCCACCGCGTCTGTCATTGCCAGGGCATTCTGTAAGAATGACATTGCCGCATCTTTTTCTCGGACCCCGGCTTGTCGCCCGCGTTGGTCGCCAGCGCTACGTTCAACGCGCCATTTGATCCCAGTGTCACATTCAACGCCCCTGCCGCTACGGCTGTCCCATCCGCCGCGATAAATGCGGGCCACGTAATCACTAGCGTGCCTTGGGCCTCACTCCCATCCGCCATGTACACGGTATCGATCACGCTCGTAAGCGCCGGCCCGCTCTGAGGGGCCGCGTGCAGTCGGATGCCGGTTGCCGCGATCACCACCGTCAGCGCCAAATAAAAAATCCGTCCCAAGGGACGGCGTGTCTGAAACATACTTCCTCCTCAAACTCACTCTGTCATCCTGAGCGAAGCGAAGGACCTATGCAACCCCCTCCGCAACCACTCCGCTCACCAGGCATCCCTGCCGCGGCTCCCGCCTCGCGCCCCGCTCCCTAGCTCCGCCCTTTCAAAAACTCCTCGACGCTTCGCACGTAAACCTCGGCAAAATCAGCCACCGGCCGTTTTGCCTCAATCAAATCCATTGCATCCTCGACCGTCCATCCCATCACGCCCAACAACGCCAGCGCCATCATCGGCGCCCGGTGTACTCCGGCCGCGCAGTGGATAAACAGCTTCGCCTTCGGATCTTCCAGCACCGCCAGCGCAAACTTCACTCCGCGGTCAAACACCTCGGGAGCCTTGAACTCGAAATCGTCGTCCACCGGATTCCAGCAAACCTCGATCCCATGCGGCTCCGCCAGCGGCGTGTCGTCAAACTCGATCTGCATGTCGATGATGTGCGTGATTCCTGCGAGCGACACTTTCGCCATGTTCTCCGCCGACCAGATTCCGCCTCCGACCGCGATCCGGTCGTCCAGCCACGTTATGTCCATCCCAAACCTGCGTCGTGCCAGACTTCCATAATTGCCTGCGTTACGACGAACATCCCGGGGATGCTCCACCATTGGGACGCCGTCGATCACCACCAACCCGCTGCCCCAACCGTCCAGCCACGGATCAGCATTCCGCAGCTTTCTCCCGCGCGGTCCCACCCGTGGAGAAACCGACAGCGCGTCCCGCCCGTCCGTCCCTCTCGAATTCAAACTCCCGCGCTTCATTTTACGGTATCCTCTCAGCCCTCATGTCCCGCGCGCCCAACTATTCTTCGCTGCTCTCGGAGTGTGCCGCAGGCTCTTCCTCGCCTTCTTCCTCCGCATTTTCCTTCGCGTCGCTGGGCATAACGCTCTCATCGCTCGTGCCCTTTGTATCGCTCGGCAATACCATCGGCGTCGGCTCCTCGTCGCAAATCACTGGATCCAGCGGCAATCCCATACGCGTGAGCAGAGTATGGGCCAGTGAACGTTCGATCGGATTCGTGGCCGCCTGTTCGGTCGCCGGATATATCCCCGCGGCCTCAAACAAATATTTCGCCGACGCCAGTTGCCCCGTCTTCGCGACTTTAATCACCTCGGTCGCAATATCCTTCGCCGAGTCCTTCACCAGTTCGTTGATGTTCTCCCGTACCTGGACGATGTCCTTCCCCTTCTTTTTCGAAGGAGCTCTCTTTGTCGCCGAAGCTTTCTTCTTCGCCGTTTTCTTCGCCGTCCCCTTGCTTTTTCCCTTTGCCTTCTTCTTCATGCTCATGACTCGCCCTCCCCGAAACTGTCGGCGTCGTCCGAATCCCGGCTTCAGCCGCGTCAGGCAATCTCATGAGTTAGCAGCGACTTAACCCGCAGATTCCACGCCGCCAGTGCGCGGAGCTGCGATGCAAATTGGGCTCTTCGGCCCAAAAAACGAAAGGCGCGCTTTTCAGCGCGCCCCGAAAGATTGCTAGAGCACTTCTTTTTTTCTTTACTCTATATATTCAGAATAGCATTTTGCAATGGGTGTTTGTGTCACGTTTTGCAAATTTATATTTGCCATGTCATCAACAACTTGCGCATTTTTCGATCGAAATCCCCTCTTGACAAGATTTTTGTCATTGCGAGAATTCCCTTCTCGAAGGCAGCCCAGCCAGCAATCCTACCCTGAGAAAGTCTTCGCTCAGCAGATCCAGCACCTCCGGCAATCTGCGCGCAACCGAACTGCGGCTGCATTGTAGGATCCGCGCAGTTTGCTCCTGACCGTGCTCCTGCAGGATGATGCGCGCGATTAATTGCTGATCCCAGTACTCCAACCGATCTATGCACCTCTCCACGTCCCGCACGAAGATCACCCGGTCCTCGAACGTAGTCGCGGTGTAGTACGTCACCTTCGCGCGGAAAAATTCTCTCCCCACAAACGACGGCAACCGCCCAGTCTCTAATGAAAAGCGCATGTAGCGCCGCAACAGACCCACCGTGCGCTTTCGATAAAGCCACAAATCAGGATTGCGTTCAAGAGGATCGTCCTCCAGTCCCGCGTCTTCGAGCCGAGCATCTTCCGGAACATTCAACCTCGCCGAAAAGTTGTGTGCCGGCAACTCCTCACTCTCTGCGCTCCCCGGCAAAGCTTCCCCGAGAGCCCGCTCCTCCTCGGGCGCCAGTGGTGAGTTCGAGGTGAGCCCATCCTCCGGGGCAGAGTCATCCGCTTCTGCCCCAATCCAATCCACCAAGCCGCTCATGCCACACCTGCCGCAGCGTCCAGATCCCGCTCCTCGTCTCCCTCATATCCGTCGGGGTCGCCGTCATCCGCGCCCCATCGCGGTCCACGCGGCAACTGGGCAGTTTCCGGCTCCCTCGAAGCCGGTGGCAATTGAGCCATCTCACGCCCGCAACCCACGCAATAAATCTGACCTCCGCCCACCGGTCGCAGCCACAACCCGCCGCAGCGTTCGCAATACTTCAATTCAAGCCGCTCCTCTTGCCGAGACTTGTCTTTCGCTCTTGCTTTCATCACTCCTCCTGGGGCTCCGGGCTCGCATTGCGAACCGGGGCGATTGCGGTTGAAGCACATTTACCGAAGCCCGAAGGCTGCAGCGAAAAAAAGCCCTGCGCCGGCTGCCGCTCCTCGAGCGGGAACCGAACGCAGGGCTCGTTTCTCTTACGATGACCTGCTTGAGCTATTTACTTGTCCGACTTGCTGCTTGATCCTGCTTGCTAAACTTACACATCCGGCAAAAGGAGTAACCTGCTTGCCGGAAACCTTTTACGGTTCGATCGCCACTCCGGGCTCCAGCCCGGAACCGGGCTCGTGCTGGCGAAAAAATCCTTCCTCATACCCCGACTTCAGCACCCGGCCATTTTGCAAAACCACACTGACTCGTCCACTGAACTGCAGCAGCTTCAACAGGTTTTGCATGGAGCCGGAAAGCACCTCGGCCGCGCGCACTTTCCGGCGAAATTCCACAAAGTTCTTTGCTTCGTTGCAGTTATCTAAACCGGTCATGACGGAAGGTCCCTGGGGAAAAGTTGGGTTATACAATATCGCGATCGTATAGCTGCTAATTTTCCGAGTCAAGGTCGTTAGACCAAAGGGTCTGTGGAAATCCCTCAACTTAGCATGGTGCTATACCACCATGTTATACTCCCTGCCATGAAATTCCGGGTGCTGCAAGACAATCTGCGCGAAACGCTTTGGGAGCGCATTGATGAAGGCGACCTGACCGGCCTCCGGCTGGCACAGCAGACTGGATTTAAACAGGCTCACATCTCCAACTTCCTGAATCGTAAGCGCGGATTGAGCCTCGAGGGCATGGACCGGGTTCTGGCTGTCCAGCATCTTTCCGTTCTCGACCTGCTCGACCCCTCCGAGGTGAACAAGCGCGCTTCCATCCTGCCCCCGAGCAACGATGAATTTCAGAACGTCCTCCTCACCGACGGAACCGTGGCCGCCACTCATCCCTTGATCACCAGCATGAACGTCAAAGAAATCCTTAAGTTTAAGAAAACTTTTCTTAAGAAGCTGAAACCCGAGACCGAGGGCGATCGCCAACAGTGGGAACGTTTTGTGCTCATCAAGGTAGACAACCGCGAAGCCATGAGCATGTATCCCCGCCTGCTTCCCGGAGCCACACTCCTGCTCGACCGCCACTACAACTCACTTAAGCCCTATCGCAAGAGCGAGTTCAATATGTACGCCGTTCTCAAGAACGACAATTGCACAGTGAAATACGTGGAAACTGCCGGCAATCATCTGATTCTGCGTCCCCACAATCAGGCGTTTCCCATCGAAGTCATTGCTATGGAAGATGGCAAGTCCGCTTCCGATTATCTGGTCGGCCGCGTCTGCCACGTGGGCATCGAAACCTAGAAGCAGTTCTCAGTTCTCGGTAATTGCCGAAGGATTGTTTAACCGGAGCGGAGAACTGAAGACCGCTAGTCCTCCTCCCCTAGGCTGTCGAACATTTTGAAGAGTTTGTCTGCCCCCGCCCGATAGATCACGTAGCCGTTACCCGCGTCCGTGGTTTCGCGGAACAATAACTCGCCTCGCCCGTCTCCGTCCGCATCCACAACGTCAATCAGTTCCATCCGCGGGGTTACGTCAAGGTGAAACTTGTCGGTCACTCCCGAATACAGCTTGCGCGGATCGCCGTAAATGTCAGTTCGTGTCACCAGGGTAATCGAATACTGCTCGGGCGCCGCGGTCGCTCCAGGCGCGGGAGGAAAGTGCGCCTCCGCGGTCAGGATCATGACGATCTGGTTGTTGGTCCATACATCGAAAGCGTGGAATTGAACGTTCTCCAGCACCGGCTGAATCGGTTTTGCCGGAGCTTTGTGGCGCGCGGTAACTGGCTTTGCCGGAGGGTTCGCGGGAATCTGATTCCTGGCTAGCGCCTTTACGTAAGCCTGAATTTCAGCTCGCGCCAGGGCAAGCATCTGATTGCGCCGCTCTTCCTCTTCGCCGGTCTTCCAGAAAAACTTGTACGACTTTGGTTCCGGCCCACCCGCATCGGAAATTGCCGGCACCAATTGCACCGGCGCTGGGCCGGCCGCGGCGGCGCTTGCAGTGGACTCAGGCTTGCCAGTCGTCGGCGGCGCCTGCTCGTCGTCATCCGGCGGCGGCCCCTGCGTCGGCTTGCCGCGTCGCAGCGTGGGGCGATAGTAATCCGGCGAACTTTGCACTGCCTGAGCCTGAGTACCCGGGGATGTTTGACCGGAGGCCGATTGACCTGGTCCCGATTGACCTGGTCCCGATTGCGCGGGCGAGGTCTGCCCCGCTGTCGATGCCGGCGCTTGCTGCTTGTCGCCTTTATCCTGAGGTGTGTCCGGTGCTGGCGGAACTCCCGGCTTCTGGCTAGCAGACGCGCCGCTTCCAGAAGAACCGCTCGCCGGTTGCGAAGTTGCCGGCGGCGAACCCGCGGCGGCAGGCTTCTCCGATGATCCAGTCCCAGCCCCAGTCGGGGTAGTGGAAGCTGGGGTGGTGGAAACTGGAGTAGTGGAAGCCGGAGCACCCGAAGCAGGCCCGGGACTCGGGCTCGCCGGCGCCGCGGGTTGCGACGACTTTTCTCGAGTCAGGCGCGGCGGCGCGTCATTATCGCCGCTGTTCAGCCCCACCGGCACGTTTTCCGCTTTGTGCGGGGCGTTGGCCACTGCGGTTCCGTTGAGCGCATAAGAACCCGCGCCCACCCACGCTTGCGCAGCGCCCCGAGTCTTGCTATGCAGCGCTCCGCTTACGGTAAATAGTCCCAATGAATCCCCTGACTCCTCTGCCTCATAGACCGTTCCGGAATCCAGCGCCATCGGCACCGGATCCGCTTTATATTCGCTGGCGTCGTAAAACTTGCCATCAACCAGAATGGCGATCGGGATTAACGTCGCCTTCCCGCCGCTCGATAGCTGCAAAAGCGCCACCGCCCGCGGCCCTTTGACGGGTTTCTTCTTGGCTTCGGGAGGCTTCTCCTGGGGAACGTCGGGCTCTGGACGCTTAAGCTCCGGCCTTCCCTGCGCCGAACCCGATGGAACCATCACGGCAAAAAACGCCAGAACGACGATGACGCCGAACCCCAATCTGCGGTATAAGAAGCTTCTGGACATAAGTCGTTCGGCCCTCGGCCGGAATGAGGCTGAGACTGCGGACGCCATCTTCAACCCTTCCCTGGAAATGAGGCGATCATGAGCATCAA
>JBAUYE010000134.1:0-3799 GCA_049584615.1 Candidatus Sulfotelmatobacter sp.
AACCGGACCGGCGGCGTTTCCGAAGGGAAGGCGCCCCTCAGAAAGTTGAGTATCCGTTGAAACTTGTACGTTAAGACCTGCCTCGTTAAAACCATGTGGTCCCGCGCCAGAGCCTGACGCGGGACCATTTGAGGTTTTACGGCAAGTAGTAGCGGAACGAGGTGAAGACCATGTTGTCCAGTCCTGAGGGCGACCCTGAAGTTCCCGGTCCAGCGACGCCAGACCAAGTCTCACGGGTTACATAGGAGTACTGGGTGCCAAACTGGAACTTGCCCCTGGGCCCGCTGTAGAAGGCGTACCAGAAGCCGAGCGTACCCTCCAGCACTGCCCGTGTTTGAGCGGTGCAGTGCGCGAGGGAGCCGGGATTGAATCCCGCAGTGCCAGTGGTGGACGGGGCGGTTTCGGTATAGCAGCCGGCATTGCTGAACTCCGGCGCTCCATAGCCGACGTAGCCTACTGGCCCTGTTCCCGCTGCGTTCTCATTGGGATCGAAGTCATACGCCCGGCCGGCATATTCGATTCCAGCGTAGGAGTAGACGCTGAGTTTCTTGCCACGATACTCGAGCGTGCCCAGACCCTGGTAGTCCCGGATCAGGTTGAGAGTTCCGTTGGCATGAATGGAAATATCGGAGAGCTGGGCTGCGCCGTAACGGCCAATTCCGGTGCCTCCGAATTCATGCAAGCCGAAAGTGACGTGGTTGTCGGCGACGTGCCAGCGGACGTTGAAGCCAAAGCCTCCGCCTTCCTTTGAGGCATTGTAAGCGCCGGTCGCAGCGGTGCCCGTGCATATTGGGTTGGTGCCCGGTTCCACGCAGGGGAAGACACGATCGGTGAACCGGTCGGCCAGGCCGAAGATCTCGTAGTGCCCGGGCCCTTGATCAAAAGCAATCTTGGCAATGACATCGGGAGCTGGATTGGCGGTGTAGTTCGAGGTGGTGTTGTAACTATTGCTGGCACCCGCCTCACCCAGCAGGAAATTGTCGGTGTTGTTGGTGGTAGTGAGCGTACCCTGCGGGTTTTCGAGGGCGATCGCCGCGGAGATATGCTCGTTGAAGTCTTTCGTCAGGCGAATTCCGTACTGCCGAGCGAAACTGAACCCGACGTTGTAACCGGGGTCGATCACTTTGGGGCGGGCATCGTTGGTCCTGCCGAGATCGTCGTCAGGGGAGATACCTACGCCATCCTCGGTCACAAGGCTCCACTCCTGACCGCCGAGGAATTTCCAGCCATTGCTGAACTTGACCTGGCCCCACGCCTGTCGGAGACGGAGCGTGTAGCTGTCGGTCTGGGTAGAGGTGGAGGTGACGCCGGCGGACAGGAAGTCGGCAGAGACATAGCTGGAAAGATCTACGTTCCCCACACGGCCGTCGACAAAGGTGGTGATTTTGGATTGACGAGCCGAACCGAAGAACTCCGGCAGAGTACTCTGCGAAGCGCCGGGCATCGTGAGGCTGTTGAAAGGAGTGGGAAGGTCAGCTCCCAGTTCGCGCGATCGCCGCACGAAAGCGGCTTCCGCGTATCCACCGGGGGTAATGTTAATGCCCCTGAAGTGGATCGTCAGCGGGCCCTCCATCTGCTTGTTGAACGTCTGCGGCGCGTCCGGACTGGAGGTCTGTGGTGAGTCTTGCAACGACAACACGGCGTTTTTCAAGGTCGCGTTGTTTGCTGCCGTGCTGTTCACGGATTTCAGGTCGGCGAGATCGCCCTTGAGTTGGCCTAACGCTTCCTTGTCCTGGCTGGCCTGGGCCTGAGCGGCGTTTGCTTTTGCTGCAGCGTCAGCCGCGACGGATTGTGCCTGCTGCGCAACCTGAGCTTTGCTATGCAGTTCGTCCCGCAAAGACTGAATCTCCTCCTGCTGTGCCGCCATCTGCGCCTGCTGCGCCGCCAGAGCGTCTTTCAGTGCCTGGACATCGGCCGCGGTTACAGCCGGCGTCGGCGCTGCTGCGGTTGCTTCGTGCTTGTTTGTTGGAGCCGGCGTGGTTGACTGCGAGGTTTGAGCCCAAGCGCCGGCAGAAAGAACCGCCAGCGCGAGGACTATGAAAAATGCTTTCCTGGGTCGTTTCATAAAAGTTTAAATCCTCTCCTTTTTGAGTTTTTGTTTGACAACACTTTCGCGGCAGAAACTTTTCGACTCGAATCGGTTTGTCTTAAATCGCCGTTTCGGTCCGCGCTTCCGAAGAGGCGATCACGCATGTTCCACTGTTCCCATTAACAACATCGACTTACTATGGATTATGAGCAAACCGCTCCCAATAGAAGCAGGTTGACTTGCAGAAAACCCGGAAGACTCTTCCTTCCGAATCAACTCCAGAACACGACCTAACCGGCGAGGACGAGACGGAGGAGCGTCATCTATTCAATCTTCTGGCCTCCAACCACCATGGGCAGGACGCTGCTCTTCTCTTTCCCCTTCTTCTTGGCCGCACTCCTGCCTTTGGTAGAACGCGACGGTGTGCCGGAAATCAGGTCGGCCAGCGTGGTGTTCTCCAGAATCTTGGCGGCGGCATCACGCACATCGAGAAATACCTGATAGAGCGCACGATGTGGCAGATCGCGGTCGATGAGCACGCGCAGCTGCTCGGCGTCGGCGAAGGGAGCGAGCGGGCCATCGATCAGGCGCATAATCTCGCTCAAGCGGATCTCGGCGGGATCGCGGCGCAACTGGTAGCCGCCCTTGGCTCCGCGAACGCTCTCGACCATGCGAGCGTTCTTGAGTTCGAGCAGGATCAGTTCCAGAAACTTTTCCGGAAGATCCTCTTCATACGCGATTTCTCGGATCTTGATGGCGCCCTGGTGGTGATGGCGGGCGAGCATCATCATGGCTTGAAGTGCGTAGAGTCCCTTTTGAGAGATTTTCATGGTCAGTGATTATGCCACAAAGTCCATTGCATTAGTAGACTTTAGAGTCTTAGCAATTGCGGTACCGCTTCCCGGGGCCACAGAGTACCCATGTAACGCCAAGCTGTTCAGCAACTTAGGGGATTTCGATCCCGGTCAGCGAGGAAGACGGTGTGCATCGGATTGCAGTTTCTTGGAGGAATTCTGCGCGCCGGGGGAAATTTCTCGGGCGCTAAGGTTGAGACTCGCCTCCAACGCGCAACACTTGCAGGGTCACATTGTCGGGCGCACCCCGTTGCCGGGCCAGCTTCACCAGCGCCGCGCAGCACTCTGCCGGCGGATTTCCGTTGACGGCAGTCTCCAGTTCTTCCTCGGTCACTACGCTCCAGAGACCGTCAGTGCAAAGCAGGAGATGGTCTCCTTCCTGCAAGGCCAGGGTTTGGTCGGCGCCATCGATTGCCAGTTCCCTTCCCGCTCCCAAGGCGGCGGTGAGAATGTGGCGTTGGGGATGCTTCTCGGCGTCTTCGGCACGTACGATGCCACTCTCCACCAGCCGGCCAACGTAGGAGTGATCGCGAGTCAGCCGCAAGATGCGCGAACCGCGAACCAGGTACAGGCGGCTGTCTCCGACGTGCGCGAAATAAAGCTGGCGGCCGCGCACCACCAAGGCGGTGCAGGTGGTACCCATTCCCTGGAATGCGGGGTAGCGCTCGGCGTAGTCTTGAATCCGTGTGTGAGCTGCGGTAAGCGACTCGACCAGGGCGGCTTGCGGATCGTCGCCCAGCGCCTGATCGTAAACTTCGCGAACCGTTTCAACCGCTAGGCGGCTGGCTTCCTGGCCGCCCTCGTGCCCGCCCATGCCGTCGGCAATTGCCGCTAGCCGTCCCTTGCGCTGGAATTCTTCATCGCTGGCTGGTTCCCAATAGAGGTAGGAGTCCTCGTTGTTTTCGCGCTGGCAGCC
>JBAUYE010000135.1:0-10011 GCA_049584615.1 Candidatus Sulfotelmatobacter sp.
GGGATGAATTCACGTTTGAAGTGCAACAGCGCGTGCAAAGAATACCTCATTGGGGGTTTTGAAGCCGAGGCACTTTCTGGGGGTGTTGTTGTAGCGTTCCAGAAAGTCAGCCAGGCAGTGAGCTGGCAGGGCATTGAGGTCGGTGTTCCTGGGTAGCTGACGGCGCAACCGGCCAATCGCGTTTTCGATGCCGCCCTTCTGCCACGGCGAATGGGTGTCGCAGAACCAGATCTCGATGCCAAACCTTCGGCTCAGTAGATAATGCTTGCTGAACTCCGTTCCGTTATCGAACGTCATGGATTGGCAGGCGCACGGTGGCATCCCTTCGACCATGGCGCTGAGATTGTCGGCGACCGACTGCGCCGTTCTCGCCTCCTGCCGTACCAGGAGGGCTCGCCGCGATCGGCGTTCCTGCGCCACGAGCAGGAACTGTCCCGGTTTGCGGAAGCTCATGAGGTCAGCCTCCCAATCGCCCGAGCGTGTGCGCGCCTCTACCACCGACGGACGATCATGAATGGAAACCCTATCTAATATGGACTCCGTCGACCATCGGCCATTCTTCAAACGTTTTCCGCGTCGGCCTTTTTGGCGAGGCAACAGGCGATGCAGCGTTTCTTTGAACGACCAACTGCGCCAATAAATATAGCGATAGATCGATTCGTAGCTGATGCTGGGGCGGGCTGCCCCCTGCGCCATCCGTCCTGCAATCTGCTCCGGCGACCATCCCTCCGCAAGCTGTCCTAGAACCTGCTTCCGAAGCTCTGGCTGCCGTTCCAGCTTATGGGCTCGACCGCGGGCATGCCGGCGCAGCATCAACTCCTGCGCGCGCTGCGGATCGTACCCCCCGCTCCACTTCTTGGACGCCTTGCTGTTGCGCTTCAGTTCACGACTGATGGTCGCCACGTTCCGTTCCAGAACTCCGGCGATGAACCGCAGAGATTTACCGTCTGCATGCAGACGGTAAATCTCAATACGCTCCGTAAGCCCCAACTGCTCATAACTTCGCTTTCCCATCGCAACACCTTTGTACGGTGTTGCACTTGATTCGTGAACTCAAGGGGGCTCGCCTTATCAGGTCAGTCCCAATCCTGCACCCGCGAGTGTGCTGTTCAGTTTTACTCTCGATCCTCGAGGCGAGTTTCTGTATGCGCAGGGGCAGAACGGCAGCACATATGGCATTATGGAATTCAGTGTCGACCCGAGCACCGGAGCGCTCGCGCAAATCGGCATCGTGTCCGACGACTTTCCATCGGGACCCGGCAAGATCTGGCCTCTTCCTTTCTCGGTAGTGCAACTGCCTTAGCTTTGCGGCGATTCCGAGTTTTCGGGCAGCGGGCTGCGAGTGGTTTGATACCGTTGTTTTTGGCGTCGCAACCACTGGAAGCTAACTGTATACTCCCGCCAAAATCCGCCATTGCCGCCACGTCCGCTTCTTGGCATAATAATGAGGCTCTGGCCGATTTGCGCCACGGGACGGCGGTTTGGCGTCCGGTGAAGAAACGGCCTACATGCGTTTTCTGGCAAGCATCTTTGTGCCCACGGGCAACCGGCGGCTGAACGAGCTGATCGGTTTTCTGCTGTGCGTCTCTGCGCTCCTCCTCTTCCTCGCACTGGCTTCGTATTCGCCGCTCGATCCTTCCCTTAATAGCGCTTCGGTGCTGACCGGAACCCACGTTGCCCGCAACTGGATTGGCGTGGTGGGAGCGCTCATTTCGGACCTTGCCCTGCAGTTCTTCGGCATCGGAGCGTTTCTGCTGCCGATATTCCCGGCCATGCTTGGACTGCGCTGGTTTGCGTCGCGCAAGATTCAATCACCTGTGGCGAAAAGTCTGGGCGGAATCTGGCTGGTAATCTTCGTCCCGGCGCTGCTGGCGCTGCTGCCGTGGCATTTGCGCTGGTTGCATGTGATTCCGGTCGAAGGTCTTCTGGGGCGGGTGGTCGGCGATGTCCTGATCCATTACTTGAATTTGACTGGCGCTTACATCGTTTGCGCTAGCGTGCTGGCGGTTGCGCTTTATCTTTCGACGGCGTTCTCGTTTTCGTCGATTCGACTGTGGGCTCCGACACGATTTGCGTTTGTCACCGCGCTGTGGAACCGGTACCAGGATTGGCAAGCGGAGCGGGCCAAGCGCCGTCAGCAGAAGGAACTGGACAAACGCCGGACTTCGAAGCCGGTGGTCAAGACGCAGTTGATCCCATCGCGGCAAACTGGTGAGTCAGTTGAACCCTCGCGAACTTCTGTAGAGCCTCGCCGTACGGGGATTGAGCGCATGCTGGGGCCTGATGAAGAACCAAGTTCGACCGGCGGGATTCTTGCGGAATCGCTGGCCGGGCTCGGAGGCGCTGATAGGGATGCTTCGACTGCGAATGAGCTCGCTTCGCGATCTCATTCTCCGCTCAGCACGACCGGGGATCCGGAAGTGACGCAGCGTGGCGACAGCGATCACAAAGCCAAGACAACGATGCCGCGGATTGCGGGCGGCTACAAACTGCCCTCGAGCAGCTTGCTGCAGCGTCCGGACGAACAACAGGCCGTGGATGCGGAAGAACTGAAGCTGCTGGCCCAGGTGCTGACCGAGAAGTATGCGGAGTTTGATGTCCACGGGCAGATCACACAAATCAATCCCGGCCCCGTGGTCACGACGTTCGAGTTCAAGCCTGATGCCGGGATCAAGTACAGCCGGATCACCAACCTCACCGATGATCTTTGTTTAGCGTTGAAAGCCGAAAGCATCTTGATCGAACGCATGGCCGGGAAATCGACCGTGGGCATTCAGGTGCCGAACCGTGAGCGGGAGATCATTTGGCTGCGGGAGAACATCGAGTCGCAGGAATTCATGGGCTCGAAGTCGAAGCTGACGATGGCCCTGGGCAAAGACATCAACGGACGCATCGTCACCGCCGATCTGAATGGAATGCCGCACTTGCTGATTGCCGGGTCGACGGGTTCCGGCAAGAGTGTTGCGATCAACGCCTTCATCATGTCGATCCTGTACAAGGCGACACCGGAGCAGGTTCGTTTGATTCTGGTGGATCCGAAGCGGCTGGAACTGGGCAACTATGAAGGTGTGCCGCACCTGTATACGCCGATCATCACCGAACCGAAGCTGGCAGCGAATGCGCTGCGCAACGCTGTCCGCGAGATGGAACGGCGGCTGAAGCTGCTGGCAGCGAAGGGCGTGCGCAATATCGACCAGTACAACCGGCTGTTCGACCAGGGAACTCCCAGCTTGTTTGAAGAGGATTCCGACGACAAGCCGATTCCCTACATCGTGATCATCATCGATGAACTAGCCGACCTGATGATGCTCGATTCCTCGAACGTCGAGGAATCCATTACGCGGTTGGCGCAGATGGCTCGCGCAGTTGGGATTCACCTGGTACTGGCGACGCAGCGTCCGTCGGTCGATGTGATTACGGGTTTGATCAAGGCGAACTTCCCGGCGCGAATTTCGTTTCGCGTCGCGACCAAAGTGGATTCGCGAACCATTCTCGACGCCAACGGCGCGGAAGCTCTGCTCGGCAAGGGCGACATGCTCTATCTGCCCTCGGGATCGGCGCGAGTGCACCGGCTGCACGCCCCGCTGGTCACGGAAAAAGAGATCGCTGCAGTGGTTGAATTCTGGAAGCAGCAAGGCTCGGCGGAGTACCAGCAGCAGTTCCTCGAAGCCCCGAAGGACGAACGCGAGGCCGGCAGCAGCGGCGGCGATGGGGTTGAGGGATCTGAGAGCGGGGGCGAAGACGATCCTCTGTATCAGGATGCGGTGAAACTGGTGGTGGAGTTTGGGAAAGCGTCCACTTCCCTGCTGCAACGGCGGCTGCGCGTCGGCTACGGCCGCGCAGCGCACTTGATCGATCTGATGGAGCAGGACGGAATCGTGGGCGCAGCGGATGGTCCAAAGCCGCGGGAAGTGTTGAAGCGTCCCAACTGGATTTCGGAGATTGAAGAAACCATGCGGTAGGACTTTCGTCTTACATACTCCTTCTTGATCTGACGCTAAAATCCCACCTTGGCGAAAACTCCGTGATTGCGTAATATCGGCACCTGAGTCTGCACCATCACTTTGAATCAGGATCGGACAACTATGGCGGACGAACTTCAGGAATTACGAGAACACGCGGAAAAAGCGCGAGAGGATCGGTCCCTCGCCGCCGTGTCGCTCACCATGGCAGTTCTGGCAGTATGCGTAGCGGTGGTGTCGCTTCTGGGACACCGCGCGCACACTGAGGAAGTGGTGCTGCAGGCGAAATCGTCCGATCAGTGGGCTTATTACCAGGCCAAGAATATTCGGGAGCACGAGGACGAACTGTTCGGCGATCTGAGTGCGGTAGTGGCCAGCAATGACGCCACGGCAATGGCCAAGTTTCGCGAAAAGGCTGGGCAGGAAGCGGACCGCTACAAGCACGACAAGGAGGAGATTCAAGCCGACGCGCGCAAGCTGGAGCAGGAGGTCGCGACCGAGAGAAATCGCGCCGATCTGTTTGACCTGGCGGAGGTGTTCCTGGAAATTGGCCTGGTGGTGACCTCGATCACTCTGCTTTCCGGACGGCGAATCTTCTGGCATGTGGGGATTGTGCTGAGCGTAGTGGGAGCGGTCGTGGCGGTGATGGGCGCGATGGCCCACTGACGTTCGGTGGGTTCAACTGGCGACGAAAGCTCGTCACCGTGCCGATGAGTCGGCACTGAGCGATGGAACACGGAGCCGAATACCGAATACTCTGTCGAATCCAAGCAATCGAGCCGGTTTGCCTTTCAAAACAGTCTGGCATCTCAGCTGCAGGGGACCCCGAATCTGGCTGCTGGTGAAAGTCTCAGAACTGAGTCCGAACCCGGAAAGTCTGAGCTGAAGAGCAGTCCACGGAGGGCGTTCATGCTCAGCCACTGTGCTAATTCGACATGCTCAAGACCGTTTCTTCGACTACGCCAAGGCAAACTGTTTCTGGTGGAGACGGAGTTTGTGGGCAGGTCAGGGGAGCTTAGGGCTCCTCCCGCTCCTCATATGCGGCAGCAGCCCCGGCGCGTGGAGCGCTACTGGCTGTGTGACCAGTGCGCAGAGGTTTGGACACTAGTGCATGACCGAAGGCGGGGAATTGTACTGGTGGCATTGCCGCGGCAACCGTTTAGTGCGAGCGCGGCAACGGCGACGGAATACAGAGAATCGGCATAGAGCTGACGGCGGATTCCCAGAACGGGCTAGGCACCACGAGCGCGGCGCTGCGGGACTCGGTATCCCATGCCCATGGAGATATGGCGGGCTGCGTCTTTGAGCGCTTCGAGAATCCGTGGCATGGTCTGTGGACTGACCTGCTGCGTGGTTCCGCTCAACCCCAGGCTGGCTTCGATGGAGCCGCGCTCATCGAAAATTGGGGCGCCGACGCAGCGCGCGCCGAGGTTGTTCTCTTCATCGTCGACGGCGTAGCCCTGTGCGCGCACCTTCTCGAGTTCCCTGAACAGACGCGGCTGGGTCGTGATGGTTTTAGGCGTGCGCTTTTCCATTCCACTCTTGCGCAGAATCTCTTCCAGCTGCCCTGCAGGAATATACGCAACGATCGCCTTGCCTACACTGGTCGCGTGTACCCGCATGCGGCGTCCCACCCAGGTATCCATGCGGATAAAACCCTCTGGCTCGACCTTCTCGATGTAGACCGCTTCGGGCCCATCCAGAACCGCGAGATGGCAAGTCAGGCCGGTCTGGTGCGTCAGGTGACGCATGATGGGCAAGGCTACGCCGCGAACGTCGCGGCCTCCAAGCGCTCCCCGGCTCAGGCTTAGGATCTTCAGGCCTACGCGGTACTTTCCCGACTCCGCCTCGCGAGTGAGATAGCCCTGATTCTCGAGGGTGCGCAGGATATAACTGGCGGAGCTCTTTGGAATGTTGAGTTTGCGGCTTATTTCGGCATTGCTCAAGCCCTCCGACGCCTGGGCAACGGCTTCCAGCATGGCCAAAGCTCGTTCTACGGCGGCGGATGGAGAATCGGCTGAAACCGGCATACTCGGGTTATTTTAGCAGACGCCGCCAATTAAATGAATAGGCGTTCAGCCTATTGAACGGCAGACTTGACCGAACTTTCGCCGCGGCCTACTCTTCGCCAGTATGGTGAATGCATGTTCACTATATTGAACACACAAATCGGCCCAGGAGAACCTCGAATGTCTGCCCAAGAAAACAGAACGAAGAACTCAGCCCAACAGCATTCCCCCTCACCCTTAATGTGCAATGAAGAGAAGGCTGCGCAGTACGCGCTGGCGCAGGATTGCCTGAACTACGAGTGGGCGAACAACCCGCGCTGGAGAGGAATCGAGCGCCCGTACACGCCGGAAGATGTGCTGCGTCTGCGGGGCTCGGTTCACATCGAGCATACACTCGCCCGCCTCGGAGCCGAGCGTCTGTGGGAGATGCTGCAAACCGAGTCTTACGTCAATGCGCTGGGCGCGCTCACAGGCAACCAGGCCGTGCAGCAGGTGCAGGCGGGACTGAAGGCGATCTATGTGAGTGGATGGCAGGTGGCGGCGGACGCCAACGATGCCGGACAGATGTATCCCGACCAGAGCTTGTATCCGGCGGATAGTGTTCCGAATCTTTGCCGCAGAATCAACAGCGCGCTGCAGCGCGCCGATCAGGTTCATCATGCCGAAGGCAAGGTCGCTCCCGCGCAAACCTGGTTTGCGCCGCTGGTAGCCGACGCGGAAGCCGGGTTTGGCGGCACGCTGAACGCATTCGAACTAATGAAAGCGATGATTGAGGCGGGTGCGGCTTGCGTACACTTTGAGGATCAGCTTTCGTCGGCAAAGAAGTGTGGACACCTTGGCGGCAAGGTGCTGGTTCCGACTACCGAAGCGGTGCAGAAGCTCGTAGCAGCACGACTGGCCGCCGATGTTATGGGCGTGCCGACGCTGGTGATGGCACGGACCGACGCCGACAGCGCACATTTGCTGACCAGCGACATTGATCCGCGCGACCGGGCTTTTTGTACGGGAGAGCGCACTGCAGAGGGATTTTTCCGCATTCGCGGCGGCATCGAGTCGGCCATCGCGCGCGGTCTGGCTTACGCTCCCTACGCCGACCTGCTCTGGTGCGAGACTTCACATCCTGATCTGGAAGAAGCACGGCAGTTTGCCGATGCGATTCATGCCAAGTATCCGGAGAAGATGCTGGCTTACAACTGTTCGCCGAGTTTCAACTGGCGGAAGAAGCTTGATGAAGAAACCATCGCACGCTTCCAACCAGAACTGGCTCGCATGGGATACAAATTTCAGTTCGTGACGCTGGCCGGCTTCCACGCACTGAACTTGAGCATGTTCGAGCTGGCGCGCGGATACAAACTCGCTGGCATGACCGCCTATTCGCGGCTGCAGGAAAAAGAGTTCAGCCGGGAAACGCAATTCGGATATGAAGCAGTCAAGCACCAGCGCTTTGTAGGAACGGGCTACTTTGATCAGGTGCAGCAGGTTATCAGTGGAGGGCTGGCTTCGACCACGGCGCTGACGGGATCAACTGAAGCTGAGCAGTTTGGCGCAATGAAGCCGTCACTGCGGCCGGAACGTAGTCCCGACGCCGCCCAGCGCTTCCTCGACGACTCTCCGCACACGCCTACCGAAATCGACCTTGAGCCCGAAGAGATGCTGTTGCCCTCGGGAGACTAGGAAGCAATGAAGCTTTGCGACTGTTCCGGGCGCTCTCTGCCCCCGATATGCGAAGTTAAACAATCTTCTCGAGGCCACTTTTCGCGCGGGACTGGTGGCGGCGAGTGCTTTGCGGGCGAGCTCTTTGCGAACCATGGGCGCGACGCGCGTGCCGAGGATCTCGATGGCACAGCATCTTCTTAGTCAGAGTCAAAACGCTACTTGAACAGAATCTTGCCTGTGTCTAACCAAGCCACTGCGGGTTGGCGACGGTGCCGTCAAACTGGTGAGTGGTCTTATAGAGTTCGAACTGGCCGGCCTCCGCCGCCTTTGCGGTCTTGGCGAGAAGAGCTGCTACCTGGGAAGAATCCATCGGCTGAAAAGTCCGCGCGGCCTGGAGAGCTTGCTGAAGGATGGGAAGCGAATCGCAGCCCGTGATGACGACACTGGTGGGCAGATTCATAGAGTAGTGCAGACACTCAACTGCTGTAACGGTCTTGCTCCCGAGAATGATGTGGTCACCCATGGGTTTCATGCCGAGAACTCCGATGCTGTCTTTGGTCAAGGCTGGCAACACCTTCTTTTCGAAACTGTTGAAGTGAGCGTCCATCACGTTGAGAGGCATCTGGACTGCATCGAACGTGAAGCCGTGCTGTGCGGCAGTGGCCAGCATTTTCAAATGAATGTCTGGACTCTTGTGGCCCGTGAAACCAATAAAGCGGATCTTGCCGGACTTCTTGGCTTCCAGGGCGACCTCCATCGCTCCGCCCTTGGCGAAGATGCGATCTGGATCGGAATCGCGAATCACTTCATGGAACTGGAGCAAGTCAATTCGATCCGTCTGCAATCGCCGCAACGATTCATCGAGTTGCGCCGCGGCAGCTGCTTTATTTCGGCCATCGATCTTGGTCATCAAGAAGGCTTTCTGGCGATAACCATCGCGCAGGGCCTTGCCCATCCGAATTTCGCTCTCTCCGTTGTTGTAGTCCCAGCAATTGTCGAGGAAATTGATTCCTTCATCGATTCCAGTGCGAATGATGCGTATGCTCTCCTCGGGATCGCTCTGCATGCCCAGATGATAACCGCCGAGTCCGATCAGCGAAACCTTTTCGCCGGTGCGGCCCAGAGTTCGATGCGGAATTCCGCTCTTGCTATCCAGCTTTGCGGCAGCGCTGAGACTTCTGGCCACTAATAAGGAAGCGGCAGTCATGCCTAGAAACTCTCTTCTGCTGACGCCGAGGTCGTCGTTTGAGAGCATTCTGCCAGTCGCCGACGACTGCTCGGAAGAATCGATGCGTGATTGATTCGAGTCGCTATCGTTCGGAGTCATCGCAAGACCTCCTCTGGTTACGCAAAGCGGACTTGGCTCAGGAAGCCAACTCGGTAATCCCTGTCAGTTCCAGGCTTTCCTTCTCAGACAGCTGCAAAGATGCTGCCTCCACATTTTCCTCCAGATGCGCAACTGAGGAAGTCCCGGGGATGGGCAGCATAATCGGGGAACGTTTCAGCAACCACGCCAGTGCGACCTGGATAGGTTTTACTTTGTGAGCCTTCGCAATCCGCTCCAGCAGCCTGCCGGCCACGCGCCCTGCTCCCAGCGGGAACCACGGGATGAACGCGATCCCATTGCGCTCGCAATAATCCACGACATTGTCCCACTCCCGATCGGCAAAACTGTAGCGGTTCTGCACCGACACGATGGGCACGATCTTTCGCGCTCGCTCGATGTGCTCGACCGTCACGTTGGACAGCCCGACCAATCGGATCTTCCCCTCTGATCGCATGTTTGCCAAGGTCTCAATCGACGCGTCGAAAGGCACCACCGGATCGGGAGCGTGCAGCTGGTAGACGTCGATCCGGTCGAGGCGAAGTCTCTTCAAGCTGCCCTCCACCGCTTCGCGCAAGTGCGCTGGGCTGGCATCGTGGGTCCACTGGTTCGGTCCAGGGCGATTCCATCCACCCTTGGTCGCGATCACGAGGTCCTTGGGGTAAGGTGCAAGGGCTTCGGCGATTAACTCTTCGCTGACATTGGGACCGTAGGAATCAGCAGTATCGATAAAGTTGACGCCAAGCGCCACGGCTCGGCGGAGAACTGCTAGCGCTGCGGCACGATCTTTCGGCGGACCCCAGATGCCTTCGCCCGTCAGGCGCATCGCTCCGAAGCCGAGGCGATTGACAGTGAGTTCATTGCCGAGTTCGATTGTTCCGGCAGTAGCGGCAGACAGACTCGTTGCTTTCTTGGTATTTTCTTTCATGTTCACTCCCACAATAGCTTTTTTATTTTAGATGGTGGAAGCTCTTATTCTGCCTCAATTTTCTATGTAGCGTCCATACATTGGTCCGCAGGGCAGCCCAAACCGGCGGATGGGAGGCGCACTGTCGAGACT
>JBAUYE010000136.1:0-6233 GCA_049584615.1 Candidatus Sulfotelmatobacter sp.
CGGCGGAGGCGGAGGAGCCTGATTCGCCGCTTCTTGCTCCCGGAGCCGCGCACTCTGCGACTCTATTTTTTCTTCCAGCTCCTGCATTTTGCTGTTGTGCTCTTGCAGCACATAGGCCGCTGCCAGCAGCATTTCAAAAGCCTGCTCGTCGAGAACTGGTTTTTTTTCTTGATCGGTCACGATGTTTTCTGCGCGCCCTCGTGCCCAGCTCGGGGAAGCGGACTCCTTCTATCCGGAAACCATATCCATTCTAGTGCAATTCCTCCACCAAAGAACCTAGGGTATAAAATCGACCTCCGCCTGCACCCCCGGAAGAAGGTTGAGAATCCGGTAATCGCAGGTCGACAACGACGATGCAACCATACTGAATTCAAAGGCCTAGGGATACCGAGCGCGCAGAAGCACGTGCCCGGCTCCGCTTCCGCCGAAGGCGGCTCGAACGGTTACTGTCGTAAGGTGCAAGATCATGCACACTTGGATGCTGCAAGCTCCGTCGAGAACTCCGGTCGTCCCATCCGCGTCGAGCCGAACACGGACTTTCAGGTTTAACGCCGCCCTGTGCAAAACGTGAGGTGGTTTCGACCTCTAGAGTCAAAACGAACAACTGTGCCGCTCCCCGATTCCATTTTGGAACATCCCCATTTTCTCGTTGCGAGGCTGGAGCTTGGAACTTCGGGCAGCCCGGCTCGCCAGCCGCACATCGTTTGAGGACATGCCCAAAAGTCTGAGGGGAAAGGCTTATCTTGACCAAACGTTTCGCCGCGGTTAGCCGAGTTCTTCGGCGAAATTTAGTTCAAACCGAACTCAGCGAATGCACTCCACGGCCGCATCCGGGCCATCTCTGCTCTTATCTTACTCCCGATTTGGAACCGCCTAACCGCATCCCATGTTTCTTCGCTCCCTCCACAAGTTCTGTTTTCTTGCTCCAAGTACAAGCCATCGCTGGGCTTAAATGGTGGTTGCTGGCCAGGAGAAGGTTTGGCGAAAGATGTGCTTAACCGAAAGTGCGGGTCGCAGCCTGGAGGAACCAGAAACGCGAGCACCGCAGGAGAACCAACGTGATGGATCTTGAACGAATGAAAGTTACGCCGCGGGATCAGCAAGTGCTGGATTTGCTGGTCCAGGGTTGCAGCAACAAGGAAATCGCCGGCCAGTTGAGCATCAGCCCGCGCACCGTGAAGCAGCACTTGCGCACGCTCTTTCTGCGGGCCGGAATTCGGGATGGCCGCAAGCGGGTGCGCCTGGCCACAGCCGCGTTCGAACGTGCGGAGGTGAAGTCATGATGCCGCGGGAGCGTTTGACCCCAAAGGAAATTCAAGTGGCAACCCTGGTTTGGCAGGGCCTCACCAATCGTGAAATCGGCAGGCTGATGGGCACGTCAGAGCAGGTCATCAAGAATCACCTGCGCAGCACTTTCGATAAACTGGGTGTCTGGAGCCGCCTCGAACTAGCCATGTACGTCGCCAGCCACGGTGGCAAGAACTGGCTGGAGGAGGCGGACCGGCCGGTTTTCGCGCCGGGCCGCGCCGCCGCGAGCTAGGGGTCAACCGGGGTCGGAACTATGCAAGTTCCTGCGGGCTGGGCCGCACAGCTGTACATCTGCTGCAAAACGTTTGCACTGTCGCCGTCAGGCTGCCGTATTTATGGTGGGTAAGACATTGAAAAAAGACCGACCTTGTGTTATTTGCAGTCGGCCTGCAAATTGCAGTGGTCGCCCTGACCCAATCGAGCGGGCTCGCCGGCAGCCGAGAGCCAGCTCCGCAATCCCTGGGCGGGGCGGGAATGGACTACAAAGAAACCTTCTGGATGGCTTGCGATTCGACCGAGCAATTGCGGGCGGAATATGGCCCGTTCCACACCCGCGCCGAAGCGGAAGCCGAAGCCCGCAAGCTGGGGTTCAGTTACCTGCTCCGCTACGAACACATGCTCGATGAACACGAGGAGATCCAGGAAGTCCGCTGCATCTTCATCGAACTGCCGGGCGCGATTTTGCCGGAAGCAATTTCGATCAGCCTCCATACTCGCTGCGCCACCTGCGGCGACTCCGCGGCACACGACAAAGCCTGGCAGGCGGAAGTCTGGGCGGATATCCACGAGTTCGAACACTCCCGCCATTTCGTGCGTCTTTTCGAGCACGCCAGGGGCAAGGGCCTGAAGGAAATCTGCGGCTGGCGCGGATAATTACTCAACCCACTTTGCACGGTTTCTCATGCAGCGGGTGAGAGTTCGCTGGACGCTGCCCGATCCACAAACCAGATCAGCTTGCCCTCACTAGGCTGCACCAGCTTTGAAGGATACTTCTCCGCCGGAGCCTTGCCTTCCAGAACTTCACGCAGCGCCGGCGCCTTGTCAATTCCACTCACCAGGAAGGCGACGCAGCGGGCGTGGTTGAGCACCGGCAGGGTCAAAGTAATCCGGCTGGTGTTCAGCTTTTCCACCCAGTTGGCGACCACCAGACGCGTTTTCTCCTGCAACGCCGCGGTTTCCGGAAACAACGACGCAGTGTGTCCGTCCGGCCCAATGCCCAGCAGGATCAGATCGAAGCGGGGAAATTCGCCGGGAGCCAGCGCGAAGAATTTTCGCAGAGTCTGTTCGTAGATCTCCGCTGCAGCCTCGGCGTCCGGATTCTCCGCAGGGATGCGAAAGACATTAGCTTGCGGAACCGGGATCTTTGCCAGAAGACTTTCTTTAGCCATGCGATAGTTGCTGTCGGGATCGTCCGGAGGCACGTGGCGCTCGTCGCCAAAGAAAAAGAACATCCGATCCCAGGGCAAAGTGTTGGCGGCATTGGCTGCGATCAGCGTGTACATGCTCTTGGGAGTCGATCCGCCGGAGAGCGCGATGGTGAAGCGTCCGCGCTCCGCGACCGCATGAGTAGCGGCGCGCAGCACTTCCTCCGCAGCCGCCTGAAACAGATCCTGCGGAGTCGTAAGCCGGCGCAACTCGACCAGCGCACTCACAGCACGCCCGCCCGGCCGTTGCTGGATTTTGTAGCGGCACACCGCGCCGCTCCGAGCAATGCGGCTTTGTCGTTGGTGATGACCTGCACCGGAATGCTCTCGAGAAGCGGGCGCAATCTGCCTTTCTCGAGAAATTCGCGCATAAACATCGGCCCGGTAAGCTTGGGAAGAATCTTCGGTGAGATTCCGCCACCCAGAAAGATGCCGCCAATGGCCATGGTCTTAAGCGCGAGATTGCCCGCTTCCGCGCCGTAAACTGAAACCCACAGATCCAGAGCGCGTTCGGCTAGCGGATTCGTGCGGTTCAGGGCGGCGTGGGAAATCACCGCCGCGGCATCTCCCTGGGAAAGTTGCGCGGCAAATCCGGCAGGCTCGTCTCCACATCCCTTTTCGCGAAGAAATTCGTACACGTTGACCAGGCCCGGTCCGGAGAGCACGCGTTCGTAGCTGACATGTCCGCAACGATGCGCCAGGAACCGCAACAGTTCAATCTGCAGATCGCCCTGGGGAGCAAAATCCACGTGTCCGCCCTCGCAGGCAAAGACCTGATGCTGGCTGCCGTTCCAGAACAACCCGGCTTCTCCCAAGCCGGTTCCGGGCGCGATGACGGCCTGATTGCCATCCGATGGCACTACCTGGTTAAGAGAGAAGAGGTCCTGCGCGCCGAGAGCTCCAATGCCCCAAGCGTTGGCTTCGAGATCATTGATCAGCATAGTGGCGGGAAGCTGAATCTGTTTTGCCAGACGCGACTGGTCGATGACCCAGGGAAGGTTTGAAACTTCGACGCGTCCGTTATGCACGGGTCCTGCGATGCCGAAACAAGCAGCCTCAGGCCGCGTCGCAGAGTCGGAGAGGAACTTGGAAACAATGTCCCCCAGTTCGCTGTATTCGCGGCTGGGAAAAACGCGCTCTGAAACCAGCCGCAGATGGCCGTTCTGAGGCTGAAAATAGGCGAGTCGAGCGTTGGTGCCGCCAATATCGCCGGCCAGGATCATTTCTCGAAGTTCCTCCAGCGCCGGCCATCGCGCTCCAACAGTTCGTCGGCCTCTTTCGGTCCCCACGTGCCGGAAGCGTAATTCGGAAAGTTTCGCGGCGGCAGTGCCTTCCACAAATCGAGCACCGGATTGACCACGCTCCAGCCCGCTTCCACCATATCAGCCCGTTGAAACAAGGTCTGGTCGCCAATCATGCAATCGTGCAACAGCCGCTCATAGCCGGTACTGGGCTGCTTCCCGAAGTATTCCTGATATTCGAAGTTCATGTCCACCGTGCCCAGCCGCATCACCGGGCCGGGAACTTTGGCCGCGAATTGCAGCGAGATGCCTTCTTCCGGCTGGATATGCAGCACCAACTGATTGGGCATCAGATGTTCCACGGAAGTATCGCGGAAAAGGACAAACGGCGCCCGGCGGAACTGGATCACGATGTGGGTGTTGCGCGCCGGCATCCGCTTGCCAGTACGCAGGTAGAAGGGAACGTCGGCCCACCGCCAGTTGTCAATCAGCAGCTTCATGGCGACAAAGGTTTCGGTGCGGGAGTCCGGCGCAACATCGGGCTCGGAACGGTAGGCTAAAACCCGTTCGCCTTCCATGGTGCCCTCGCCATACTGCCCGCGGACGGCGCGGCTGAGAACTTCCTCATCGTCGATGGGCTGGATAGCATGCAAAATCTTCGCCTGTTCGTCGCGCACCGCATTGGCGTCAAACGAAATCGGAGGCTCCATGGCGGTCAGGCTGATCAGTTGCATGATGTGGTTTGGCACCATGTCGCGCAGCGATCCCGCGTGCTCGAAATAGCTGCCGCGGCCTTCCACGCCCACGGTTTCGGCTACAGAGATTTGTACGTGATCGATGTAGCGCCGGTTCCAGATGGGCTCGAAAATTCCGTTGGCGAAGCGGAACGCCATGATGTTCTGCACGGTTTCCTTGCCCAGATAATGGTCGATGCGATAGATCTGATTTTCCGCGGCGAGCTTCAGCAACTGCTGGTTGAGCGCTTTCGCCGACTCCAGGTCGTGGCCGAAAGGCTTTTCGATGATGACCCGGCGCCAGTGGTCGTTATCTTGCTCGAGCAATCCAGTGGCCGCGAGCTTTTCGACAATGGGCCCGAAGAAACTCGGAGCCGTCGCCATATAAAAGAAGAAATTTTGATGGGTAGAGTGATCACGATCAATGTTGGCGAGACGATCTTTGATCTTCGAGTAAAGCTGATCATCGTTGAAATCGCCGGCGAAATAATAGAAGCGGCGCACGAAGCTTTCCCAGGTAGCGTCGTTGATGCAATCCCCGCAGTACTCTTTCACATCCTCCAGGATCTGTTTGCGGAAATCCTCGTCCGACATCTGCTTGCGGGCCACGCCCAGCACCGCGAATTCCTTCGAGAGCAAGTCCGCCCGCGCCAGGTTGTACAGCGCCGGAATCAAAAGGCGGGCGGTCAGATCGCCAGCGGCGCCGAAAATCACCATCACGCAAGGATCGCCTTGTTTACCGACGCGCGGTGTGGCCATCGTGGGCTGTTCCGCCAATTGAGCCATGATCACATCCTCAAATTCTCTAGCTGAAATACGTTCTGGTTACGCGCTCTTCTTCTTGGGAGTGCTTTGAGCCGCGCCGGCCTCAATGTGTCCGCCAAATTTCTGCCGCATGGCAGAAAGCATCTTCTCCGCAAATGTGTGTTGCTGCCGCGAGCGGAAGCGCACGTACAACGCCGCAGTCAGAACATCCGCCGGCACAGCTTCTTCCAGCGCCGCCTGAATCGTCCAGCGCCCTTCGCCTGAATCCTGTACGTAGCCTTCATATTCCGAAAGGCTAGGATTCTCCGTTAAAGCCATGGCCGTCAGATCAAGCAGCCACGAACTCACCACGCTGCCTCGCCGCCAGACCTCCGCAATATCCGGCAAGTTCAGATCGTAGCGGATATCTTCCGGCAAGTCTTTACTAGTCGCATTCTTGAAAATGTCGAAGCCCTCGGCGTAAGCCTGCATGATTCCGTATTCGATGCCGTTGTGCACCATCTTCACAAAGTGGCCGGAGCCCGAGGGACCGCAATGAATGTAGCCTTGCTCGGCCGAGCCTCCGAGTTTTTCCCGGCCCGGAGTGCGCGGAATATCGCCCGCGCCAGGAGCGAGCGTCTTGAAAATCGGGTCGAGCCGCTGCACCGCTTCCTTCGGTCCACCGATCATCATGCAGTAGCCGCGTTCGAGACCCCAGACTCCGCCGCTGGTCCCGACGTCCACGTAATGAATGCCTTTGCTCTTCAACTGCCCTGCGCGCC
>JBAUYE010000137.1:0-9613 GCA_049584615.1 Candidatus Sulfotelmatobacter sp.
CAGGTTTATACCGAGGGCGCGCGGGCGCGCCCGCGGCCTGGTCTTCCGAGGCTAGGTCTGAGGGCGGCTCCCATTCTCTTGCTCCCGGGGTCAGGCCGGAGCTTGCAGTGGCGTGAGCGTGAATTTCGGTGGTGAACTGCGGCGCGGGGCGCGCCTTCATCAGCGCGGCGCGCACGGTGTCGCGGACGAAATCGTGCATCACGCTGGGTTGCCGGAAGCGGACTTCGGTTTTTGAGGGATGGACGTTGACATCGACCTCGCCCGGCGGCAATTCGAGAAACAGCAGCACCACCGGGTAGACCGTGGGAGGAATGATGTTCCGGTAGGCTTCGGTGAGCCCGTGCTGGATGAGGCGATCGCGAATCAGGCGGCCGTTGACGAAGATGAAGATCGAATTGCGATTCAGCTTCTGGATTTCGGGCTTCGAGACGAAGCCGTGGAGGCGCATCTCGCCGGGCTCGGCTGGGCTCGCCGGATTGCCATTCTCATCTTCTTCCTGGCGACGCCAAGGCGGGGGCTGGGGCAGGCCTACGCGCTCGAGCGGTTGCACGGCTGCGACGGGAATCAACTGATCGAGGGTTTCCTTGCCGAAGACCTGATAGACGCGCTCGCTGTATCCGGCCACTGGCGGGGCGACCAGCATGGCGTTGGTTGCGGAATGCAATTCAAAATGTTTTTCGGGATGGGCCAGCGCGTAATGCGTGACCAGGGAGGCGATGTGCGAGAGTTCGGTCGACTCGGCTTTCAGAAACTTTTTTCGCGCCGGGGTATTGAAGAAGAGATCGCGCACCGTGATGGAGGTGCCTTCGGGAAGTCCCGCTTCTTCGACCCGCGCTATCTTGCCGCCGTTGATTTCTAGGATGGTTCCGGCTGAGGCAGTTTGTTCTTTCGAGCCGGCGGCGCGGGTTTCGAGGTGCAGGCGGGAGACCGAGGCGATCGAGGGCAGAGCCTCGCCGCGAAATCCCAGCGTCGCCACGCTCAGCAGATCTTCTGCGTCTTTGATCTTTGATGTCGCGTGGCGTTCGAAGGCGAGCATGGCATCGTCGCGCACCATGCCGCAGCCATTGTCGGTGATCTGGATCAGCTTTTTGCCGCCAGCCTCGATGTTGATTTTGATGCGGGTCGCGCCTGCGTCGAGCGCGTTCTCGAGCAACTCTTTTACTACCGAGGCAGGGCGCTCCACCACCTCGCCGGCGGCGATCTTGTTGGCGACGTGCTCGGGGAGTACGTGGATGCGGCCCATGAAGCAGTTCTCAGTTCTCGGTTCTCAGTTCTCAGTGGCGGTGGGGACAAGGTCAGTTTCGCAGATGGTGGGGCGGAAGGCAAAGATGGGGGTGGCACCAATGGGCCGCAATGGTGGATGCACGTCGTGGCCGGTGCTGGCGGTTGGGGTCCTTCGACTGCGCCTGATCGTCTTTTGGACGATCAGGCTCCGCTCAGGATGACAAGGTGGCTGGGTCCGATCTAGTTCTCGGTGGGTTCGACTTTGGATTTGGGTGGGGGCAGGGATCGTGCTGGCTTCGACGGGGTCGGTGGAGTCGGGGGCATGGCTGCGGCGGGCTTGGTCGAGGCTTTGCGAATCTCGATGCCGTCGTGCTCGTTGTTGAGCACGATGTGCGAAGAGCCGTTGCCTACGGTGCCGGTGGCTTTGGCCTCATGCTCGCTGTTGTCAATCTTCAGTTCGGGGAAGTCGGACTGGATTTCTCCGTCGCGGGTTTGGGCGTCGAGGTGGAAGCCGGACTTGTCGGGCACGCTCAGATTGATGTCGCCGTTGCGGCTGTCGATTTGCACGTTGCCGAGCGAGCGCATGGAGACGTCGATGCCGCCGTGTTCATCCTGCACGCGCACGTCGCCGGAAACATCTTCGAGACGAATTTCCTTGGAGCGCGTGGTCAGGTGGAGCGGCCCGGTGATCTGGTCGGCGTGCAGGTCGTCGGAATCGAGATCGAGATCGCCATCGATGCGGGAGAACTCGAGGTCGGTGCGGGAAGATTTGAAGGCGACGCTCTTTGAGATGCGGGCGAGCTTGACGCTCTCCTGGAATTCGCCGTCGAACTGGGCGGAGCCTTTGACGTCAGTAACGG
Organism: Candidatus Sulfotelmatobacter sp.; assembly: GCA_049584615.1. Lineage (GTDB taxonomy): Bacteria > Acidobacteriota > Terriglobia > Terriglobales > Acidobacteriaceae > Sulfotelmatobacter. Next base: position 2,085 of record JBAUYE010000137.1, read on the forward strand.
AAACTTCGTTCAGGCGGCCATCGATGTGGACATCGCCGGTGATCTGTTCGACCTTGGCGGAACTTCTTTCGATAGTCAGGTTGACGTTGCCGGTGACGTCTTCCACTGAAACTTCGCCGTGCTGATTGTTGATCTCGACTTGGCCGTCGCGGCCGGTTACCGAGACTTCGCCGCGGCGCGAGGTTATTTGCAGCGCCATCTTGCGGGGGATGGAGATATCGAGATCGGTCTGGACGGAGTGGTCGCCGGCGGCTTGCGTGCGGGCGTCGAGAGTCAACACGTTTCCGGTTGAGGTAATCACCGGCTTGGTGGCGGCATTGTATTTGTCGGCGTCGCTCTGGCTTTCGGCCCCAATCTTTTTGCGGATGGCGACGGTGATTTTGTTGTCGTCAGCAGGGGTGACGCGGACCGCGCCGTGATCATCGTTGACGCGCAGGGTAGTAATGGCGGGCGGGATATCCTGTTCGAGGTGGTCGTCGTAGTTGAAAGTCTCGCCGAAAATGTTGTCGAGGTCGCTGTCATTGATGTTGATGTCGTTGCGAAATTGTTCCCAGTGGAGGCGCGAGGCCTGAGTGGCCATGAGGCCGAAGAAGACGATGAAGATGACGAGACAGACTCCTCCGAAGCCGATGCCGCGGGTGGGGACGCCGTCGCGTTGAGCTTGCTGATACTCAACCAGCTTGATGATGCCCCAGAGGATCAGAAGCAGAGGCCAGTAGTGAGCGAACAGAGTTCCCAGCCGCATCCAGGAAATCAGGTGCAGGTTGCCGAGCAGGAACACGAGGCCGAGGATGATCAGGACCAGCGGTCCGGCAAAGGAACGGCGGCGATGGCGCGGTGGAAGAGGTGCGACTGGAGGTTGGGTTGGGCTAGCTATATTGCTAGACATTGCGCACCTCCCCGGACGAAGACGTTGCTTGATCAGGAGGCGGACCGGAGGAAGCCGGTGGTGGAGGCGGCGCTACTCCTGCTCCTATTTCTGTTCCCGGAGGCGCTGGCGGCAGCGGGCCGACGTGGCCGGCGGACGAGGCGCTGCTCTGCAGCAGCTTGACGATGCCGACTAGCAGGATCCAGGCTGGCCAGGTGCGGTGCAACTCGGCGATATCCATGCTGTCGAGCAGGAACAGGATGCCGGTGGTGAGCACGAGCGCCGGTCCCATCATGCAACGCGCCATGCAGCGGCCGCAGCCACACGAATGCTGGGCGCGCTCATAGTTGCGATAAAACATCCAGGCGCCGAGAAAGACGAGGATCAGCGGCCACAGGCGGTCGAGGCCAGTTTCGAAGATCCGCATGGTGTGCAGCAGAAACAGAAGGCCGAGTCCGATGAGAACGATGGCGCCGACCGGCACTTTGCCAGCGTCGAACTTCTCGCCCATGCTGAAGGTCTGGCCCAGGCCCATGGGATCAGGCGCAGGCTGGCCTTCCTGAAGAGCGCGCGCGGTCCGCACGGCATCGATGATCTGGTAGACGTAGAAGAAGGCGATCCCGAGGCCGAAGATCCAGTCCCAGTTGCCGGCGTGATCAGAGGCGAAGATGAGCATTACGAAGATCAGCAGGTGCGCCAGTCCCTTGGCGTATTGCGAGCAGTAAACAGCGCCGACGCCGAAGGGAAAGAATCCAGCCAGGATGCCTGCGACTGCGGGATTGGGGCCGGAGCCGCCGGTTGGGCGAAAGGGCACTGCCGGAGACGAGTATGAGCCCTGCGCTGAAGGCACGAATCCGGCGGCGGCGACCGTGCCGTCGAGACGGGCGGCGAGGCCGGGCTCGCAATAGACGACTCCGCGAACGTCGCGGGTGCAGGTGCCGCAGAGCGGCTTGCCGCAAGTACGGCAGAAAGCGACCGCGGCAATATCGCTGTGGTTGGCGCAGTTCATACGAACCTCCTGTTCGTGGTCACCGACACTACAGGCAGATCCGAATTTGACGGATAAAAGACAGATGGACCCAGAGGAGCGCAGGCCAGGACGAGATGGTTTTCGGTCTGGCTGTAGTTGCGCTCCTGTTTCTGCTCGAGCTGCTTCTGATCGGGCTGTTCGGTTGTGTCGTTCTTGTGTTCCTTTTTATCTTTATCCCGTTCCGGCGCGGGTTCGGGGGCGGGCGCGACGTTGCGCTTGAGTTCGCGCACGCGCGATTCCACCTCGTAGACCAGCCGGATGTTTTCGTAATACCGGACTACGCGAGCCTCCGCATTGTAGTAGTTGTGCCGCAGGACGGTGGGACGCAAGCTGAGCTGGCGCAGGTCGGCGGGCTTGACGCCGAGCACGCTCAGGGCGACCGACAAGGAGAAGAACGCCATGCCAAACGACATGGCAAACCGGGGTTGCCGGAGCGTGCCCCAGATTGGTTGGAGCCCTTGCGAGGCCCAGGCTTGCAACTTCTCAAGCCATGAAACGCCGGGCTGCGAGGCTGCGACGTTCACCCGCAGGCGTTGGGTGTCAACGCCGGTTGTGGATGCCAGAATGTTGTTGACCAGACTGACTGGAGGCTCTACCTCTGTGAGATCCTTCAGCCAGTTGCGGCCGGCTGTGACATCGGCGAGCAGCGGCCCGCACGCGGAACAGGTCCGGGCGTGGGCCTGGAAGGTGTCGAGTTGAGCGCCGGTCAGAACGCCATCGAGGGCGTCGCTGAGGAGCGTGTCAAACTCATGACACTGCATTCCGTGACCTTGTATCCCATGATCGGGGTTCGATTTGTTGGTGTGATCTGGCATCACATCACCTGCCTATAGGTACGTTGTAAGAGGCGGGCAAGTTCCGCCCGGCCACGATTTATTCGAGATTTCACAGTGCCCTCCGGAACCTTCAAAACGGTTGCGATTTCACGATAGTCAAAATCCTGTAAGTCCCTTAAAATCACTGCCTCACGAAGCTCAGGCGAGAGCCTGGCAAGGGCGGCGTGAATGCTTTCTGCGACCTCCCGGCGGCGAACGTGCTGGTCGGGGGGAGCGGATTGGTCCTGAATTTGCTCGATCAGGGGTTGAGCGTCTTCATGAGCCGAGGATGAGGCGTCGAGCGAATCGGTGATGCGGTCCTGCTTGGTTTTGCGGAAATGATCGACCAGCGGGTTGCGGGTGATGGTGGTGACCCAGGTGACGAAGGCTCCCTTGGAGCTGTCGTAGGTTGGGAGCGTGCGGTAAATCTTGATGAAGACTTCCTGGGCGAGGTCTTCGGCGTCGTGGGACGATCCGGCGAAGCGGTAGCAAATGTTATAGATGCGGCGGTTGTAGGTCTGGACGATTTCTTCCCAGGCAGTGGCGTCGCCGGCAACACAGCGGCGGACCAGCATCGCGACTACCTGAACGTCTTCCACAGAGCTCCCCGGAAATGCTTTCAGCTATCAGCTATCAGCTTTCAGCTAGAACAACTTTCGAACTGGCTCACAAGACAGTACGCGGATGTAGTGCTGTAAGTTCGCAGCATCCGTAGCGCTGGTTAATGTGAAACAGGGCATTGTAGCAGTGGGCGGATCGGGGATTTCAGGGCGGTCGGGAAGGCTACTCCGGTTGTGCTGGCTCGTCTTTTCTCCGGCAAGAAAAAAGTGGCGCACCGGAGTGCGCCACTGAATTCAACGGAATTTTATGGGCACGGCCGGACTGCTGCGGCTGTGCCCGTTGCTGTTAGCGTTTCGCCTGGACTTTTGCCGGGCGTTTCACTGCGGGGACTCCGGTCAGCGATCCCTGCTCCTCGAGGGAGCCAAGGAATACGCTGTCAAGATCAAATTCGAGCCAGAACAATTGTGAAGCGCTGGCCTGATAGATGATCGCGTCGAAGAAGGTGGTGGAGCTGGTGCCGATTGAATCTATCAGCGCCCCCCCTGGCGCCGCATCGGTATTCAATAGTGTGAGGCGCCCAGGGTTGGTCGCGTCTGGGGTTGGCTGTCCGGTGAATGTGGCGCCGGTGATGGTCGTGGCTCCCGCATTCAGCGTCTCGAAGGGATCGCTGACCTCTCCTTCGGTGAGGCTCAAGGCGCCGCCCGAGGTCATCGTTCCATTCGCGATCATGTCGAACTCGCAGGCGGCGCAGCCAGCTTCGAGGTTGTTGAAATCCTGCCACCCAGCGGTGTAGGTGCCGTTGAAATCCGTAGCGGTGGTGTCAGTTTGCGAAACCACGACTCCGGTGCCTCCGGCAAGAACTGCATCGAAGTCGAGAAGGAGAGCGCCGCCCAGGTCGAGATTTCCATTTGCGTTATTGGGATCCATCAGATCGAGAGTTGGGTCCGTCGCATAAACCTGCATCGCGCTGACGTCGCTGTCGGCTCCAAAGCCGTTGATGGTGAGGCTGCCGTATCCATTAGCCGCAATGGAGTAGGGGCCACCGATCACGGAAGCCGCGCCCGATATGAAAGTCCCTAACTCAGCATCTTCTCCCACGCCCGAGAAGCTACCGTTAGTGGCGTTGGTAACGAACTCACCCGCCGTGGCGTAGTTAAATCCGAACGGGTCGCCGGAAACTCCGAATATGGAGGCGCCGAGCGACGCGTTGGCGCCGGCGGTAGCGTTTGTGCCCTGGCCGAAGGCTGAGCCAACGGCCGAGTCGGTGCCTGCTTCTGTCGTGCTGGGATCCACATCGATGATCCTTATCACTTCCGGTCCAACGACGTAGTAGTTGAACAGGATTCCCGTAGAGCCGTATTCGAGGCTGCTAGTGAGAACGCCCCGACCGAAAGCATCGGGTGCGCCGAGCGATACGGTCAAAAGCACACCTTGGGTACTGGTGTCCCCGTTATCATTGGCATCGACCTCATCGGTGGTTGCGCTGGGGAGTGTGAAGACGCCTCCGACCGCAATTGGGTTATAGGAGGCGTCCACTCCCGATATGGTGAAGGCAAAGGCGCCGGACGGGGTGCTGGACAGCGTCGTCTGCAGGTCCATGCTTCCGCTGGAGGTTGCAGACCCATCGAACTGCGTGATGAGGGCGTGGTCGGCGTTCACAAACTGAACGCCAAGGGTTTCGGTTCCGCTTGCGCCTACGGCCGTGTTGTTCGTGATCAGGGTCAGCGTTCCCTGGCCGGTAGCGTCAACCGTCAGAGTTCCCCCGGTGATTGAGTCGCCGCTGGGCTCAGGTGAGGTGATTCCAAAACCATCGTTGTAGTCTTGCTCACCGGCGGTGACGTTGCCACTCGCGTCAATGGTAACTGCGCCCGCGAGAGCGTAGTAGTTCGGGCCCTCATTGATTTCTTCCTGCCCGCTCAGATAGAACGCGAAGGGAGTCGTTGATGCGGGAGGAGGTGGTGGCGGGGTGGTTGAGCTTGAACTGCTGCAGCTCGTCAAGAAACTTATCGCCAAGAAAACTGCGGCGAGCGAGATCGCATAAAGTTTGCGGTTCATAGAGACTCCCCTTTCTGTGCGGCGCGGCTGTTAAACGGCGCGGGTTTCTGGCCGGCGTGGGCACGTGACTGCGGCGACACAGGGATGCCGTGCTCGTTGCGCATGGTGTAGACCTGGCTGCCTACCTTCACGGTGCGGGCTATGAAGACTTGCTTGTCCCTATAGGTCTTCATGACGCCGGTTACCGCGACTTGCTGGCCGGCGGCGACGTGGAGCGCTCCTTTGCCCATCAAGCCCCACCTTCCCAGACTTGCATCCACGGTTCCGGATGAAGTCATGAGCATCAGGTATGCGCCTTTGGTGACCACACTCGACACGGTGCCACTGAGGGTGACTTCCTTAGCGATGTCGTAATAGGGTTGCGCTTTGGGCACCGGTTGGGCGCCGAGTGGGACAGCCAGGATCGCAAACAGCAGGCCGGAGAGCAGCCCTGCGATCAGTGGTATGGGTTTCGTGAAACGGGTACGCCTCATGGAATTCGCTCCTTTAGAAACTGATCTGTGATGCTGGTTTCTTGATCTTGGTTTCCCGGTCAAGTGGCGAGGGAAGACGGGACCGAGGTGGTTGACTCAGAGAGTTTGACCTTTCGCCGGCGGTAAACCGCCAAACATCTTGCAATGGAGACCGATGGCGGGATTATGTTCCTCTAATTGCCTCAGCGTCAATCGCAAAGTGAGATATTAGAGATTAGATGTTTGGATTCTTGATACGTCGTACGGAGGTGCCGGCCGCGGGCTCCATCGGGCCGAGCAATCATGATGTGGCGTTTTGCCCCGTATTCATGGGCTATCCGCGCGGGTGAGGGCGTTACTCGGTGGTGAAGTAGTCGACGGTTACGGGATTCTCGAAGAGCGAGTAGTCGCGGGTTACTACCGTAATGCCGCTATCGGTGACGAAGTAGCGGGAACGGTCGGCCTCGGTGTCGTAGCCGATGGTGGTGCCCTCGGGGAGATGGACGTTGCGGTCGATGATGCAGCGGCGGATGCGGCAGTGGCGTCCAATGGCGACGTGGGAGAACAGGATGCACTGGTCGACTTCGGAGTAGGAGTTGACGCGGACGTCGGGCGAGAGGATGGAGTTCTTGACCAGGCCGCCGGAAACGATGCAGCCGTTGGAGACGATGGAATCGAGGGCGGTGCCCATGCGTTCTTTCTCGGCGAAGACGAACTTGGCGGGCGGGTACTGGCGCTGGTGGGTGCGGATGGGCCAGTCGTGGTCATAGAGGTTGAAGATGGGGGAGACGGAGACGATATCCATGTTGGCTTCGTAGTAGGCTTCGAGCGTGCCTACGTCGCGCCAGTAGAGAGCTTCTTTCTTGTTTTCGTCGACGAAGTCGTAGGCGAAGACACGGTAGTCGGCGACCATCTTGGGCAGGATGTCTTTGCCGAAGTCGTGGCTGGAAGATTGGTCTTCGGCATCTTTTAGCAGGACGGGGATGAGGACGTCGGCATTAAAGAGATAGACGCCCATGGAGCCGGCGCATCTCTCGGAGTTCCACGGGGAACGCAGTTCGGTCTTGGCGGGCTTTTCCTCGAAGCCGTTGATGCGGCCGTCTTTGTCGACGTCGACCACGCCGAAGCGGGAAGTCTCCGCGGGATCGACCTGGATGGTGGCGAGAGTGATATCGGCGGAGGACTCGAGATGCTGCTTCATCATCTTGCCGTAATCCATTTTGTAGATGTGATCGCCGGAGAGGATGAGGACGTGTTTGGGCTGCTCGGAGCCGATGGAATAAATGTTCTGGTAAACGGCGTCGGCCGTGCCTTGATACCACTGGTCGCTGACCCGCTTCATGGGGGGAAGGACTTCGATGAACTCCCCTACTTCGCGGCCGAGGATGTTCCAGCCTTCGCGGATGTGCCGGTTGAGGGAAAGCGCTTTGTATTGGGTGAGGATGTAGACGCGACGCAGGTCAGAGTTGAGGCAGTTGGAGAGAGTGATGTCGATGATGCGATACATGCCTCCGAAGGTGACGGCGGGCTTGGCGCGGTCGCGAGTAAGAGGATAAAGGCGTTCTCCGGCGCCGCCTGCGAGAAGGACTCCGAGAGTGTCTTTCATGGACATGGAGCGACCCAGAAAAACAGTAGATGGTAGCACAGGAGAGAAAGTTGCTGGGTACTCGTTGGATTGGATATTGCGCGGATCAGGGGGAGCGGTCCAGATTCGGGAAGATCCGGCGGAGCTTTGCTCCTGCCGGGAC
>JBAUYE010000138.1:0-3138 GCA_049584615.1 Candidatus Sulfotelmatobacter sp.
GCGGGCCTGGATCCGGAATGTACACCCAGATGAAACCGTCCTGCTCTTCGCAGGGATAGCTGCCGGCGTAGATGCGGTCGACTTTTAAATTCTGGTCGGCGGTGAGCGAGGGGATTAGCTCACACTGGCCGTTGTGCGCGTCGAACTGCCAGCCGTGGTAGGAGCATTCGACATTTTCTCCGTCGAACCTGCCGCAGCTTAGCGGCATGCCGCGGTGGGGACAGGCGTCGCGCAGCGCGAAAGGCTTTTTCTGGCGGTCGCGTCCGATGACCAGTGGAATCTCAAGCAACGTGGCTTTGTGGAGTTGATTGCGATGGACCTGATCGGCAGGCAGGGCGCGATACCAAAAACCCGTCAGCATGAGCGAGTCGGGCACCTGGCGTTGGGGAGAATCGAGATCGGGCATGGGTCGACGATTGCTGATCGTTGATTTTGGTTGATTTGAAAAACCTATGCTAGCATCCGCAGGGCGTTTCAGCGTGTACGGAATTGCGCGGAGGAACTTGCATGGAATTCATCGGCCATTTTCGCAGGCTTACGCCGGTACAGCGGAATACGTTCATTGCCTGCTTTCTAGGGTGGTCCCTGGATGCGTTTGATTTTTTCATACTGACCTTCTGCGTCAGCGCGATCGCTACTCAATTCCAGACGAAGGTTTCGGCGGTTGCGGAAGCGATCTTCATCACTCTGGCTTTTCGTCCCGTGGGCGCATTTCTTTTTGGCATGATGGCGGACCGGTTCGGGCGGCGTCCCACGTTGATGGTGGACATCATCGCGTACTCGGTGTTTGAGCTATCGTCGGCGTTCGCGCCTTCCCTGAAGGTTTTCCTAATCACGCGGGCGTTGTTCGGAATCGCCATGGGCGGAGAATGGGGCGTGGGCGCGGCGCTGGCGTTCGAGACCCTGCCGGCGGAGGGACGCGGGTTTTTCTCCGGAGTGCTGCAGGAAGGCTATGTTGTAGGAAACCTTCTGGCCGCGCTGGTTTTCGGACAGCTGTTCCGCTTCGTCGGCTGGCGCGGAATGTTTGTAATTGGCGCGCTGCCTGCGTTTCTGGTGATTTACATTCGCACGAAAGTGAATGAGTCGCCGGCCTGGGAACAAGGACACGTCTCGCGGAACGCAGAGAGCCGGCTGGGCAAGGACATTCTGAGGTATCTGAGCACTTTTGCTTTCCTGATCGTGCTGATGTTTGCCTTCAATTCCTTCAGCCACGGCAGCCAGGACCTGTATCCAACATTCTTGACAAAGGATCATCACTTTACACCGCAGACAGTAAGCTGGATCGCCATCATCGCCAGCATTGGCGCGCTGCTGGGAGGAATTTTTTTCGGGACGTGGTCGGAGAAGATTGGCCGCCGGAAGGCGATTGTGATCGCTGCGCTGCTGTCGATTCCGGTTATTCCGCTGTGGGCATACTCGCATGCCGTGCCTATGCTGGCGCTCGGCGGCTTTCTCATGCAATTCATGGTGCAGGGCGCCTGGGGAGTGATCCCGGCTCATTTGAACGAGCTTTCGCCGCCCGCGGTGCGGGGAACGTTCCCGGGGTGCGCCTATCAACTGGGAAATCTGCTCGCGTCGTGGAACGGGGTGAAACAAGCCAGGCTCGCCGAACGGCATTTTGGCGGAGCGTTCGCGCCGGTGATGGCCTGGACTGCACTGATCGTTGCGACGCTGGTGGCGGTCGTCACCGGAAGTGGACGGGAACGCAGAGGCATGGATTTGTCGAATACGAGCTAGAGACCAGAGATATATTTCGTGGTCATATTGAGAAATTAAGAGTGTGCAAGATTTGGCATAGTCCTCAGCAGGGGCACAATGGTGGCATTGTCACGGGGAGATTCCTGTGGTACGGTAGGTGAAATTTCACGCCTTCGTAAACACATTTTTGGGGCCCTCTAAATCGTGTGGTCTGCGCGAATGCGCGTGCGGGGTAGCGCCACTATGAAGGAAATCATGGACTCGATTCCCGTCCAGCCGTCAGGGGACGAGGAGAATTTTGCCAACCGGAAGCTGATCCGTCCCGCGCTGCCGCGCCCGGATCACAACCACGGAAACCACAACTCCAATCATCCCCAGGTCATGGAACGCCGGGACCGGCCGGAGCGCCACGATCGACCGGAGCGGAGCTTTGAACGGGGCGATCGCGGTGACCGTGACCGCGCGATGGGTCCGGGAGGCGGACGCAAGGCTGCGCCTCCGGAGCAGACCAACGCCGAAAACTTCTATTACCAGAAGCAGATGCAGTCGAGAACGCCGATGGTGATCGTGCTGCGCGACGGCGAGGAAATACACGGCGTGATCGAGTGGTACGACAAGACCTGCATCAAGGTGATCCGCGAAGACGGACGGCCGAACCTGATGATTTACAAGCCCGCCATTAAGTATATGTTCAAGGAAGAAGAAGGCGGACGCTAGGCGCCAGGAGGTGTTCTTCGCGGGTCTCCAAGGCTCGTCACTTTCCAGCTGGGCTCGCTTCCATTTGGTCCAGCCGCCGATTCAACAGCTCCAAGTCGTCGCTCAATAGCGCCTGTCCGGAAAGATCGATGCCCAGAAACTGCTTGAGCAACTCCGCGGGCGGTTGGTTGAAACCGTTCTTGAGAAGCTGAACATAGCGCGGCACAAACCATTCCCGCCGGGTCGAATAAAGCTGGTAATACTTCAGCGCGAGCAGCCCACCGTACATATAGTTCACATCGTAGAGAGGATCCTCAAACATGAGGGACATCCTGGCCCAATCGGCGCGCAATTCCGGCGTGGAGGCTGGGAACTGCGAGAACTGGTCCTCGATCTTTACGGTCAGGCTGTCCAGGTCGTCCGCGTTGCGAACTGTGCCAACGGCGACACCGTCATAGATGGCCTGCTCCAGCAAGGCATCGCGTGCGCCCAAGAACGCGTCGATGCCCTTGATATACATCCATTGTTCGCGATAATAGCGCTGCAGTTCTGGCGCGCCGGCGTGTTCGGCCATAAAGTCAGCCAGAACTAATTCGTTGAACTCCGCGAAGGACTCGAAAAGGAAGTGCGGGCCTTCCGCGTACGACGGGGCTACGCCGTTTGCGGTCATAAGCTGGCGATGGACTGCGTGTCCTCCTTCGTGCGCAATTACAGAGAGGTCTTTGAAAGTTCCGTCATAACGAC
>JBAUYE010000139.1:0-10676 GCA_049584615.1 Candidatus Sulfotelmatobacter sp.
CGAAAACCAGCATGATGTAGACCAGCGCCCAGAACATGTTTCCGGCGGCACCCGGCGTTTTGTCGCTCGAGAGGTAGGACTGAATGTATTGGATGATCGCGTGCATCAGCGGGACCTCATTTAGCGATCCACCTCGCCGAGAACGATGTCGAGCGTACCGATCACGGCGATCACGTCGGCGACCAACTGGCCGCGGCACATCATATCGAGCGCCTGAAGATTCACGAATGACGGCGGACGCACGCGCAGGCGGTAGGGCTGCGTCGATCCGTCGCTGACGATGAAGTATCCCAGCTCGCCTTTCGGCGCTTCGATCGAATGATAGACCTCGCCTGCCGCCGGCTTCATCACCTTCGGAACCTTCGCCATGATGGGGCCTTCGGGCAGCGCATCGACGGCCTGCTGAATGATGCGCACCGATTGCCTCATCTCGGCCATACGCACGAGGTATCGATCGTAGGTATCGCCGTTTTCTCCAATCGGAATCTCGAAATCAAAGTTCTTGTAATTCGCATAGGGCTGCGCCTTGCGCAGGTCCCACTTCACCCCACTGGCACGGAGCACGGGGCCGGTCACACCGAGCGCGATGCAATCTTCGGCGGAGATGGTTCCCACGTTTTTCGTGCGCTCGACCCAGATGCGATTCGTAGTCAGCAGTTCCTCGTATTCGTCGATCTTGGGGCGAAAGAACTTCAGGAAGTTCGTCACTTCCTTCTCGAAGCCGGTGTAGGTTTCGTACTGCAGGCCACCGATGCGGAAAGCGTGAGTCGTGAGGCGCGCGCCGCAATACTTCTCGTAGATCTTGAGAATCTCTTCGCGATCGCGGAAGGTGTAAAACAGCGGCGTGATGGCGCCAATGTCGAGGGCATGCGTGCCCAGCCAGAGCTGGTGGCTGGCGATGCGGTTCAGTTCAGTGAGGATGACGCGGACATGCTGGGCGCGCGGCGGCGCTTCCACATTCAGAAGCTTTTCGACCGTCTCGCAGTAGCCTAGCCCGTTTGAGACCGCGGCCACGTAATCCATGCGGTCGACATACGGGTTGAACATCGTATACGTGCGATGCTCGCCAATCTTTTCGACGCCGCGGTGCAAGTATCCGATGACGCACTCGAGGCCAAGCACTTTTTCGCCGTCGAGGCGCAGAATGACGCGCAGTACGCCGTGCGTGGCGGGGTGCTGCGGGCCCATGTTGATGACGAGCTCGTTGGCGTCAAGATAAGTCTTGTCGTGGGTTTCGAGCTCCAGCGGAGAGAGCGTGGTGTTGGGGTCAGTCATTCTAATTTAATCGCCTGAGTTAACTCCCGATCTCTAACCGCCTCACTGGCCGCTCTCGATGCCCAGGTTGATCTGCACCCACTCGTTGTCCTGTTGCAAAATGCCGTAATCCTTGCGCAGGGGATGTCCCTTCCAGCCGTCGGGCAACAGAATGCGCTTCATGTCGGGATGCCCGTCAAACTTGATGCCGAACATGTCGAAGACTTCGCGCTCCAGCCAATTAGCCCCCGGCCAGATGGAAACAGAACTGGGCAACGTCGCTCCGTCGAGGATTTGGGTTTTCACGCGGATGCGCTCGTTCCGCGGGAAAGAATAAAGCACCCACAGCACGTCGAATTGCTTTTCGCGCGCCGGGTAATGGACTGCCGTGATGTCGACGCAGTAGTCGAATTGCTCCTGGTCGCGCAACACTTGGAGAATCTCAGGAATCAGCGAGCGGTCGACCACCATGTAGTTCTGCCCGGCATACGTCAGGGGCTCAATGCCGGAACCATAGTTGCCCTTGAGCTTTGCGATCATGGGCGAATCCCACGGAACAGGCGTGGGGGCGGCCGGCTTCGCTGGCACGGCCGGCTTCGCGGGAGCCGCTGAAACCGGGGCCGTGGCGGCGGGCGCGACGGGCTTCGGCTCGCCTTCGGGAGGCGGTGAAGAGGGCGATTTGGTTTCGTCCGGCATAGCTCGGAACGCACAAACCTCCGGCTCGAAGGCTTACGGAGAGAACGTTAACTTTTATCAGCTTGAGGATACGGTGTCAACGAGACTCGCGAGGAACAATCAGAACATCTTCCGCCTTTGAATGGCGCGGCCCAGGAGGCTATGCGCGCGCTTGCCCCTGATAGCGCTCAATCAGATCGCGGACGCGTTGGGCATCGCCTTTGCGATGGCCGTGGCTGGTGATGGGGTCGGTGCCGCCGGTCGATTCGATCCGGATCTCCGACCACAGCACGCCGGTCGAGATATGCACCGAAGCGACCTTCGACATGGCGATGCTTTCTTCATTGCTGCCAAACAGGCGGGACTTCACGCGGCTGACGCGCAGCGGGCTGACCACGAGGCGAGTCGGGAACAGGAAATTACCCTGAGTGAAGCGGCTAGCGGTAAAGGTTTCGACCGATGGCTCGGCCGCGGGCGTAGACGGAGTTAGACCCATTCCAGCGCGCCCTTTTTCCAAATCCAGATGTAGCCCGCGATCAGGATGACCAGAAAGATCAGCATCTCGAGCAAACCGAAGAGGCCTAGGGCCTTGAACTTGACGGCCCAGGGAAACAGAAAAATAGTTTCCACGTCGAACACCACGAACAGAATTGCAACGATGTAGTAACGGACCGTGTAACGCCCGCGCGCGCTGTCGATGGGATCGATGCCGCATTCGTAGGGCATGAGCTTCGTTTTGCTGGGATTATCCGGGCGCACGAGTTTTGCCGCCAGCAGTGTGAGCGGAAGCAGCACGCCAATGACTGCCATGAAGATGAAGATGGGAACGTAGTTTTGCGGCATCGTCTCTCGTTTGCCCGAGGAACTGTCGAGGAAGCTATATTACTGCTGGCGACCGGCGACTTCAACAAAAGATGTTTGCAGGTCAAGGCATTTGTCGGGAAGCAGGAAGACTTTCCGGGCTAGATCTGATTTCAAGGTGGCCTCGCGGTAGTAGTGGTTCAGAATGCCGTCTTTCCATGTGAGCAGGTCTGGGTTGAGCTCAGCGAACTCTTCCCAGCCCGCACCTTCGCAGCGCGCCATGCGCTCATGGATGACGAAGAAATATGCGCAGGTGATGGTTTCGTTGTAGAGCTGTGACTTGCCGCGCGCGGCGGCGAACCGTTGCAGAGCGCCGGCAAACTTCTCCAGCGCCGGCAGAACCGGATACTCGCACAGATAGGCAAATGCCAGGCGAACGTGATCGGCGTGATGGAAAGAGTCTTCGGGAACGGCATCACTCTCGAAGCGGCGAATGAGTTCCTGATTGGTCATGGAGTCCGGCTCACGGAGTCGGCTGCGTCCCCTTGCCGGTCGCGATCGCCGAGGCTGCGGCTGTGTAAATGGCCAGATTCCCCACATTGAACATTCCGTGCAGCAGGTGGACGATCATGGCCAACACAAAAATCCCCGCCAGGAGCCAGCCTCCGCGGGCCGCCGTTCGCGGAATCAGCAGGAGGATGGCGCCGATGATCTCGCCCCAGCCGAGGACTTGCCGGACGATGTCGGGCATGTGAGTTCGGGCGAAGTCGTGACTGACGCCCGGCATCACAAACAGGATGGCTTCAATCAGAATCACAATTCCCAAGGTCCATTGCAGTCCCGCGAGTGCGGTTTTTATGCGTTGTTCTGTCATAGGTGAGCCTTTGCTATTTGTTGGCGACTCTCTTGCGGCCCGGCCGCGACTTGATTTCCTTCAGCCGGTGACTGGCGCTGGAATCGAGGTCAAAGTCGTAAAACCGCTTCAACTCCTGTATGCGTTCGAGCGAGGCTGCGCTGAAAGGCGTCTTCCCGTCAAAGGCATGAAGAACAATGCCCTCCAGCAGATCGCCGAGGGTCATGTCGTGGTACTCGGCAAAACCCTTCAGGACCTTGAGGAGACGTTTCTCCATGCGGACGCCGGTCTGGACGCGTTCGACCAGCAGCTTTGAATCATCGATCATGTGTACCACTGTACCATAGTATCAAGGTACATGCAAACGGTGCTGACCCATCGGAGCCCATGCGTGGTCGAGATGTTTATACTAAGCAATCGAATTGCGGCAACGGATAAAGATGAGGGCAAATTCGAGGAGCCTGCCATGACCATATCTGTCTTCATCGGGGCCAGTGTCGATGGGTTCATCGCGCGGCCGGATGGTACTCTCGACTTTCTCCCTGAGGGCGGCGGCGAGCCCCATGGCTACGACGAGTTTATAGCTGGCATCGATGCGATTGTGATCGGCCGCAAGACGTTCGAGACAGTTCTGGCCTTCCCGGAATGGCCTTATGGTAAGAAGCGAGTCGTGGTTTTGAGCAGCCGGCGAATCGACTTATCCGTGGCGCGGGGCGCGGGTGTGGAACAAATGTCCGGTGATCCGGGTGAGATCGTTGCAAAACTCGCTGGGAGCGGGGCTCGGGACCTCTACATCGATGGAGGAATTACGATTCAAAGGTTCCTGCGGGCTGGCTTGATTCAGCGTCTCATCATTACCCGCGTGCCGGTGCTTATTGGAGAAGGCATTTCGCTCTTCGGCTCTTTGCCGAGAGATGTTCGGCTGCTTCACATCGCAACGCAGCACTATCCGAGCGGCCTGGTCAAGAGCGAGTACCAGCTTGCCGCCTGAAAATCGCGGGCGCCAATTATAATCGCGTGACAACGTTTCATTTTCAAATGCGCCACTGATTCAAACGCGCCACTGAGGCGCAATTCCTCTGTCAAAGGATTCTCTTGGCATTCGACGAAAATGTTTATGAACTGCGGCGTCAGAAGCTGAAGCAGATAGAGGCGCTCGGGCAGATCGCGTACCGCAGCAGGTACGATTTCACTCACACGATTCCACAGATTCTGGCGGACTATTCAGCGAAGACTGCTGAAGAACTAGAGACGCCGCGAATCAACGTACACGTGGCGGGACGCATCATGGCGATCCGCCTGATGGGCAAGGCCGGCTTCTGCCATCTGCAGCAGGATGGAAAGCGGCTGCAGATTTATGTGAAGAAAGATGCGGTCGGAGACAAAGGCTTCGAGTTGTACAAACTGCTCGACCTGGGCGATCACATTGGCGTCAGCGGTTACCTGTTTCGCACGCGCACGGGCGAGCTTACCGTTCATGTGGAGGAAATTATTTTCCTCAGCAAAGATCTGCTTCCGCTGCCTGAGAAGTTTCACGGGCTTACTGACGTGGAACTGCGCTACCGGCAGCGGTATGTCGATCTGGTGATGAACCCTGAGGTGCGTGAAGTTTTTCTGAAGCGCAGCAAGCTGGTGCAGTCGCTGCGGCACACGATGGAGGCGCATGGGTTCGTTGAAGTCGAGACGCCGATGATGCAGCCCATCGCCGGCGGAGCAGTGGCGCGGCCGTTTTTTACGCACCACAACACGCTCGACATGGATTTGTACCTGCGCATCGCTCCCGAACTTTATTTGAAGCGGCTGGTGGTGGGCGGATTCGATCGCGTGTATGAAATCAACCGCAACTTCCGCAACGAAGGGCTGGGCTGGCGCTGGAATCCTGAGTTCACAATGCTGGAGGCCTATCAAGCCTATACGGACTACCAGGGAATCATGGATCTCACGCAGGAACTGATCACGCAGGCGGCGAAGGATGTGACCGGCGGGACGAGAACCAAGTGGGGCGAGCAGGAGATTGACTGGGAGAACTGGACACGCCTGACCATGCGCGAGGCCATTGTCCACTGCTGGCCGGAAGCGGCCGGTGCGAAACCAGTGATGAGCGAGTTCGCTTCTCACGATGGGGCGAAGAAGCTGGTCGAGCGCTTCAATCAGGTGCACGCACACATGGCGTACGATCCGAAGGAGCCTTTGGGCAAGACGATTGCGAGCCTGTTCGAGGCGACTTCGGAAGAGCATCTGACGCAGCCTACGATCATCTATGAGTTCCCTACCGCCGTTTCGCCGCTGTCGAAGCAGAAACCGGATGAGCCGGAGTGGGCGGAACGGTTTGAAATCTTTGCGGGGCAGATGGAGATCTCAAATGGATTCAGTGAACTCAACGATCCGGAAGATCAGCGTCGGCGTTTTGAGGAGCAGTTGACGGAACGCGAGCGCGGCGACCTCGAAGCGCACCAGATGGATGAAGACTACATCCGGGCGCTGTCGTATGGCATGCCACCGGCCGGCGGCGTTGGAGTGGGTGTGGACCGACTGGCGATGCTGCTGACGGATTCGCACACCATTCGCGACGTGATACTGTTTCCGCTTTTGCGGCCGGAGAAGATTTCAAACGCAGAAGCCACCGAGGAGAAACCTTAGTGGGGTTGGGCGTCTTGTTTCCCGGTACCTTACTATGCACTAGAAGTAGTGCAGGTGCGTTTCTATACTTTTCTTATTCAGTTTGGGCTTTAGTAGTAGCGGCGCTGCCGTAATGTCTGCGAACCTCTGGACATTGGGTCGGTGGCGCTTTGCTTTTTTTCATTCCAGAATGCGATCGCGGGGCTGAAGCCCGCGTCCTCGGTTGACTATTAACGCGGCGCTGAAGCGCCGCTCTTCCACGGTACTACACGCATTTTTTCCCGAAGCTGATAAACGTCTCTATTTCGACGAGTTTGCGGAGTTGCTTTTTCCTGCTGAGGTGCGCGGCGGCTCGTAGGCAGGCTTATCCGGGCTGAAGTTCGTGCTCAGGTAATCGATGAGAGCATCACGGTCGGTTGGGTCGACGACTGCTCCCCATTTCGTCATCTTGTCTACTTCTTTCGTCCAGGCTGCCTTGCTGAGACGCTGCTGGAGGATGATGCGTGCTTCGTGGCATTCCAGACAAGCGGTGGTGGCCTTCGCCTGCATGGGGCCGGCGGGAAGTTCGGCAGTGACATTTGCTCCGGCGGATTTTTGGGCCTGGGCCGAGAGCGGCGGCGCGGCGGCTAACATAAGCAAGGCGAGGAAAATTCCTGAACAACAAATGCGATCGCGGGGGCTGAAGCCCGGATCATTGATGAAGCGTGACGCGGCGCTGAAGCGCCGCTCTTCCAGGTTACTGCGCATTTTCAGTTTTTCCGGAGCTCCGAACAGATCACGAAACATGGACCTTCACCTGATCTATGGCGTTGTTGAGATAGCCGCTGGGGTTCCAGACTGCTGCGGAGGGTTGGGTGCGTCGCTGGCTGTCGGTGGCGCGCGACAGGATGGTGTAGTCGCCGCTCCTGCCGGGTTTCCAATCGTAGCTCCAAAGGCGCCAGGCATAGTGAGCTTGATCATGGCCTAGCTTCGCGGGATTCCAGGTAGCGCCGTCGTCGGTCGAAATCTCGACCTTTTCTATATCGGCCTCCCCGGCCCAGGCTGCGCCATGCACTCGGATGTTGCCGGCCTTTAGATTGGCGCCGTCAGTCGGACCGGCGATGACCGACTTCACGTTCAGCGCAGTGAGCGCGTGCGTATCTTCTGGCTTAACGGTTTCGCCGGGCTTCACTGGCTGGTTTGGTATCCGGTAACCTCCGCTCATGAAGTTGCCGACGAATTCGGCTTCGAGCACTTTAATTTCGGTGAGCCATTTGCAGGACGCTGCGCCGATCCAGCCGGGGACCAGAACTCGGGCAGGAAAGCCGTGGTGCTTGGGGAGCGGCGATCCGTTCATGTGCGTCGCGATTAGCGTGTCGGCGTCAAGCGCCTTGTCGATGGGGATGCTGCGAATGAAAGGGGGAACTTTGCCGGGAACTTCGTCGAGTCCGCGAAACATGACGTGCTTGCCGGTGGACTTCACTCCTGCACGCTGCAAGACATCGCGCAGGCGTGGGCCGGAAAAGCGGGCCGTACCCACGGCGCCTTTGCCCCACTGGATGCCGGGGACCTGGGGTCGATACAAGCTGCGTCCGTTGCCGGCGCATTCGAGGGTGTTGACGACCGAGTGAGTCTCGATTTTAGAAAGCTCGGTGAGGCTCAGGGTGATGGATTTCTCGACTTCTCCACCGATCGAGAGAACCCAATCGTGAGGATCGAGTTCGGTCGGTTCGAACATGTGATTGCGGACGAAAAAATGAGGCACCGGCGTGAGCCAGGTGTTGAAATACTCGACCGGGGGTTCGAGATCGATGAAGCGGAAGGAACGAAGAATCATGCCGTCTTCGCCGGGAAACTCGACGGACTGACCCTGCGGAAGAGCCCAGCTCAAGATGGAGGGGACGGCCGTGGCCATCGCCGCTCCTGAAACATGTTTGAGGAAATCGCGTCTGGAGTTCATAGTCCTTCAGGGGTTAAGGCCTGCGTCTTTCAGGGCCGTGACTTGACAGGTAAAGCCGTGCCCTTCCCCAGCTACCTAGCGACAATCAGGCGGCTTGGTGCGAAGGCTGATTATAAATAAAGTTAACACCGCCGGCCCGGAAAAGGAGAGTAAGCCAAAAACCGGACCGGCGGCGTTTCCGAAGGGAAAGCGCCCCTCAGAAAGTTGAGTGTCCGTTGAAACTTGTCGGTTAGCACCAAGTGGTCGCGCGCCAAACGCTGACGCGGGACCATTTGAGGTTTTACGGCAAGTAATAGCGGAACGAAGTGAAGACCATGTTGTCGAGTCCAGAGGGCGACCCGGACGTTCCTGGCCCAGCTTCGCCAGACCAGGTGTGGCGCGTCAGGTAGGAATACTGGGTGCCGAACTGGAACCTGCCTTTGGGCCCGTTGTAGAAGCGGTACCAGAAGCCGACCGTGCCCTCCATGATCGCCCGCGTGTCCGCAGTGCAATGGGCGAGTGCGCCGGGATTGAATCCCGCGCTGGCTGTGCTTCCCGTGCCTGGGGAGGTTTCGTTGTAGCAACCAGCATTGCTGAATTCCGGCGCTCCGTAACCGACGTAGCCCACCGGGCCTGTCATGGCCGCGTTCTCGTTAGGATCGAAGTCGTACGTCCGGCCAGCGTATTCCACTCCGGCGTAGGAGTAGACATCGAGTTTCTTGCCGTGATACTCGAGCGTGCCCAGACCCTGGTAGTCCCGGATCAGGTTGAGGGTCCCGTCGGCATGAATGGAAATATCAGAGAGGCCGGCTGCGCCGTAACGGCCGATTCCGGTGCCTCCGAATTCATGCAAGCCGAAAACGAGATGCTTGTCGAGGACGGTCCAGCGGGCGTTGAAGCCAAAACCGCCGCCTTCTTTCGAAGCATTGTAGGCGCCGGTCGCAGTGGTTCCCGTGCATATTGGGTTGGTGCCCGGTTCTACGCAGGGGAAGACACGGTCCGCGAACCGATCGGCCAGGCCGAAGATCTCGTAGTGCCCGGAGCCTTGATCGAAGGCGATCTTGGCGATGAGATCGGGGGCCGGATTGGCGGTGTAAGTGCCATTGAAGGCGTTCGCTTCATTGGTGGCACCGATCTCGCCGAGCAGGTAGTTGTCGGTGTTGTTGTGTGAGGTGAGCGTGCCTTGCGCGTTCTCGACGGCGAACGCCATTGAGATATGAGGGTTAATGTCTTTCGTCAGACGAATGCCGTACTGACGCGCGAAGCTGAACCCAACCGAGTACTGGCCGTCAATGGTAATTGGCCGGACATCGTTGACCTTGCCGGTGTCGTCGCTGGGAGCGATTCCAGCTTTGTCCTCGGTCACGAGGCTCCATGCCTGACCGCCGAGGAATTTCCAGCCGTTGCTGAACTTGGCTTGGCCCCACACCTGGCGCAGACGGAAGGTGTAGCTATTGGTCTGGTTATTGTTGGAGGTGACGCCGGAGGAGAGAAAGTCACCCGACAGGTAGCTCTCAAGCTCCACATCCTTCATTTTGCCGCCGACAAACACCGTGGGGCGGGACTGGCGAGCGGTACCGAAAAACTCCGGCAGTGTGCTTTGGGAAGCGCCAGGCATAGTGAGGTTGTTGAAAGGAGTGATAATGTCCGCTCCCAGTTCTCGCGAACGCCGCACAAATTCGGCGGCCGCGAAGCCACCCGGTGTGATGGTGACGCCCTTGAAATGGATCGAAAGGGGACTCTCCCATTCCGGATTGACACCCTTGGTCTCTTGCGGATTCGGCTCGGAGACTGGCGCGGTTTCCGGCTGAACTGCAACGCTGGTATTCACTGCGGCTAACTGCTGCGGAACGGCTTGAGTCGGGGCTGCCTCGGTCTTGGCCGCTGCTGCGGCCCCAGATTGCTGCAACTGCCAGGCCTGCTGTCGTTGCAGTTGCTCGGTAAGCCGCTGGATCTGTAACTGTTGTGCGGCCAAGGCATCCTTCAATGCCTGGACATCGGCCGCCGTAACTACCGTGGGCGCGGGCGCTGGGGCGGCCGCTCCGGCAGCTGCCGGAGCACCCGAGCCGGGGTTTTCAGCCCAAGCGCCGGCGGCGAGAGCTGCAAGCGTGAGGGCTACGATAAACAGGGTTCTAGTCGATTTCATGGTATTCAATCCTCTCCTTTTTGAGTTTTAGTGGAACCGTATTTCCGGGGGAACAACTGAGACTTCTCGCAATCGCAGGTTCGCGATCTAAGTGACCTTCAACCTTCCCGGCCGGCGTTTGGGAGAAGTGCCTTGTCCGCCCAGCCGCTTCGATCATCACAATCAACTACTGGTGATTGCGAAGGTGAAGCTAATTCTCCTTCGTTACACGGATGTTAAGGTACTGTTAAGGCAGTGTTAATTTCCCGGCGTTGGGATGATCTTGCTAAAGATGCCGGCTTAGATTGCGGTGGCAAGCCTAAGCAGAGAGTGTTTGGTCGGATGTCACGCGCAGCCGGCCCGGAAAAGGAGAGTAGGCCAAAACCGGGCCGGCGGCGTTTCCGAAGGGAAGGCACCCCTCAGAAAGTTGA
>JBAUYE010000140.1:0-15959 GCA_049584615.1 Candidatus Sulfotelmatobacter sp.
AGATTGATGTGCGCGAACGTAATTTCCCCACGTTTGAAATTATGAGTAATCAGGGCGTGGAGGAGATGGACATCAACATTAAGGACATGCTGCCTAATATCTTTGGGGCGCGGACCAAGAAGCGGAAGATGAAGGTGAATGAGGCTTTCGAATATCTGATTCAGGAAGAAGAGCAGCGGCTGATCGATATGGATCACGTTACGCGGACGGCAATCGATCGGGTGGAGAATTCCGGGATCGTGTTTCTGGATGAGATCGACAAGATTGCGGGGCGCGAGGGCGGGCATGGTCCGGATGTTTCACGGGAGGGGGTGCAACGCGACATTCTTCCCATTGTTGAAGGGACCACCGTTAATACTCGTTATGGCATGGTGCGGACGGATCATATTTTGTTTATTGCTGCGGGGGCGTTTCACGTTTCGAAGCCAAGCGATTTGATCCCTGAACTGCAGGGGCGGTTTCCGATTCGGGTGGAGTTGCAGTCTTTGACCATGGACGATT
This sequence comes from Candidatus Sulfotelmatobacter sp., assembly GCA_049584615.1. Classification (GTDB taxonomy): domain Bacteria; phylum Acidobacteriota; class Terriglobia; order Terriglobales; family Acidobacteriaceae; genus Sulfotelmatobacter. Next base: position 502 of record JBAUYE010000140.1, read on the forward strand.
TTGTGCGGATTCTTACGGAGCCGAAGTCTTCTTTGGTGAAGCAGTACACGGCATTGCTCGAGACTGAGGGCGTTAAGTTAGAATTCACTCCTGAAGCGCTCTCGGAAATCGCGCACTTTGCGTTTCGGGTGAACGAAAGTACCGAGAATATTGGAGCGCGGCGGCTGCATACCATTATGGAGCGGGTGCTGGATGAGCTTAGCTTTGACGCTCCGGAGAGAAAGGGCGATCACGTTGTTATCGACGCGGATTACGTGCGGAAGATGTTGACTGACATTGTTAAGGATCAGGATTTGTCTAGATATATTCTGTAGAAAAATCTTTAACACAGGGGGAGCACAGGGTAGGGCTTTGTCCGGCTTGCTTTTGCCTTCGTGGCGGCGCGGGATTGGGAATTCTTATATACAAACAGCGGACGCCCGTTTCTGGGCGTCCGCTTTGGTTTTGCGTCTGCTGGCCGGTTACTGGAGTTGGACTGCCGGGAGGACGGGCGTTCCCTCGGCGCGGACGGCATCTAGGTTATTCGGGCTGATCCCCAAGGCTCTGAGAATGGTAGGCGCCACCTGGACGGTCCCGACTGAGGTGCGGACGGTCTGGGAATGGAAGGACGGATTGGAGAGCAGCAGAATGACGTTGGTGTCGTCATGGGCGAAGCCGCCGTGCTCGGCCAGTTTCTTGGTGCTGCCGGAGTAAGTGACGCCGACGTTTGGAGTGACGATGATGTCGGGCGTGCGCGGGTCTTCGGTTGGGTCGTTGTAGTTGAGTGCCAGCGAAGGGCCGTAGTAGATCTGGCCGAGCTCGATTCCGGCTGGGGTGGCATTGTCTTCGAGGATTTTGACGGCGGCTAAAGTGTCGGAGGAGTCCTTCAGCCAGATCAGCGAGACGTCATCTTCCGTCGGCCCAATGCCGGTGGGGTTGTTGGTGGATTCCGAGAATGGACTGTAGCCCGCGTTGGAGAGCAGGGTAGCGGGTGAAGTGCCGTCAATGAGCTGGGAAACGTATCGGCTGGGGTCGATGGGCGACTGGCCATGCTTGGCAGTGATCACGATCAGCGTTGAGTCATAGAGGCCTTGGGCCTTCAGCTCTCTGACCCACGCCCCGATGGAGGCGTCGACGAACGCAAATTCGCTCAGCAAGGCTGCGGTGGGAGTGCCAGCGGCGTCGAGATATCCGCCGGTAACGCCGTTGCTCTTCTCAATGAGCTTCTGGCCCACGCTGAGGGCCTGGAAGTTCATGCCGAAGATGGTGGGGACCTGGGTGTTCTTGGTGCCGAGATGGTTCTTGCCATCGATCTCGTTGAGGATGGCATCGACCTTCAAAGTGTCATAGCACTGAATGTTCTCGAAGCTGTTGGTCCAGGCGGTGAGGTCTGCGCCGGTATCGCGGATTGCGGCGCAGGACGCTCCGGTGGGCGTCGTAACGTGGGGAAGAGCGACCACGCTGGAGTTGATTTCAGGACCGTAGAAGTCGTCGAGCGCAATGGGGCCAAGACCAGCAGCAGCCGCGGAGTAAGCGGGGTGCTTGTCGGACCATGCGGCGTATCCACCAGCCTGGTGAATGACGCTGAAGATGGTGTTGGCGCGAACGAAATCCCACGGCCAAACCGGGTTGCAACCATTGTTGGGGTCGCGGATGAGCCGCTTTGAGTCGATCGAGTCGATGCCGCCATCGGTCAGCGACGCGCCCGGAGCGCCGCCATTCAACTTGGTCTGGTCGATGTCGATGCCTTCTTCGTACTCGCTTGTGGTACCGGTCGGCGGCGCAAAGGGAGTGCAGGGGCCGGCAGCAAGGCCGTTCCCGGTGGTTTTCGCAGGCGCGTCATAATTCCGCGCATAAGCCACGTCATAGTAGATACCGGTATAGGCCGGGCTTCCGCCGGTGATTAGCCCGATCAGGCCGGGAAAGGAATCGGAAGTCTTTGTGGTGCTGGCGGCGACGTAGTTGACGCCGGTCTTACCGAGGGCGGCGAGTGCAGGGCAAAAGGGTTCACCGTTGTTGACGGTGCTGATGCCGTTGGCGCAGTTGGTGAAATCAACGGCGTGCATGCCGTCGACGCTGATGAGCAAAACGCGCTTGATGTGGTTATTGTCCTGGGCGATTGCGGTGCCCATGGAACAGATCGCTGCGAGGGAGAGTAAAGCAAGTGTCTTTTTCATTGGGTTTCTTTTGACCTCAAACGTAATAGTAGGTAGCGCAGCGTGACAGGAATGTTACGGATAATTAAATTGTTGGTTAAAAACTAGTGAGGATAGTTGGTAAGAAATTCGAAAGTCCTGTCTCTCCGGAACGGGGAAGACAAGCACGGTGAACCCTCATGAAATCGCTAGAAGAGTTAGAATCACGGGAGTGCGGAATTCTGGCCGATTTTGTGGCGGCGGGTTCTGGGAATGGGAGATGTTATGGCAGAGTCCGATGCGAGCGTCGAAGCGCGACGTCCTGATCCTAATGAGAAGCTGGTGAAGGTTTTCGACAGTGAAGAGGAGTCGGAGGCTTTGGTGGTGAAGGGATTGCTGGATTCGGCGGGGATTGAGAGCGATCTTACGTCCGGGAGCTTTTTACAGGACGCGTTTCCCGGGCTGGGCGGGATGCTTATTCTGGTGCGGGAAGAGGATGCGGAGAAGGCGCGGAATTTGATTGCTGAGTATCGGCGGCCGGTTGGGGATGCCCAGGAGGATGATGAGACGAAGAGTTAAGTCCCCTCAGGGGCTGAAGCCCGCCAATTTTAGGTGCCTCTTGACGCAGGCCTAGAAGGCCTGCTCCACCCGCTTGAGACCGCCCTTGGATGTAGGCATTGGGCGCGCGGACAGCAAACAGCAGGTTCCTCCCCTTCCCTTCGGGAAGGGTCGGAATGACAAACCGGTGGGGGTCTGTGCGGTCCATTTCTTTTCTTTACGGAAAACCTGGTAGCGAAGGAGTGACCGCGTGGCCGTCTAGGTAGAAAGTGACTGCGCCGTTGACGTCGGTGCGGTAGACGCGGACTCCGGCGGCTTGCAGGCGGGCGAGCACATCCGGTTTCGGAAAGCCGAAAGACGTTCTAAAGCCTAGCGAGATTACGGCGTAGCTGGGCTGCACTGATTGCAGAATTTCTGGCGTGGTCGAAGTTGCGCTGCCGTGGTGGCCTACCTTTAACAAGTCCGCGTGAGGATGGTGCAGGGTTGCTATGCGGCGCTCGACTGCTTTTTCGGCATCGCCTTCCAGTAACACTGAGGTTTTGCCGTAGCTCACTTGCAGGACCATGGAATCGTTGTTCTTGGGCTCGAGGCCTACGGGCCAGTCTTGCGGTGGAAATAGCACGTCGACCTTCGCTCCGCCCAGGTTGAATTCGTCTCCCTCCCAATGGCGGACTACTTTGATTCCGAGTTGATGTGCTTCGGCGACTAAGTTGTCGAGCGCGCGGCTTGGGGGCAGCAGACCTATCCATAATTCTCTTGGATGAAAATCTTTCAGCACTGCGGGCATGCCGCCTATGTGGTCGGAGTGGCCGTGGGAAATGGCGACGGCGTCCAGGCGGGAGATGCGGCGGGTCCAGAGGTAGGGCGCTACTACATCTTCTCCGTAGTCGAGTTGGGAGCCGGCGCCCCAGATGGGGCCGCCGGCGTCGATCAGCAAGGTGCGGCCTTGCGGCATCACTAGCAGGATGGCATCGCCTTCGCCGACGTCGATGGATGTTACTTCGAGGAGTCCCGCTCGCGTTTGCGGTTGTGGGGGAATGAAGGCTAAGGCTAGCGAGGCTAGGAGCAGAGCGAACATTCCTGCCAGGGCTAGTGGGGCGCGGCGGCGAGCGCACAACATTGCCAGGACCAGCGCGGCGGACGCTGCTGCCATCATTACGAGTGAGGGCGTGGCTACGCGAAGGTCGGCCAGGCGCAGGCCTCCCAGGCCGTGGACCGTTCCGGTGATCGATTGCAGCGCGAAGGTGGTTAGGAGCGCGGGAAGTTTTGCTAGCAGGGGGGAAACGTAGCCTAGCGCGATGGTTAGGATCGCTGCGGGCATGAGGAGCTGCGTGAGCGGAACTACGGCCACGTTCGCGGGAAGGCCGATGGTTGTGGCGCGGTGGAAGTAATACGCCATGGGGAGGGCCAAGCCCATCTGCATTACCGCCGACACCAGCAGCAACTCGAAGGCGGCCAAGAAGATGATGGTCGCGGTGCGAATGAGACGCAGCGACCATTGGTCTCCAATGAAGCGGGCTAGTTGTTTGGCGAGCAGACGGAGGTCGAGGCGGAACTGGGCTACTTGCGGAGGCAGCGAGGGACCGAAGTCGTCGGCGTCCCAGTGGGTGAGCGCCTGGCGGTAGAGGCGCGAGGTGCGTTCGATGAGCGGCAGGCCGATCGCGGCTACGATCAGGACGCAGAGAAATGTCATCTGGAAACTGGCGGTGAAGAGTTGGCGGGGATCGAAGACCAGCAACCCTACAGCGGCTGCGCCGAGGGCATTGACCATGGCGCGGTCGCGGTAGAGCAGGCGGGTGCCGAGGTAGATGGCGCACATCAGCGTGGCGCGCCAGACTGGGGCTCCGACTTCGGTTAGAAAGGCGTAGGCAACGCAGAGAAGAATTGTGAGCAGGGTTGCGGGAACTTCGGCGAGGCGCAGGCGGCGCAGGGTCCAGAACGCGACGAAGGTTAGGATGGTTACGTTCATTCCTGAGACCACGAGAATGTGATAGGTGCCGGAGCGCTGGAAGTCGACGCGGGTGTCGCGGTCGATGAAGGCTTCTTCGCCGATGACCATGGCGTCTATGAGCGCGGCCTGGGGCGGAGGCCAGAGTGAATGCACCTTGGCGATGATGCTCGCGTGAATGCGGGATCGCCAGAGTTCCACGCGGTTGCCTGCGAAGCCGGGCAGGACTTCTACATCTTCTGCTTTCGCCGAGCCCAGGGCGGAGATGCCGTTCGCGGTCAGGTAGCCTTGATAGTCGAATGCTCCGGGATTGCGGAAATTGCGCGGGAGCTTCAGCTTGACTGGGAGGCGGAGGCGTTCACCGTAATGGAAGAGGTGGATTGCTGGCGATGCAGGGGGTTGCGGGGCGGCTTCAGGGCGGGTGCTGAAGATTCCTAGCCGCACGCCGGAATGCACGGGGATGGGCTGGCCGTTTTCGGCGATGATCTCTTCGGTCTCGACGTCGAGGCTCTGCCTGATTTCGTTGGGAGCGCCTTCGCGGAGTTTGCCGTCTCGCGTGACGTGAGCGGTCATCTCGACTGGCTGGCCATCGAACGGTCGAAGGCTCGGGTCGAGAGCGTCGACTGGACCTCTCAGTTGGATTTGAAGCGCGCCTGCCAGAAAGAATGCTCCGAGGGCTAGGCTCGCTCCGAGCCACTTGCGTCTGCGCACGAAATACAGGCCTGCGGCTAAGAAGGCTACGGCTGCTGCTACCCACCAGGACGGCGGACGCCAGGCGTGGACGCCGGTTACGATTCCCAGCGCGTACGAGAGGGCGGCCCATAGCATTGGTTGGCGGGGGGGGTTGGGTAGGAATTCGGGCTTGGGGGAGAGGACTGGCGGGTTGTCGATCAGAGGTAAGGGGGGCATTGGTTGTAATGGTGCGATAGGTATAGACAACGGCCGACAACTGGGTTACGGATCGGCGAGCTTTGGAAATGGAGCTCGAGTCGAGAGCCAGCCTCAGAGGCTAAAGCCTCGATCGATTCGGCTGGGCTAACGGCACGACTAAAGTCGTGCCCTTCCCGACCTGAACGCCTCGCTGCGCTCGGCGGAACCCTTCGGCTTCGCTCAGGGCAGGCTCCCGAATGCGTCCGTTCCCACATGTTTCAGCGCAGCTGCCCCAACAGTTTCAGCGGGCCAGGTGCAGGACGGTTTCGAGGTGGTAGGTTTGGGGGAACAGATCTACCAGGTGTGCCTCTTCGACTTGATAGCCTGCCGCTTGCAGTGGAACCAGATCGCGGGCTAGCGTCGCGGGGTCGCACGACACGTAGGTCAGCCGGGGTGCAGCCAGGCTCGCCAGGGATTGGGCGACAGAATCTCCCAGGCCGCTGCGGGGCGGGTCTATTACCACGAGATCGGGTACCACGAGATTGCGTACCACCAGGTCGGGCTTGGGAGCTTTTGTTAGGTACTGCTCCGCCGTCGCTTGCACCGCCTTTCCGTTGACGGGCAAATTGTAGGGAAGGTCGCTGGCGGCTGTCTGTGACGATTCAACCGAAACGATGTGACGGAAGTTACAGGCCAGGGCTGTGGAAAACAGGCCGACACCGGCGTAGAGGTCGAGGGCTAGTTCGCCGGAGCGGCCTGCCGTTACGATGTTGACTAATTCATCGGTGAGGAAGCGGTTGGTCTGGAAGAAGGCTCCGGCGCTTACGCGGTAGGCTGCGGTTTTCGTCTGATAGGTCAGTTCCGAGGCGCCGACTGTGACCAGCGGCTCCTGCACGCCCTTTTGCGGCTCGCGGAACGCGACTACGCCCGCAATCTCTGGCATCGATGCGCACAACTCCTCGGCCCATGCGTGTACTGCGGCGCGGCGAGCTTCAGGGGCGCACAGGAACTCGAGGAGCAATTTTGTTTCATTTCCATTCGTGTCGGCGTTGGCGAAGAATTCGATTTCGCGCACGCCTTCTACTGCCTTGCCGGCGCGCCCTGCTTGCCACAGAGCTGCGATGCCACGATTGATCAGAGGCGAGCTGATTGGACACTCTTCGACCGGCAGTACTTCATGGGATGAGAATTTGAAGTATCCCGCTGCGAAGTTGGGCTGGGTTCGCACCTGCAGGCGGGAACGGTTGCGATAGTTCCACGGGGGCGAAGGATGCAGTTGAATTTCGCATTGCAGTTCGAGCTTGGCGATGCGGCGCAGATTTTCGCGCAGGATTTCTTTCTTGATCTCGAGTTGATGCTCGTAGGCGGCGTGCTGGTAGTGGCATCCTCCGCAGCGGGTGAAATGCGGGCAGGGCGGCGGGGTGCGGTGCGGCGATGGTTCGATGATTGTGTTGGCGTGGGCGCGAGCGAAACCCGGCTTTTCTTCGGTGATTGACGCTTCGATTTTTTCTCCGGCGAGGACGAAGGGGATGAAGACGGCCTTGCCGCGGCTGCGGTCTTTATCGCCGGGAGATGCGTCTTTAGGTGAACCGGCGGGAAGGCGAGCTAGTCCGTCGCCGCCGTAGATGAGCTTTTCAATGTTCAGGAGCAAGATTTGATTCTACGGTATCGGGGCCCATTCGCCTGAGTTGGCCGAGTCAAGGATGGCATCGATTACGGCCATGTTTTTGATGGCGTCTTCGAGGGGGACGGGAACTTCCGTATTATCCAGAACTGCCTTGGAGAAGGCATCGCCCTGCAAGGTGTACTGATTGCAGATGGGGAAAGTTTCGGTGGTGATGCCCCCGCCGAAGAGGTCGCTGCCGTCGTCGATGAAGAGGCGCGTGGGGCGGTCGATTGGGGCGTTGAAGGGGATTTCTAGCTCGATGCGTCCGCGGGTGCCGAGGAACTGGACGCGCTGGTAGGGAACCAGCTGCGTGCTGCAGGTGAAGATGGCTTGGCCGCCGGGGAAGTCGAGCAGCGCTGAGGTGAGCCGGTCGGTGTGCATCTTCGGATCGCGCTCGATGCCGGCTACGACGCGCGTGGGCTCTTGGGCGAAGGCGTAGCGCGAGGCGTGGATTAGGTAGCAGCCTATATCCATGAGGGCGCCGCCGCCGGAATCCACCTGGTTGCGGATGTTGGTTGAGTCTGTGTTGTGGTAACTGAAGAAGCCCACGACAGAGCGGAGTTCGCCGATGCGCCCCTGGTTGATAAGTTCGCGGAGGCGAAGCCATTGGGGAGCTCTGCGGATCATGAAAGCTTCGCCGATCTTGACTCCGGTGCGGGCGCGGACGGCGAGGATGGATTTGGCCTCTGCGGCCGTTAGGCCTAAAGGTTTTTCACAGAGAACATGCTTGCGGGCCTCGGCGGATTTTATTGTCCAGGGGACGTGAAGCTGGTTGGGAAGAGGATTGTAAATGGCGTCGACGTTGGGGTCGGCAAGAAGTTCTTCGTAGGATCCGTAGGCGGTGGGAATGCCCTGGGCGGCCGCGGCCTGCTTCGCCTTCGCGAGATCGCGGGACGCGATGGCTACCACGCTCGTGTAATCCCCCTGTTGCATGGCGGGAATGACTTTCCGGAGACCGATCGAGGCGGTGCTGAGAACGCCCCAGCGGAGTTTTTTGGGCATGGCGGTAATGATAAAGGAGAGACGGGAGCAGGAGAACTTTGTGTATGAGTTCGCGCCATTAGACAGTGTTGGGGGTCACAGCGCTCGTCCGGCCGCCGCGCCAGAGGCCCAGGCCCACTGGAAGTTGAAGCCACCGAGATGGCCGGTCACGTCTACTACTTCGCCGATGAAGAACAGTCCGGGAACTTTCCTGGTTTCCATGGTTTTGGCGGAGAGTTCGTTGGTGTCAAGGCCGCCTGCGGTCACTTCGGCTTTTTCGTAGCCTTCAGTTCCTGCTGGAGTGATCGACCAGACATGCGTTTGTTTCTCGAAATCAGCGAGAGCGGGATTTGTCCAGGAAGTTGGGGCGTGCGCTTCCAGCCAGCGGTCGGCGAGGCGATGTGCCAGGAGCTTTCTCAGTTCGGTTCGAAGCGTGCTTCGACTTCGCGGCGTCTTTGGATCGCGAAATGCGGCGGTGATCTCGCCGCCGGGCCCGAGATCGATCAGGATCGGCTCCGATTGTTTCCAATAGGAGGAAATCTGCAGGATCGCGGGGCCGCTCAGGCCGTGGTGCGTGATCAGCATTTTCTCGCGGAATTGCTGGCCGTTGCATGATGCAATGACCTCGGCGGAAACTCCTGCCAAATCGCAATAGCGGTCGCAGTCTTGCTTGCTCAGGGTGAGCGGCACGAGGCCGGGCCAGGGCTCGCGGATGGCGAGGCCGAACTGCCGCGCCAGGTCGTAGCCGAAAGATGTCGCGCCAATCTTCGGGATCGAAAGGCCTCCGGTGGCAACCACGAGCGCTGGCGCTTTGAACTCTGCATTCGGCGCGCGTGCGATGAAATCGGTTCCTCGCTCGACCTTCTGAATATTTGTGTTCAGGAAGATGCTTACTCCGGCATGCTCGCACTCGGCTTCGAGCATGCCGAGAATGTCGCGGGCGGAGCGGTCGCAGAAAAGCTGGCCTAGAGTTTTCTCGTGATAGGGGGTGTTGTGCTTTTCGACGAGGGCGATGAAATCCTGTGGGGTGTAGCGGGCGAGTGCCGACTTGGCGAAGTGCGGATTTGAGGAAATGAAGTTTTCCGGACGGCAGTGAAGGTTGGTGAAGTTGCAGCGTCCGCCGCCGGAGATCAGAATTTTCTTACCCAGCCGGTCGGCGTGTTCGAGGACCGCGACGCGGCGGCCACGCTTGCCGGCTTCGATGGCGCACATCAGGCCGGCTGCGCCGCCGCCGAGAATGAGTGCGTCGAAGGAGTGGGTCATGAGGTGATGCGAGTTCCCTCAGGGCTAAAGCCCGGTCGTTAGTGGACGCTTTATGCGGCGCTGAAGCGCCGCTCTTCCACGTTACTGCTAGCGTCCGTGAAGATCATAGGTCACATGTAGAACAGGCTCAGGCGCGGCAGATCGTATTTTTCCAGCAGGCGCTTGTGGACGTATTGTTTTTGCAGTTGCTCGATCTGGGCTGCGGCCATCTTCCGCCGGTAGGGTGCTAGTTCGCGATCGGCCTGGGCGCGCACGGTTACGATTTCTTCGTCGGGAGTCGCGGCCAGCAGCGCGGCGAAGAGCTTTTCCTCCAGCACGGTGAGATGGCGCTCCAGGTCTTCCAGCCTTGACGTTGCTTTCCGGGTCGTAGCTTCCTCCGCCAGTTTGCGGAGCGTGGCGGCGGAATCTTCGGCGATGGTACGAACGGAGATTGCTGTGCGGTGCGGCAGTTGCGCCCGCTCCAGCAGATCGGCATTGTGGCGCAGGAATGCCGCGATCACCTCGGGCTCAAAGCCCTGTCCAGCGCCTGATTTGGCTGACGATTGTTGATCTACGGCCGTGCCGACTGCTGCTTCTTTCATGGCCTCCGCAGCGGCCAGCACTTCCTGCGAACAATAGGCCAGGCTGTTCACCTTTTTCGTTTTCGAGGGACGCTGGTCGTAGCGGTCGAAGGCGGCATCGATGCCGCGCAGAGCGGCTTCGAGCGGGATGCCAGCGTCTTTCCAGGTTTCGATCAGCGCCCAGTCGAGCGTGGTAAGCAGCAGGCCGCCGCCGCGGCGTCGCAGGAATTGCTCCTCAATTTCGGTGAAGTAGTTGAAGTAATTGAATTGATTCTCCACGATAGTTCAGCGAGGGGAGCGCGGAGTGGCGCGTTCGCCGCCGTTCTTCGCTTTGGGTGCGACCTGTTGTGCGGTCTTGGGCGCGAGCGCCGGCCGAGCCGGCTGGTTCCGCTCCCAGATGATGCGCAGACCTTCGAGGGTTAGAAAATCATCGACGGTCTTGATGTATTTCGACCCGGTGCCGATCATCGGCCCTAGTCCGCCGGTGGCGATGACACGCGTCTCTTTGCCTAACTCGCCGAGCAGCAGTTCGAGAATGCCATCGACCAGTCCGAGATAGCCGTAGTAGAGGCCTGACTGCAGGCTGCCCACGGTGTTGGTGCCGATGACGCGCGCGGGCTTGCGGATCTCGACCCGGGGCAGGCGCGCGGTGCGCTGAAATAGTGCGTCGGCTGAGATGCCGATGCCGGGGCAAATCACTCCACCGAGATACTCGCCTTTTGCGGACACGCAGTCGAAGGTGGTGGCAGTGCCGAAGTCGACGATCACGCAGGGGCCACCATATTTTTCGAATGCGGCCACGGCATTCACGATGCGGTCGGCGCCGACTTCCGCGGGATTGTCGTAATGCACGGGCATGCCGGTTTTAATTCCCGGCTCGATCAGGAGCGGCTTGGAATTGAAGTAGCGCTCGCAGACCTGCCGCAGCACGGGGTCGAGCGGCGGCACTACGGATGAAATCACAATGCCGTGAATGCCTGAGGCCTCCAGGCTGGCCATCGAAAATAAATTGCGGAACAGGACGCCGTATTCGTCGACCGTGCTGCCTTGCCGGGTTGCGACACGCCAGTTGGCTACGAGGCGTTCGTAGCGCGGGGCGTCGTTGGCATCGCCGTCGGGATGCGGCTTTTCAGCGCGAGCAAAAACCCCTAAGACCGTGTTCGTGTTGCCGACATCGAGAACGAAAAGCATGATTGTCCGTTGAAGCAATTGGCAATTAGCAACTTGCTTGTTTCACTTGTCTGTTACCGTGCCACTCAAAACCGTCTGCAGTCCCTGCGCGGTTCGCACTTGCAGGAAGCCGCGCTGGTCCAGGCCTTCTGTGGCTCCTTCGATTCTCGAACCGTTCTCCTCGACGCGAATTTGTTTGCCCCGCACCCAGGATGACTGCTCGGCAAAACGTCGCAGAATCGACTGACGCGCATCCGGTCGTTCGACCAACTGACGATATTCCCGGTCGAGCGATTTTAGCAAAGCCGCGGTCAATTCCACCCGCGACCATTCGCTGCCGGTCGCCAACCGCAGCGACGTTGCCTCGCCCTCCAATTCTTTGGGAAAACTCTCCTGGTTGACGTTGATTCCGATTCCGACGACGACATAGCGCACACGCGTGACCTCGGCGTTCATCTCGGTGAGAATGCCGCATACTTTTTTGCCATCGATGAGAACATCGTTGGGCCACTTCAAGTCGGGGCTGACGCGAGAGTCAACTTGCTCGATCGCGGCGCGCACCGCTAAGCCTGCCGCTAGTGCCAGCACGAGCACTTCGGACGGCGGCAACGCCGGTCGCAGCACGACCGAACAGTAAATTCCGGATGAGCGCGCTGACTGCCAGGAGTGCGCTCCGCGGCCTCGGCCCGCAGTTTGCTCTTCGGCGAGAAATACGCTGCCCTCGGCGGCGCCTTCCGCGGCAGCTGCCATGGCCGCGGTGTTGGTCGAGCCAATCTTGTAAAAGTGATGAAGCTGAGTGTCGAAGATGGTGCCGCGCAGCATGGGCTGCAGAATCTCGGGCAGAAGAAGATCCGGAACCGACCTTAGGCGGTAGCCCGTTGCCGGATGCCCCGCCACATCCACGCCCAGCCCGCGCAACTGCTGAATCAGCCGCCAGACTTCGGAACGGTTGGAAGAAATCTCCTGTGCGATCTTGGTTCCGCTTGCGACCACCGTCGCGTGTTCCATCAACAAGCGCACGATGCGGCCCAGGCGAACGTCGGTGGCCTGAGAGTGTGATGCCAGCGTTCCCTTCGACGGGCGTGCGGCAGATTTCGTGTGTGGAGGTTGGCTCTTCCGAATTGTCGCTGTCTTCTTGATGCGGGAATTATGCGGGAATTCGCGGGAAACGACAATCACGACGTCTGTAATTCGCGCTGCGGCCTGCTAAACTCGTCGCATGATTACCGGCACGCATATCCTTTTCTACAGCGAAAACCCCGAAGCCGACCGCGTATTTTTTCGCGATGTTTTGGAGTTCAGCTCCATCGACGCGGGCGGAGGTTGGCTGATCTTTGCACTTCCCCCGGCGGAGGCCGCGTTCCATCCCGCCGATAGCGAGAGCCGCAACCAGACGCATGCAGGCCGTTCGCTGCTGGGCGCCGTGGTTTACCTGATGTGCGACGACCTACAGGCCGAGATCGCGCGGCTGCGAGCGAAGAAAGTAAGTTGCTCAGCGGTTGAGACCGCGCGGTGGGGAATCAAGACTACATTCCATCTTCCCAGCGGCGGCGAGTTGCGACTATATCAGCCGACGCATCCGACGGCCCTCGATCTGAAGGCCAAGTAGGGCGGAATCGGCGTTTCTAATATCCGGGCCGATGCAACGCGGTTTAGATGATGACCCAGGCGGGCACGACCCGCAAGCTCATATCGACTGCCTGGGGCGAGTGGGTCAGCAGGCCGACGGAAATGAAGTCTACGCCGGCTTCAGCGTAGGCGCGAACATTTTCGAGACGGATGCCGCCGGAACACTCGAGTGGAACGCGGCGCTCCAGTTTCGCGCAGCGCTCGACGGCGCGGCGCACGTCTTCCGGAGGCATGTTGTCGAGCAGAATTGCTTCCGCTCCACTGGCCAGGGCCTGTTCCAATTCTTCGTGAGTGCGCACTTCGACCTCGAGGATCTGGGAACCCCGCCGGTTGTGCAGCGCGCGCTCGATCGCGGGCACGATTCCGCCGGCGAGCGCGATGTGGTTGTTCTTGATGAGGACTCCGTCGGAGAGGTCGAGCCGGTGATTCTGTCCGCCGCCGCAGCGCACCGCATATTTGTCGATTACTCGCAAGCCGGGTGCGGTCTTGCGCGTGTCGAGAATACGGGCCTTGGTGCCGGAGACGGCGTCCACAAACTTGCGGGTGAGCGTGGCTATTCCGCTCATGCGCTGCAGGAAGTTCAGGATCACGCGCTCGCAGGACAGAATGACGCGCGCGTTGTGCCGAATCACGGCGACTGATTGTCCTTTGTGCAGGCGCACGCCGTCGAAAATCTCTGGATGCGTGGTGACCTCGTAATGAGAAGTGACCGCGCCGTCGAGTGCGGCGTAGACGTCGAGGATGCGCCCCACGCAGCCGATGCCGGCCAGAATGCAATCCTGCCTGGCGAGAATGGTGGCCGAGGCACGCTGGTTGGGATCGATGCAGGCGTAGCTGGTCGCATCGCGCGTGGCCCGGTCTTCGAGCAGCGCATTTTCCAGGATCGCGGTGATGCGGCGGCTGTTAAAGTCCATAAAGCAGTTGCCAGTTGCCAGTTCTCAATTGCCAGTTCTAGCTATTTGGGCTTGTGCCATTCAACTCATCCAATTGACGCCTTATCTTTTCGCGCAGACCGGTCAGCTCTTGAGCGCGGCGGCGCAAACCCTCGACTATCTTTTCGGGCGCTTTCGCCAGGAATTGCTCATTGCCCAACTGTCGCTGATTGTTGGCGAACTCTTTTTCAATTTTATCCAGCTCTTTGGTCAGGCGCTCGCGCTCGGCGGTGACGTCGATCTTTCTTTCGTAGACGACATGAACATCGAAATGCGCGGTGCTGCGCGCGCCGGCACGCTTCGCGAGAGAGCCGTTTACAAACGTGATCTTGTCGACGTGCGCTAGCCGCTCGATCGCACCGCGATTCTGCTCGACCATGGCGCGAATTCTCGGGTCTTGCACAAAGACTTCGATCGGCACCTTTACTTTAGGCTCGACCTTCAACTCCGCGCGGACATTTCTCACGTTTACAATTAAGTCCTGAAGGATCGCCATCTCCGTCTCGGCGTTCAGATCGAATTGCTTCTCGTCGGGCTGCGGATAGGGCGCCAGCGCGATCGACTTCAGCGGCGGATGGCCTTCATACATCGCCTGCCAGATTTCTTCGGTGATGAAGGGCATGACCGGATGCAGCAAGCGCAGTGACGCGTCGAACAAATTGACCAGATTGGTGCATGCGAGGCTCGCTTGGGTTTTGTCAGCGCCTTCTTCAAAGTTGAGGCGGGGCTTGATCAGTTCGATATACCAGTCGCAAAACTCTCCCCAGAAAAAATCGTAGATGCGGTTGGCGGCTTCGTGGAAGCGATAAGTCTCGAGGGCGTCGTTCACTTCCGCGGTCACACGGTTGAAGCGGGAGAGAATCCAGCGGTCCTCTAGAGTTACGGGCTGGTATGCTGGAATTCCCCTTGCTCCTCGTGAGATTTCGCGGGCAAGAATGCCCGCGCCACATTCGAGTCGGTCTACATTCATGAACATGAATCGCGCCGCGTTCCAGATCTTGTTGGCGAAGGCGCGGTAGCCCTCGGTGCGGCTTTCGCTGAACGCGATGTCGGTACCGGGCGCAGCCATGGCTGCCAGTGTGAAGCGCGTCGCATCGGTGCCGAAGCGGTCGATGATCTCCAGAGGATCGATCACGTTGCCTTTGGTCTTCGACATCTTCTGCCGGTCAGCATCGCGCACCAGGGCATGGATGTACACCTGCCGGAAGGGCACGCTGTCGTCCTTCTTTTCCGCCCAGCCGCTGGCTTTCTTGATCGCGAGATCCTGCTCATGTCCTTGCATGAAGTGGCAGCCGAACATGATCATGCGCGCTACCCAGAAGAAAAGAATCTCGTAAGCGGTGATCAGCAGCGTGGTCGGATAAAAAACTTCCAAGTCGCGAGTTTTCTCCGGCCAGCCCAAAGTGGTGAACGGCAGAAGTCCCGATGAAAACCAGGTGTCGAGCACGTCGGAAACCTGTTCGAGCTTTTTGCCGCCGCATCTTGGACAATTCGCCGGAGCTTCGCGCGCAACGATCACTTCCTTGCAGCCGTCACAGGTCCACGCCGGAATGCGGTGTCCCCACCACAACTGGCGCGAGATGCACCAGTCATAAATGTTGTTCATCCAGTTCAGGTAAATCTGTTTGTAGTTCTCCGGAACAATGGTGATCTCGCCGCTTTCTACGGCCTCGATTGCTTTTTGCGCCAGCGGCTGGATTTTGATGAACCATTGTTCGGACAAACGCGGCTCGACTACGGTTCCGCAGCGGTCGCATTTCCCGAGCG
>JBAUYE010000141.1:0-2037 GCA_049584615.1 Candidatus Sulfotelmatobacter sp.
CACCAGCCTAGGATATCCGCGCACCGGACTAAGTCGCTGAACTCTTCCGTCCCCGCCTACTAGAACGTCAAGCACTACAATCCCTTGAATATGATGGGCCTTGGCAGTGTCCGGATATTCGGGCTCGACGCGCTCTAAGACGCGCGCCAGCGAGGTTTGCTCGGGAACCATCCGGGGAGGTGATGAGGCGGAAGCACTTCTTGTGCCCGAATCATGGGAAGTCGTTGATGCGCCCTCCCCGCTTGTATCTTCAAACACAAGCAGCCCAGAGTCACCGTCAAGTGTGTTCTCAATCTGCAAGTCAGGCACATGGTGCTTTGCGCGAACTGACAGCGGCTTTGAAGATTTAGGGAGGGAAGGTTTGGCAGGAACCGATTTGGCAGGAACCGATTTGCCAGGAAAAGGTTCGGCGGGAACCGGGACGACAGCCGCCGGCTTCACGGGTTGAACCATTAGAGGATCAGGAAGGGTGGGCATTTGTGCAGGCGCTGAGGGTTGTCGCACGACAGCTCTGGAATTCCTGGCGAACAGGTGCAGTCCGTCATGCGGAACGTTCCTGCTCAGAGCCCAACCGGCGAGAAGCAAGGTGCCTACCACGAGAGCGGCCAACAGCGATCTTCGTGCTCCGGATGCGAGTGCGATTGCTTTAGCTTTTATGGATTCCGCGAGAACCTGGGAGCGTGGGCTGCTGATCTCTTGCACCGGAACCGGAACGTGGGCCGCGGAGCTAGAAGCAAGTTCATCCACCCGCGCAATCGTGTCAGCAACCCGCTGGGACATCGACTGTATAGCCACAAGATCGCCAGACGTAAATGCATCCGCTTGAGAAGAGAAGGCGCCGAGCACGCCGAGTTTCTCCTCCGCGGCGTTCTGCACAGGGACAAGCACGATGGAGCGAGCGCCCAGGCTGCGGCAAACCGACACATCGAGGCCAGGGAAGTTCTCAGAGTTACGGCAATACTGCAGCGCAGAGGTGCGCAGGCAAGCATCCACCATGCGTGGGTCCCGGCGCAAATACGCGACAAACTCAGCGGAGGTGGCCCCGTTCAGGGCACGGGAGACCAGCTGGCCACTGCGCACGAAACCGATGAAGGCGCCGGTCGCGCAAGTGGAGAGTCGCGTTTGAGAAACAATTTGCTCCAACACCAAATCGAGTGCAACGTCTGCGCGCATCACCTGCTCAGCCGGTTCGCTTTCTCGCGCGCCAAAATTGAACCGGTGCGGGGATGGCGACCGGCGCATCGGCAAAGAAGATTTCGCCCCAAAAGGGGTCGAGTCGCCGGGCGTACTCTTCGCCTCGGTAGCATGAGCCGGCGCCGGCGGGATTCTGCGCTCCGCCGCTGATTGACGTCGTGACTTCACCGGCATCCCCACGCTGCGGCATTCCGCGCGCACCGAAAAGTCAGCCCGTCCCTTGACGAAGTAAGGAGGCGAGACCGCGTGATGGAGGAGACGAGCGAACCAGGGAGCGATACGGCCATGTCGGGCCAACTCCTAGCGAAGATTGGCTTCCAAAACACGCGTCCATGACGCTCCACTCGGCGCATGGCGCCGCATGTTGCTCAAAAGGGTGGACCGGAAAGGAAGTCTATTTCAGAGCCTGACGCACGCTCTCTTAGGGGAGGCAAAAATACTCATCTCTAGTCTCCCACCTCTGCGACTCAGATGTCAAGATGGTAAATACAGCCCCCCACAGCCCCCCGATGCCGCGTTCTTTTCGATCGCTCCGGCCGAATTCCCCGCCAACAGGGAAAATTGCAGGGAATTTTGCGATTTCTCTGGCCTGCGAACGTCGCAATCCTACTCCCCAACTTTCACATTTTGCTGCAGGATCTGCGTGCAAAAGGTAAAAATCGGACCGGGAAATAGCAGGGCGGCATCAGGGAGTTATTTCCGGGTGGCATTCTAGAACAGGGACTGTATTTGGAGTTTTGAGTTGCTGATCGCGCGGCGAGGATGCGGATCGGAACCGTAATTTTGCCTCAAAAATCAGCTTATCCGTGTGACCTTGGGAACCTAGTAGCGTCTGCCGGAGTC
>JBAUYE010000142.1:0-17591 GCA_049584615.1 Candidatus Sulfotelmatobacter sp.
CATTGGCTACTATCACCATGAAGGAGTTGCTCGAAGCGGGTGTTCACTTCGGGCATCAGACGAAGCGCTGGAATCCTAAGATGAAGGAATACATCTTCGGAGAGCGCAACGGGATCTACATCATCGATCTGCAGAAGACGCTGAAGATGTTCAAGGAAGCGTCGAAATTCGTACAGGAACTGGCGGCCGACGGCAAGATCGTGCTGTTCGTGGGCACCAAGCGCCAGGCGCAGGATGCAATCGCCGAAGAGGCCACGAAATGCGGCGGCTTCTACATCAACCAGCGCTGGCTGGGCGGACTGCTCACCAACTGGGTCACGGTGCAGAAGTCGGTGAAGCGGCTGAAGGAACTCGACGAGATGGCCACGGATGGCCGCTACGAGCTGCTGCCGAAAAAAGAAGTCATCAAGCTCGAGCGCGAGCGCAAACATTTGCAGGCCAACCTGGCGGGCATCAAAAATATGAGCCGGTTGCCGGATGCGGTGTTCGTGATTGATTCGAATAAAGAACAGATCGCAGTTCGAGAAGCCCGCAAGCTGGGTATTCCGGTGGTCGCGGTGGTGGATACGAATTGCGATCCGAGCGAAGTGGATTACGTGATTCCGGGCAACGACGATGCGCTGCGCGCGATCCGGCTCTTTACTTCAAAGATTTCGGAGTCGATTGCCGAGGGTGCGCAGCTGATGACCGACAAACAGGTTGCTGACATGACGGCAGCGACCGAACAGGCGCAGGCTCGGGAACTGCAGCAAGCGGAAGATGCGGCGGCCGCGCTCGAGATTCGCGCCCAGGAAGCCGCCGCAGCCTCTGATCTGGCGGATATCGGCGAAAACATCAGCATGGAAGAAGTGCTGGGTCCGGGGACGCATAAGAAGCCGGTCGCCAACGAGGATGGGGACGTTCCGATCAAGGTGGAGAGCCAGACGGTTTAGAAACAGTGGCCAGTGGTCAGTGATCAGTGGCCAGTCGAAACAAACCGGGCGTTTGACATCAGACCCGCGCGGGTCATGCTTAGAAAATTCCCGGCGCGGGTCAAAGTTTGTAGGAAGCAAGTTTCAAAGTTTCAAGGTCTCAGAGTTTCAAAGTGCACGCGGACGGGCAGGTTGTCGTCTTTGAAACCTTGAAACTCTGAAACCTTGAAACCTCGGCACGAACCTAGAATTCACAAGGACTCTTAACTGATGAGCACGACTATGGCAAATATTTCCGCAGCACAAGTGAAAGACCTTCGGGAGAAGACCGGCGCTCCGATGATGGATTGCAAACAGGCTCTGACCGAAGCCAAGGGCGACATGGAGCAGGCGGTTGTGATTTTGCGCAAGAAGGGCGTTTCGGTTGCGGCCAAGAAGGCGACGCGCGTGACTAGCGAAGGCGCGGTGACCAGCTACATTCACGCCGGCGGCAAGATTGGCGTGCTGGTCGAGGTGAACTGCGAGAGCGATTTCGTGGCGCGCACCGATGACTTCAAGGAGCTGGTGCACGATATCGCGATGCACATCGCGGCCAGCGACCCGAAGTTCGTCCGCAAGGAAGATGTGACCAAGGCCGACTTCGAGCGCGAGAAAGAGATCTACATCGCGCAAGCCGTGGCCTCTGGCAAACCGCAGAATATTGCCGAGAAGATGGTCGCCGGCAAAATGGAGAAGTTCTACGAGGAGGTTTGCCTTCTGGAGCAGCCTTTCATCAAGGACCAGACCATCTCGATTGCGCAGCTAATCGCGGCGAAGATCGGCAAGCTGGGCGAGAACATCAGCGTACGGCGCTTCGCGCGCTTCAAGGTGGGCGATGCGGGCGAGACGGTCGCCGTCACCAAGCCTACGGAACAGAAAGCTGAGTAATTTCGAGGCGCCTCCGGCGCCTTTTTTTTCGCGCGAGTAGATTCGCTATGAGCCGGCGGGACGCCGGCGCTACGACTATGGAAGCTCCTGCCTTCAAACGCGTTCTGCTCAAGCTTTCCGGAGAAGCCCTGGCTGCCAATCAGGGCTTTGGTGTGGATACGGCGCGCATCCACGAGGTCGCTGCAGAGTTGGCCGACGTGCACACGTTGGGGGTGCAGCTTGCGATCGTGGTAGGTGGCGGCAACTTCTTTCGCGGCGTGGCCGACCAGGCCCGAGACATGGACCGCGTCTCCGCCGATCACATGGGAATGCTGGCCACGGTGATCAACGCACTGGCGCTGCAGGATGCGCTCGAAAAGCAAAAAGTCTACACCCGCGTGCAATCCGCAATCGAGATGAAACAGGTAGCCGAGCCGTTTATCCGGCGGCGCGCCATCCGGCATCTGGAAAAAGGACGCGTTGTGATTTTCGCCGGCGGGACCGGAAACCCGTATTTTTCGACGGACACGGCAGCATCCTTGCGAGCCATGGAGATCAAGGCGGATGTGATTCTGAAGGCCACCAAGGTCGACGGGATCTACGATGCCGACCCGATGAAGGTCGATGGCGCCAAGAAGTTCAATCACATTTCCTATATGGATGTTCTGAAGCTTGGGCTGAAGGTGATGGATTCCACGGCCATCAGTTTATGCAAAGACAATAACCTGCCCATCATCGTCTTCAACCTGAATCAGCATGGAAATATTCGCCGTGTGGTCAGCGGAGAAAACATCGGTTCGCGGGTAAGCGCCTAGAGCTTGGCCACGGATCTTCACGGATTCACGCGGATTCTCTTTTTCGTTCTGATCCGTAGTAATCCGTGAAAATCCGTGGCAGATTTCTTTTGGGTTTATAATTCAGCGTTTTGATTCTTAATGTCTTACGGAGTTGACTGATATGGCTCAAGCGAGCATGGCCGCGATTCCCGGCCTGAAAGAAACTTACGTACAACTGAAAACGCGGATGGAGAAGGCAGTGGAAGATTTTCGGAAAGCGATGGCGGCCACACGCACCGGGCGTGCCTCGGTGCACATGCTGGACAGCGTGAACGTCGACTATTACGGCTCGCAGATGCCGCTGAACCAGATCGCGCAGGTGCACGCGCCGGAACCGCAGATGATTACCGTCCAGCCTTTTGATCCGTCACAGGTGGGTGCGATCGAGAAGGCGATCCGCTCTGCCGAACTCGGGCTCAATCCAATGAACGACGGTAAGTTGATCCGCGTGCCCGTGCCGGCGCTGACGCAGGAGCGCCGCCAGGAAATGGTGAAGCATCTGCACAAAGTGCTCGAAGAACATCGCACCGCGGTGCGGAATATTCGCCGCGACGGCAACGACGCCATCAAGAAGGCAATGAAAGACAAGAAGATCACCGAGGACGACGAGAAGCGGTCGCTGGAGGAGATCCAGAAACTCACCGACGACGAAATCAAGAAGATGGAAGAGATGAGCAAGGCCAAAGAGAAGGAAGTTCTGGAGTTGAAGTAGGGACACTCTACTTGGCGAGGCCGGACCTGGCCCAGTTCGACCTGAATTCCGGAATATCAATGGGTTGACCTCAGAAAAACTTTCCGACCTGGGCAACTCCGCCACGTTTTATTCCGTCTTGGTGGAGGTGGAGTTGGCCAAGCCCTTTCCATGAAGCCACCGCCAAGAGTGGCAGCTTGGACGCTTTCCGTTTATCTACCGTATAATGATCGTTTTCCTATATCCCAGAGGCTGAGGTCGTAGCGATTCATCTTTGCTCTCATCGAGACATTGCTGTGTCCGGGCACGGCCCCGGTTCTTCCGGCACTGCTAATCCTCCATCTTCTTCATTCGCACGGCTTTGCCGTGCGACGAAGGGGATGGGATGCTTGCTCGGGATCGCTGCCGCTCTGGTGCTGCTTTCTACTCCGGCCAGTTGGGCGCAAAGCGACATAATCTCTGAGATCAATGTTCAGGGAAACCGCCGGATTCCTGCCGAGACGGTCAAGGCGCGTATCTTCACCCATCCCGGGGACATTTACGACCCGGCCGCCTTGGAGCGCGATTTCAACTCGCTGTGGAATACAGGTTATTTCGAGGACATCCGCTTTAGCCGGGAACAGACTCCGAAGGGGTGGCGGCTGATTATCACGGTTAAGGAAAAACCGACGATCCGCGAGATCAATTATGTGGGCCTGAGTTCAGTCTCTACCAGCGACGTGCTGGATCGCTTCAAGGAAGCGAAGGTGGGATTATCGGTTGAGAGTCAATACGACCCCACAAAAGTCAAGAAGGCCGAAGTAACAATCAAAGGCCTCCTGGCCGAACATGGGCGGCAGTTTTCCACCATCCGGACGGAAGTACGGCAGATTCCGCCGGCTGCGGTTGGGATCACGTTTGTGGTGAAAGAAGGTCCCAAGGTCAAGGTGGGCAAGATCACATTCCAGGGCAACAAGAACGTCAAAACGCGGGTGCTGCGTTACGCCATGAAGAACTTGCGGCCCATCGGCATCCCGCACTCGATCTTTTTGGAAGACATCTTCGCCCGCACCTACGACGCCACCAAGCTGGACGAAGATACGGAACGCGTCCGCAATGAATACCAGAATCGCGGGTATTTCAAGGCCAACGTGGCCCAGCCCAAGACGGAAATTCACGATACCGGACACGCCGGCGCCCATGTCCCGCTGTTGCAGGGCGGGCGGGGCAAATCCGTCGACATTACCATGCCCATCGAGGAGGGCGACCGCTACACGCTGGGCGGAATCACCTTCAAGAACAACAAGGCGGTTCAGAACGTAAAGGCGCTGCGCGCCATTTTTCCCATCAAGGACGGAGACGTCTTCAGCAAGGAGAAAGTCGCCAAAGGCCTGGAGAACCTGCGCAAGGCCTATGGCGAGTTGGGCTACATCAACTTCACCTCCATCCCTGACACCCGGTTCGACGACGACAAGAAGTTGATCTATCTCGATATCGATGTCGACGAAGGCAAGCAGTTCTACGTGCGCCGCATCGAGTTTCAGGGCAACACCACCACCCGCGACAAAGTGATTCGGCGCGAGATCGCTCTGGAGGAAGGCAACGTTTACAACTCTCGACGCTGGGAAATGAGCCTGCTGCGCTTGAATCAACTGGGGTACTTCGATCAATTAAAGCCGGACGATCCCAATACCACGATTCGCACACTCGACGAGAAAGACGGACTGGTCGATCTGACGCTGAAGATCCATGAAAGAGGCAAGAACAGCATCGGCCTCAATGGAGGCGTCAGCGGCCTGGAAGGTGCTTTCGTGGGACTTAACTACGCAACCAACAACTTCCTTGGTCTGGGTGAGACGCTGCAGATGCAGGTCAGCGCTGGCAACCTGGCGAAAAGCGTGCGGTTCGGTTTCACGCAGCCTTACATGTTTGACCGGCCGCTGCAGTTTGGCTTCAACGTCTACTACACAAAAACCAAATACGATCAGGCCCGCCAGCTTTCTATCTTCAGCGGGCAGAACCTGAATAACCTGCCCAACGCCGTGCTGCAGAATTTGCAGAATTACACGCAGCAAAGTGCCGGGTTCACATCCTCGTTGAGCTATCCGCTGCATCGCTCTTTCAAGCGACTGGGCATTACCTATTCCTTTGACCGATCCTCTCTGGCGGCCCTGAGTTCGGCCTCCAAGAATTTGTTTGAATTCCTGGCGTTCCGCGGAGTGTCCGGCCCTGTTGCCCTCGATGGAATCATCACCAGCAAGATCTTTCCAAACTTTTCTTTCAATACGCTGGACAGTCCGATCTCGCCTCACCACGGACACCAGTTTACGGCGGGGATGGAGCTGGCGGGATTGGGAGGAACCATTCGATCGGTCCGGCCGATCATTCAATATAAGAAGTTCATTCCCATGCAGAACCGGCGCAATGCGCTGGGCTTCAACGTTCAGGGATCTTTCATCACCGGCTATGGTGGTTTGGTTGCGCCGCCGTTCCAGCGTGCTTACATGGGCGGCGAGAACGATCTGCGCGGGTTTGACATACGTTCGGTGTCCCCGGTGGCGTTCCTGCCGAACGTGGGATCGATCACGCTGACCAATGCCGATGGAACGCCTGTCCCCCTGAACCCGCAGAATCCGCGGGCGGGCAATGTGACCATACCCATTCCGATTGATCAGATCACCTTCCCTGGCGGCGATCTAAGCATTGTGACCAACGCGGAGTACCGCATTACGATCTATGGGCCCGTGGCTCTGGCTCCGTTTATCGATCTGGGCATTGATCCCATCCTGCGAAGATCGCAGTTGCAGATTGCGGCGGAGCAGTACCAGACCGTAATTGGGACGCCAGTGGGATGTCCCGTCCTGTCGCAGACTGCCACCGCCAATACCTGTTCCCCCGGCTCTCTGTTGAACCCGGAACCGTCGCAAGACCTGCAGGTACTGGGCACGACCAACTGGCGCCCCAGAATGTCGACCGGCCTTGAACTCCAAATGTTCCTGCCGGTAGTCAACGCGCCCTTCCGCATCTACTGGGCGTATAACCCGCTGCGGTTGGATAACGCGGCGAACCCGCCAATACCCATTACGCGCGGCATGTTCCCATCTGGGCAGAGCCAGGCGGCTGGTGACTACACGTATAACCTTGCCGAGACCGTCTACTCTCCGAGTTTCCTGTTGCGTGAGCCGCGCAAGACATTCCGCTTCACTGTGGCTACCACGTTCTAAAGACAGGTTCCAAGGCTGGGTTCCAAGGCAGGTTCGCGGCGCGGTAAGGTTTGACGCCGCTGGAGGAAGCTCTCTATAATCTTATTGATCCACACCATTGAGAAAGCTGATCAGGGGTGGACGGCACGTCCGCAACCCCGGCGTGTGACGCTCGCAACCCAGTGCGTCTTGTCTCCAGGTGATGCTCGACAACGTGATGCTCGACAGCGGTCGTCAGAACACGCGGGACGAGGGCCTCGTGAGTGCGGCCCGGTGTAGCCTGAAGAGGGTAGTCTGAGTTCATTCCCGGGACCTGTTTACCGGAACCATTCCAAGGAGTTTAAGCGATCCAATGACAAGCAAGTTTATGCGGTCCTTCCTGGCCATTGCGGTTTTCTCAATCATTTCTGCATGGGCCCAAACCGGTGGTGCCGCCCCAGCGGGTGCGGCCAGTTCGCCCGCATCGTCGGCGCCCACCACAACCATAGCGACCGGCACCGGTTCCAAGCTCGGAACCATCAACATTGAACAGGCGGTGCTGGGTTCAAACGAAGGCCAGCGCGACTTCGAAGTCTTGCGCAAGAAGCTGGAGCCCAAACAAAGCGAATTGAAGGCTCAGAACGACGAACTCCAGAGTCTGCAGGAACAACTGCAGAAACAGGGTGACAAGCTGAACGACGATGCCCGCGCCACCCTGGTCAAGCAGATCGAGACCAAGAAGAAATCATTTGATCGCGCAGTGCAGGACGCTCAGGAAGATGCGCAGAACCAGCAGAAAGAGATTTTTCAGCGCATTCTGCAGAAGATGGCCCCGGTCATCGTGAAGCACGCGCAGGACAATGGCTTCGCCATGATTGTGGACACTTCGAACCCGTGGCCGCAGAGCCCGATACTTTGGTACGGCGAGCAGGGGGACATCACCAAGGCGGTAGTCGATGCTTATAACACGCAATCCGGCGTGCCCGCCCCGGCCCCGGCTACAGGAGCATCGGCCAAGCCCGCGCCCTTGAGACCTGCAGCGCCCAAGCCGGCAGCTCCGGCATCAACCGCACAACCCAAGTAGTTTTTTCGCGACACCACGAGTGTCGGAAAAGTTCCAGAGGCCGCGTTTCTGCGCGGCCTTTTTTCTTTGCTCTGTCTAGTCCTCCGCGGCAAGGTTTGGTGTCTTTAGCTGTAACCGCGTTCATTCAGGAGGACACGATGTTTGACGACACGCTCAATTCGTCATGGGACGAGCGCTCGCGTCGCGGATTGACCACCTTGACCTCGTTCGGATTGCAGGTACTGGCCGTCGGTGGATTGCTGATTTTGCCGCTGCTTCGTCCCATGGGATTGCCTTTGCTCCGCCAGCTTTCGACGCCAGTCAGCGTGGGAGAACCTCTGGCTGAGACTCCTGCGGTTAGAACGCACTCAGGTGCAAACACCGCTGCGCCGAGTAGCGCGAGCATCTTTCTCAGACCATCTCCGCGACTTCGGACTGATCTTCCCGCAGCCGGCGATTACGGTCCGCCGGAGATTGGAGGTCCGAGTGGGTATGTTTCAGGGTCCTCGGGGCCCGGCGTGCTAAATGGAGTGCTCGATTCATTCGGCGCGGGCACACGCCCGATTATGCCCGTGGCACCGGCTATCGTGACCCGTCCGATCTCCGTCTCCCACATGAGTGAGGGAGACTTGGTTCATAAGATCGTGCCGGCGTATCCGCCACTGGCGCGGGCTGCACGGCTTCAGGGTCAGGTTGTGCTGCAGGCAGTGATCAGCAAGCAAGGCACAATTGAGAATCTCAAAGTTCTGGCCGGCCATCCTATGCTCGTGCCTGCGGCGATTGAGGCCGTCCGTCAATGGCGTTACCGGCCCTACATCTTGAATGACGAACCGGTCGAGGTGGAAACGCAAATCACGGTGAACTTCTCGCTGACGGGAAACTGATGGGCGGGTTGGCGACACAGGAGGGGAGCATCACGCGGGAGTAGCCCGAGGGTAACCTGAGGGTGCGCGGCCCTGCCGCTATAATCGAGCCCGTGGCGTCAACTGTAGAAATTCTGAGCCGAGTGGCGACCCGCCCGACATGGGCCGAAGTCTCGCTGGCCACTCTGCGGCAAAACTTCCGCACGGTGGTGAAGCACGCGGGCGCGGGAGTGACCGTGTGCGCAGTAGTGAAGGCCGATGCTTACGGCCATGGCGCTGTGGAATGCTCGCGCGCCCTGCAGGCCGAAGGCGCAACCTGGCTGGGCGTCACGTCGCTCGATGAGGCGATCCCATTGCGCGAGGCAGGCATTGAGTCGCGAATCCTGCTCATGACGGGCTTCTGGCGAGGTGAAGAGAGCGAGATCGTCCGCCTGAGGCTCACTCCCACGGTGTGGGAACCT
Source organism: Candidatus Sulfotelmatobacter sp. (assembly GCA_049584615.1). GTDB lineage: Bacteria > Acidobacteriota > Terriglobia > Terriglobales > Acidobacteriaceae > Sulfotelmatobacter. The sequence continues at coordinate 8,893 of JBAUYE010000142.1, forward strand.
TGGCACATCGAGTCTCTGGAGCAGGCCGCTGCTGCCGGCGCAGTGCGGCATGCGGTGCATTTGAAAGTGGACACAGGAATGGGCCGGCTCGGTGTGGCGCTGGCTGAACTTCCCGCGGTGCTGAAAGCTCTGCGTGCGGCTCCGCATCTTGATCTCGAAGGACTCTCGACTCACCTGGCTTCTTCAGAAATTATGGACGCGCCTTCCGTGGCTGAGCAGGAGCGCCGCTTCGAAGAGGCGCAGCGCATGGTGCGGGCGGCAGGCTTTGATCCTGAGTTGATACACATGGCGAACACGAGCGCCCTGATCTCGCGGCGCGAAACCTGGAACAATATGGTGCGGCCCGGCGTTGCGCTCTACGGATATTATCTGCCGTTCCAGCGTGCGGGCAGGGAAGTGAGCGGCGGTACGCTGCGGCTTGCCGTGAAGCCGGTGCTGACGTGGAAGACGCGAATTCTCTCCATGCGGGATTTCGCCGCCAACCAGGCTCTGGGCTATGGCGGAACTTATGTGACGAAGGCGCCGGCGCACGTTGCCGTGCTGCCCGTTGGCTATGCAGACGGATACAACCGGCAGCTTTCGAATCGCGGGCGAGTGATCGTCCGCGACCACTACGCGCCCATCATCGGCAGCATCTCGATGGACCTCACGCTGGTGGACGTGACGGGCATTCCAGGGATCGCCGTTGGTGATGAGGTAATCCTGCTCGGCACGAGCGATGGCCTCAGCGTCGATGCCCTCGAACATGCGCGCCTGGCTAACAGCTCGCCTTATGAGATTCTCTGCAACATTTCGAAGCGCGTGCCTAGAAGGTACGGCAGCTGACTAGGATCGATCCAGAGCAGAAATATTCAGAGAACGATTTGCCTTCAGCGTCCGACCTGATCTTCCAGAGCTGGTTCGAGCTCGCTTCGGATAATGCCCATCTCGACGTAGATAGGACGCATGATCTGCCGGATTGCCTTCAGTTGCGTCGAGAACCAGACTGCGCCTGCAACGCAAAATGCTCCCGTAATCATGACCGCATGCGGCGCTCCCAGAGTGTGCGCCAGGCCGCCGGCCAGCAGGCTGCCGAATGGCGCCATTCCTACAAAGGCCATGGTGTAATAGCTCATCACCCGGCCGCGCTTATCTTCCGGCACCAATGTCTGAATAACGGTATTGCTCGCCGCCAGGCCTTGCATCATGCCGAAGCCGACGATCAGCATGAGAAACATCGATAGCCAAAGGATTCGCGACAGGCCAAAACAGATCAGACCAAAGCCGAAGAGCGCGGCGGAAAGCTGGATCATCGTGGTCAGTCCGCGAACCGTCTTGCGCAAGGCGAGAGAAACTGCGGAGATCAATGCACCGACGCCGGTGGCTCCCAACAAGAACCCGAGCGTATGCGGTCCGCCATGCAGGACCTTCGACGCGAAGATGGGCATGAGCACCATGAAGGGCATACCCATCAGGCTAATCAACGCGAAGAGCAACAGAATGGTTCGTACCGGGCGAAAGCCGGAAACATAAGCCCAGCCCTCCTTGAGCTGTCCCAACATGGAGGTAAGGGAGCGTTTCGCGGGCGCGACTTTTATCCTCATCATGAGCAGCGAAGCGATGACGGCGAGATAGCTGGCGCCGTCAATCAGGAAACAATATCCTTCCCCGGCTGCGCCAATGACGAAGCCCGCCAAGGCAGGTCCCACGAGCCGAGCCATATTCACCATGGAAGAGTTGAGCGCAATCGCGTTGCTGAGATCCTGTTTGTCTTCGACCATCTGCACCAGAAAGGCTTGACGGCCCGGCATGTCGAAAGCGTTGATCAAGCCCTGCAGAACGCTTAACGCAATAATTTCGTGGATGTTGATGATTTTGGCGAGGGTGAGGCCGGCGAGCGCCAGAGATTGCAGACCCGCCAACACCTGCGTCCACACGAGCATGTTCCGCCGGTCCAGACGGTCGACCCAGACGCCGGCAAAAGGAGCCAAAAGGAAAGTTGGAATCTGGCCGGCAAAGCCCACGAGGCCCAGAAGCAATGCGGACCCGGTGAGCCGATACACCAGCCAACTGGTTGCGACGCGGGTCATCCAGGTGCCGATGAGAGAAATGCTTTGACCAGTAAAGAAAAGCCTGAAATTTCGGTGTTGGAGAGCGCGCCATGCATGGGAAAACTGCTGGAACGGATTCTGCTTGGCGGTATCTGTGCCGGTCAAGTCGATTTTCTCCAGATAGCTATTCTTGCTCAAACCTTGGGCCCACGGGCAGGGAAAAGGGGAGTCGCCCCCCTACGCAAGGGCAAGATAGGCTCCGACCGCTCCCTGCACCCGTCTAATGCCGGTTCTCGCGGCTGGCTGCGGTGGGGCTGATTGTCCGCCCAGTCGTTTGCTATGCTCAGACTACATGTCCTCGCGCTACGCACAATGGATGTATGACTGGGAGCACCGGCTCACCTCGGTGGACAACAATCGCGTGGTGCGTCCGCTGGAGTGGGGGCTGGAATATGCGCGGGACTGGCCTTGCCGGAATGGCTGGCAGCCGGGACAGGCTGCGGACGATCCCGCGAAGTTCCTTGTCGATTTCAACCGGCGCATCGTCGCCGCCAGCGACGAGTTTTACTCCTACAAGCCGGCAAGCGACTTCCGACTGGAGAAGCGCGAGGTGCAGGTTTTTTCCACGCGCGAAGTTCCGGACCCGAAGCTCGAAGCGAAAGTGAAAGGAACTTTCGCGGAGTTCCTGCGCTTCACTGCGCCGGTGAAAACGCCGTATCCGGAAAACAATCTGGTGAATGCGCGCTGGTTCCCGGCGCGTGGACGCCGTGCCATCGTTCTTCTGCCGCACTGGAACGCGGACGCAATTGCCTATGTGAGCCTCTGCAAGGTTCTCAACATGCTGGGCGTCGCGGTGCTGCGGCTCAGCATGCCTTATCACGACATCCGAATGCCGGCCGAGATCAGCCGCGCTGATTATGCCGTCTCCGCCAATATTGGCCGCACGCTAGATGCGGTGCGGCAGGGGGTGGTAGATGTCCGCTGCTGTCTCGATTGGCTGGAGCAGCAGGGTTACAGCAAGCTGGGAATCGTGGGGACTAGTCTCGGTTCGTGTTATGCGTTCATCGCGGCAGCGCACGATCCACGCATTCGAGTTGCGGCGTTCAATCATGCTTCCACGTACGTCGCCGACGTGGTGTGGCATGGGCAGTCGACGCGGCACATCCGGCAGGGCATCGAATCGCAGATCGACCTGGAGACCTTGCGCCAGTCGTGGCTGGCGGTCAGTCCGATGGCGTATTTCGATCAATTCTCGCGCTGGCCGCGAAAGTCGCTCATTATTTACGCGAAGTACGATCTGACTTTTCTGCCTGAGCTCTCGCGCGATGTGGTGGCGGAATTCGAGCGCCGTGAACTGGATCACAAGGTTGTGGTTCTTCCCTGCGGTCACTACACGATGGGTGAGGCTCCCTACAATTACTTGGATGGATGGCAACTGGCTTCGTTTCTGCGAACGGCGTTTGAGTAGCGGTGAGGCGGTAGAATGTGGGCATGGCGGCTCGCATCCTCGATTCCGGAGCTGTGATGGAGTATCGGCGCGACGAGTTCCTGATCAGTACCGACCGTGAGCGCCTTAGCCTCGATATGGTTCACGGTTTTCTGACCAATTGCTATTGGGCCAGGGGCATCCCGCGGGAAGTTGTGGCTCGCTCGATCGAGAACGCGCTCTGTTTCGGCATTTATGACGGGCAGTCGCAAATCGGTTTTGCCCGCGTGATCAGCGATTTCGCAACCATCGCGTATGTCGGCGATGTGTTCGTGCTGGAAACGCACCGTGGACGCGGGCTCGGCAAGTGGCTGATGCAGTGTATTACCCAGCATCCTGCGCTGCAAGATCTGCGGCACTGGGTTCTGACCACCCGCGACGCGCATGGACTTTATTCACAGTTTGGTTTTGCTCCGGTGAAGGCGCCGGAGCGATTTATGGAACTTCATCAGCCCAACGTATACGAAACGCCTTAGGAAAAAAACGATATGAAAAATTCCGCTCTCAACAAAATGTACCGCCCGCTGTACGAAGCCGATCCGCAGATTGCCGCTGCCATCGACAACGAAACGCGCCGGCAGCACGAAGGTCTGGAGTTGATCGCCTCGGAGAACTTTGTCAGCGAAGCCGTGCTCGAAGCCGCGGGCTCGGTGTTCACCAACAAGTATGCCGAGGGATACCCCGGGAAGCGTTACTACGGTGGCTGTGAGTACGCCGATGTGGTCGAGAACCTGGCGCGCGACCGCGCCAAGCAGTTATTCGGCGCCGAACATGCCAACGTGCAGCCCCACGCCGGGTCGCAGGCGAACATGGAGGCCTACGCGGCCGTGCTCCAGCCGGGCGACACTATTCTTGGATTGAATCTGGCCCACGGTGGCCACCTGACGCACGGGCATCATCTGAATTTTTCCGGGAAGACGTACAAGATCGTGCCCTACGGCGTGACCAAAGAAACGGAGACGATTGACTACGATTCGCTGGAAAGGCTGGCGGAAGAACACCGGCCCAAGCTGATTATCGGTGGCGGCAGCGCGTATCCTCGCATCATCGATTTTGCACGCATGCGCCAGATCGCGGACAAAGTAGGAGCGCTCTACCTGGTCGATATGGCGCATTTTGCCGGGCTGGTGGCGGGCGGCGTGCATCCCTCGCCGGTGCCGCACGCGCACATCGTTACCTCGACAACCCATAAAACGCTGCGCGGACCGAGAGCGGGGATGATTCTTTCGAAGGCCGAGTTCGCGGCGGCGATCGATAAGGTTGTTTTTCCCGGGATGCAGGGGGGTCCACTGATGCACATCATCGCAGCCAAGGCGATTTGTTTTCAGGAAGCGATGCAGCCCGAGTTCCGCGATTATGCGAAGCAAGTCGTGGCCAACGCGAAGGTGCTGGCGGAGACGCTGGCCGCCGAAGGCTTCCGCATCATTTCTGGCGGAACGGATACTCACCTGATGCTGGTCGATGTCTTTTCCAAGGGCATGCTGGGCAGCGAAGCCGAGAAGGCGCTGGGCGAGGCCGGAATCACCGTCAACAAGAATGCCATCCCGTTCGATGTGAATCCGCCGCTGAAGCCGAGCGGCATCCGCATCGGTACGCCCGCCCTGACTACGCGGGGAATGAAAGAGGCTGAGATGCGGCAGGTCGGGCGCTGGATCGCGCAGGCGCTTCTGCAACGCACCGATGCGGCTCTGCTGTCCAAGGTCCGCAAGCAGGTGCTTGAACTTTGCGAGGCCTTCCCGCTGTATGCTGAGCGCCGGGCCAGGGCACAGGCGGAAGTGCGCGCTTAGCTAGGAACTTCTGTAATTCTGTTGTCAAGCCGCGCTCCCGCTGTGGTTAAATGCCTTCGGTGAAGATCGCCATCGACATCCGGCGGATGAGTGAATTCGGTGTGGGTACATACATCCGTAATGTCGTGCGGATTCTGGGCAGATTGGACCATGAGACCACGTATTTCCTCATCGGCTCTCCTGCCAAGGTGAAGGAAATCGGCGCCCTGCCGGCTAACTTTCACACAATTCCCTTGGCCGAGCCGGAACGCTCATGGAAGAGCTTCACGGAGTTCCGCACGATTGTGAAGCGGCTGGAATGCGATCTGGTGCACATCCCGAATTTGTTTTCCGTCCCCCGCGCGCTGCCTTGCCCCTACGTGATGACAGTGCACGACATGCTGGAGCATCTCACGCAGCCACATCAGCAGACGGGGTTTAAGGGGTCGCTGCACTTTCAGTTGACCAAACGGGTTTTGCGAGGGGCGGCGCGCATTTTCGCGGTCTCAAACTTTACTAAGCTCGAGATGGAGAAGCTCTTCGATATTCCGCCGCGACGCATCGAGGTGGTCTACAACGCGATCGATGAAAGATTTCTTCGCGGACACGCCAGTGCGGCCGACCGTCAGGTGATTGCCGAGCGCTACCAGGTCACGTATCCCTTTCTGCTCTATGCCGGCAGAATCAGTCCGCACAAAAACGTCGTACGCATGATCGAAGCTTTTTCGGCGCTGAAGACCGAGTTGGAGAAAGACCACGCATTCCCTGACCTGAAGCTCATCATCATTGGAGACGATGTTTCCGGCAATCCCGACTTGCGGCGGACGGTGATCCGCAGCGGAGTGCAGAACGATGTGCGCTTCCTGGGATTTGTTCCGATCGAAGTGCTGCGTACTTTTTACGATGAGGCCAAGATCTTTGTCTTCCCGTCGTTGTACGAGGGCTTCGGCCTGCCTCCGCTGGAGGCCATGGCCCATGGCACTCCGGTTGTGACCTCAAACGTGTCGTCGCTGCCCGAGGTGGTAGGCAACGCTGCGGTGCTCGTCCACCCGGAGAACGTTTTCGAAATCATGCGGGCGCTGCACCGGGTGCTTCTGGATCAGCCCTTGCGCGAGAAAATGAAAGAACGCAGCTACCGGCAGGCGGCAAGGTTCTCCTGGGAAAAGTCTGTGCGTCGAATCATGAACACCTATCAGGAGGTCGTGAGTCCGCACGGCGGTGGAGAATCTCGGGGCCAGTCGACTTCAACGAGCCCCAAGTCGACTGCGGGCGTAGCCTGACTTCGACTGGCTCCCCGCCAGCCATTAGCACCGCACTCTGCGATGGATCTACTTGAGCAGGGGCTGGCCCGGCGAAGCGACGGCGAGCTTGTGCAGCTTGGACGTAACCCGATTGCGATCGACGTCGGTCTGGGCCGAAGCAAGCCGCTTGCGGAGGAGGGTGATCTTGTGTTGACGGGCGCGGCGCCGGCGAATCTCGGGGCGACGGCTGGGTGCTGACATGAAGTGTGCTCCTTGAGTGAATTGAAAGAAAAATTTGCGGCAGCCGAACCTGTAAGCCGAATTCTGTCCGCCGGATTGCTCCGGTGGGACGGTCATTCCTCTGGGCCACGCATCGCTGCGGGGCTCTAGCGACCTACCCGAAGGTTGGACGCGCCGAGCCGGCACGTGCCCAGACCCTGATTCGTAAAAACCAAGTCCTGGGCTCCCTTCCTATTTGGTCTTGCTCCGTGTGTGGTTTGCCCTGCCCGCTGCATTGCTGCCGCGGCGGTGCGCTCTTACCGCACCTTTTCACCCTTACCCTCACCCTGAAAGATGTGGGCGGTATATTTTCTGTGGCACTTTCCGTCGGACGGGCTTGAACCCGGCCTCCCGGACGTTATCCGGCACACTGCTCTGTGGAGTTCGGACTTTCCTCTCCCCGCGTCCGAAGACGCGGAAAGCGACCGTCCGGTCCAGCTGCCAACAGAATCATTATACGGGCTTCGGGCCTCGGCTGCCGGGCTTCGGCCTACAAGTCCGAAAGGCTTTGTTGCTGTTAGACTTGTCGGCAAGCGGCCGACGCTGAGGCTCCATTTCTTGCCGAAGCCCGAAGCCCGAAGCCCGAAAGCCGAAAGCCCGAACCATGAACATCGCCGAAGCCATCCGAATTGCCCTGCAGTCGCTATGGGTGAACAAGTTGCGCTCGGTGCTGACTCTGCTCGGTGTCGTGATCGGGGTGGCTGCCGTCATCGCCGTCGTCACCTTCGTCTCCGGCATCAACGATTACGTGGCTCAGAAGATATTTAATCTGGGCGCGGATGTCTTCCTTATCTTCAAAGTTTCTCCGGCCGTCACCAACGTTGATCGCTATTTAGAAGGTGAGAGGCGCAAAGACCTCACTATCGAGGATTATCAGGCGGTCGCCGACGCCTGCCGGCATTGTGTATTGGTTGCCGCTTCCACCCGCAACGAAAGCGGCCATGTGAAGTACAACGGACAAGAGATCAGCGATACGCTGGTGCGGGGAATCACTCCCGGAATGCCTACAATTCTCGATACCGACCTGAGCGCCGGCCGCATGCTGAACCAGACTGACCTGGATAATCGGTCTCCGGTTGCCGTGGTGGGAAACGATATCGTCGAACATCTGATGGCGGGTTCGGATCCGCTGGGCAAGGAAATCCGCATTGACGGTTGGACCTACCAGGTAATTGGCGTAGGGACGAAGAAGGGCAAGACTCTGGGGCAGAGCGCTGACAATTACGTGATGATTCCCATGACGGCCTGCCTGAAACAATATGGCACGCACAATAATAGCCTGCGGATTGCAGCCAAGGCTGCCAGCGCAGGTGTTCCCCTGAACGAGGCCGTCGACGAAGCGCGCGTTGCTCTCCGCGCCAGGCGGCACGACCCGCTCGGGGGCGACGACAGCTTCGACATTGAGACGAATTCGAGCCTGCTAGGCATCTGGACCGACTTCAGCCAGACATTCTTCATTGCCACCATCGGCATTGCCGCTATCTCTCTTGTAGTCGGCGGCATCGTGATCATGAACATCATGCTGGTATCGGTGACCGAGCGCACTCGCGAAATCGGCATCCGCAAAGCGCTGGGCGCGCGGCGTGAGGATGTGTTGCTGCAGTTTCTGATCGAGTCCGTTACTCTGGCGCTCGCGGGCGGCATTCTGGGAGTGCTGCTGGGAGCGACGATCGCCTTATCCGTTACTTTGCTGGTAGGCATGCCTTCGGCGATCAAGCTCTGGGCCGTGGCCGCTGGACTGATTGTGTCGGCAAGTGTCGGAGTGTTCTTCGGAGTCTATCCCGCGCGCAAAGCGTCGAAGCTCGATCCGATTGTGGCGTTACGGTTCGAAACGTAGGAGAACAATTTGCAATTTTGTAATCGGGTAATGTTGTAATTTGAAAACCGAATCGCTGGC